>JBBQCH010000006.1:0-40930 GCA_038318485.1 Geobacterales bacterium
CATCTAAATGGTTTTGCGTGATCACACGGTTTGTCATATGTATATACAAACAGCGTGCCAATATTTACAATCCAATAATATCAGCGTGTTACCATTTAAATCAAACTTGCATTCGGTTATATAGCTATTACACAAACGCGACACCACGTATTTCCGGCTAAACAACTGAACCTGAAATTATCGATAACACCGACCCGATTATCAATTCACTTATTCTGTAATGCATCCTTATCATCTTAATTGAGTTGCAATCTGGAAGCAGTTGAGGTCAGAAGGGAGAAGAAAACAGGGGAATGGGTGCCTGGCAGATGGTACGGTCAAGAATTCGAGAGTTGGTAAACCACTACCCCGCGCTTGCGGAGGTTGCTTATGTAGGCGCGGTTGGCACTGTCTACGACGATATCGTCCGGCGCGATCAGATCCCCCGGGCCCAGTCCACGCTTGGCGAACTCTTTGATAAAAACAAATTTATGGTCAAAGACCATCACTACGCAACGCAATTTGTCCACCACCAGATAGTTGCCATCCAGGTCCACCGCCACACCTACTGGTACACTGAATTGTCCGGGCCGGCTGCCGCGGCGACCGAAGATACGAGCGTTTTTACCGTCAGCGTCCAGGGTGTACAGTTTCCCCAAAGCCGAGAGGGTGAAAACAAAGCCGCCGCCCTTATCCAGGGCGAATCCTCCAATACCGCTGTCGCCCCGCTCCTTTTCATTCAAGCCTATCGCTGCGCCCAGGTCTATTGCGCGAATAAAGGAACCCTGCTCGTCGGTTATCACCAGCTGCATGCTGTTCATGCTGACCAGGTAAAACTGTTTGTCGCGGTCATAGATCCGACTGGGGTTGAAGTTCTTGAGCTCTGGAGGCAATCCCGTCAAATTGATTTCGCCCAGCTGTTCACCACGGTAGTTGCGCAACAGGAGCTGCACCCGGCCGCTTTTGCTAGCCAGCAGGACCAGTTTCTGATCACTGGTGACCACCACATCTGAAATTGATCCGATCGAAGAATCGGACTCTATGCGGAAAATTTCCATACCACTGGCATTGAACACGGAGATCGAGTCGCCATTGATGGCATACACCTCTCCCTTGTTCGGATCAGCCTTCAGCAGTGAGGCATTAAAGGGTTTTGCTCCGGCGAAATCCGATAGTTTGTAAATAAACTCAGCCTTGTATTCACCGGCCAAGGCCGGGGCCGAGGCCGCTGTCAGATTTATTACGGCCAGTATGGCCAGAGTACAAAAAAAACGTGATAACACTTTGTAACCTCACAGAAAAGGCCGTCTTAAACGGCGAGTTATTTTTACGATCATAAATCATTGTTACAATTCAAGTAAAGAGCAAAACCTCAATTTTGGGATTGATTTCGGGCGTTCATAGTAGTTTAATGAGCTTTAAATCAAACCAAGCTCGGGGGAAATATGAGAAAAAATATCACGATTGCGGCGGTACTGACAGGTATCATCCTGATGGCCACTCCGGTCCTGGCGGATTACAAAGCCGGACAGGCGGCCTACCGGGCGCATGACTACAAAAAGGCGCTTAAGGAATTCAAAGCCGATCAGACCCGTGATTCTCAATATAATCTGGGAGTCATGTACTTTAAGGGTGAAGGTATTAAGGCAGACCAGGCGGAGGGGATTGAATGGTTCCGCAAAGCTGCTGACCAAGGGCATGCGCAAGCGCAATTTCTGCTGGGCACCATGTACGACGGCGGCAAGGGCGTGGCACAGGACCGTGCTGTTGCGGCCAAGTGGTATCTCAAGGCCGCCGAAAATGGCCATAATCAGGCCCAGTTCAATCTGGGGCTGATGTACGTTAATGGTGAGGGCGTCGAAAAAAACCGTGATAAGGCGGTGCTCTGGTTGAAAAAAGCCGCCAGGGGCGGGCACGAGAATGCAATCAGACTGCTCAAAACCATGGGTGAGGAGGCACCGGCTCCGGCCACACCGAAGGGAGGCAAGGGCGCAAAAAAGATTCCCGCGCCCGGCAGCAATACCGTGTTGCCACCGGGGCATCCAAAGTAGAGGCGCGCCTGACCCTGCAAACTGGAAATGTTCGTCAGGATGGTTTGCCCTAACGGCTTGGGACAAGCAGTTCCCGAGTCAGGCGGAGGTTGGCCAGGTACGCCTGATTGCGGGGTTCCAGGCTTGCCGCTGTTTCGAAACAGCTCAGGGCCTCTGTCAGCCGACCCCGGTTTGCGAGGGCATTGCCCAGATTGAAATATGCCTTTGCCAGTTTGGGGTTAAGCTTGATTGCCATACTTAATTGATCAATGGCGCTGTCCGCTAAACCTTTTGTGCCGTAGGCAGCTCCGAGATTGTTGTAGGTGTTTGCTACGTCGTTTTGTGTCCCGGACCCTGGTTTTAGACGGGCGAAAGGCGGATATAGTCTTAATGCGGTTCTAAATTGCTCAATCGCCTCGTCGACCAGTCCCATCTGCAGTAACCCCTCCCCGAAGCCATCGTGCGCCAGCGCAACTCCAGGAGCTTTTTTCACCGCATCGCCCCAGAGTGTGGCGCTGTTCTGCCAGACCGTTATTCTGAGGGAACTTGTCACAACGCATGCCACGATCAGACCGGACACAATGATTATTCCCGGCAAAGGCCTGCCGGAGTCTGCCCATTCTTTCCAGCTTGTCGCGGGCAACAGTGCCGCGCTCAGACAAACGGCAGCACCCAACATCGGAAAGTAGAGATAACGGTCATTCATCAAGGTGACGATTGGAATAATCTGGCTTACCGGGATCAGTCCGGTGAAGAAGAGTGCATACCAGAAGAAAAGCTCCCGTTTTTGCCGGTAAAGCCACCATCCCAGGCAGAGCAGAATCGCGACCACTCCAGCTGCAAAGGCAACTTCTGCATCAACGCCGGTTTTGAAGGGTACATCATAGAAGGCGCTCAGATTTGCAGGCCAGAAGACAAGGAGCAGGTAGCGGAGAAGCACCGGAATCATTGTCAAGAAGGTCGCAAATGGGCTGCCGCCGTGATACGAGGTTATGCCGCCGTGGGTTTCCGAGTGGCTGGCCAACGCCAGGGCAACGGTCAAAGCGGCAAGAACGGCAAACGGCAGCGCATCAGAAAGTACCTTTTTAAGACGTCTCTCGCCGACGTAACAGAGGTCGAAGAGTATAATTACCAGCGGCATGACTACGACCACCGATTTTGTCAGAAGCGCGGCAATAAAAGAAAACAGCGAGAGGATATACCAGCCTGAAGCGGCACTCTTGCCGCTCTTCTTGTACTCATGGTAACCGAGCAGACTGACAAGAAAGAAGGTCATCGCCAGCACGGTCTTCCTCTCCGCGGCCCAGACAACGGTTTCAACCTGTACCGGGTGCAGCAGAAAGATCAGAGAGGCAAAAAAACAAAATATCTTGCGTCCTGACAGTCGCTGAAGCAAGCTAAACAGCAGCATGCCGTTCAGCGAGTGCAGTGCGATATTGGTAAAGATGAATCCTGATGGTCTTAGCCCCCACATCTCGTAATCCAGCATGTAGGAGACGAGATGGAGCGGGGCATAGTTGCCCAGAAAAAATGTCGTGAAAACGGATTTGAGGTGATCGGTTGTCAGTCCCTTGATGACGTAGTTTTCCAGGATATACTGACGGTCGTCCCAGTTTATCAGGAAATCGTGCCCCAGAGCCGGCCAGAAGACCGCCAGGGTGATGACTGCCAGCAGCGCCAACGGAACCAGGTCTGGCAGCCTGCCTTTCAAGAGGAGCAGATTTGGCATGTTCATGCTGTGACAACTCCGGGGGCATTAATTGTCGGCATCTGTTCACTCCTTGGATAGAATGGTATGTAACATGCGCTACGAACGACCCAGCCTTCTCAGCCACTCCCGGGCCATTGCAGAATCGGGTTTGACCCGCAAGACATGTAAAAAGCGCTCGGCCGCTTCATCGTATCGGTTCTGTTTCGCCAGAAAAACTCCAAAATTGAAATTCGCCTCCACAGAATCCGGATCAATCGCCAGTGCCTGCCTGAAACAGTCGGCCGCCTCGTCAATACGCCCCTGCTGCGCCAACTCCACGCCCATGTTGACCGGGGCCTTGGTCGAGTAGGGATCAAGCTGCAATGCTGACAGGTAGTGCTGTCGGGCCAAATCGTGCTGGCCGTTCTTCAGCAGCAGAATGGCCATGTTCAGATGGACATAGGAAGATGAGGGGTCCATCTTCAAGGCCTGCTCATACTGGGCCAGAGCCTCGTCATTTCTGCCCAGGCCGGCCAGTGACTTACCAATGTTGATCACAGCCATCACATAATCCGGCTTGATCCGCAACGCTGTCTGGTAGTGTTCAATCGCCTCGGCGTATCTCCCCTGGCGGGCCAGCACCGCCCCCAGGTTGTTGTGAGCGTATACGGAACGCGGGTTGATCCGCAGCGCTTCCTGATAAAGCTGCAGGGCGGTTTCGTAATCGCCGTTCTGATCCATGGCGATGGCATAGTTGTTCAGGATCAAGTAGTTGTCGCTGGTGACAGCCAGCGTGTGGCGGTAAAGTGTGATGTTGTTGCGCCAGTAGTTGATCTGGTGCCAGGTTGCGGCCGTCATGGCACTGACGACAATCCCGGCCAGGATTGCCAGGGCGAGCCGTTTCATGCGCCAGCCCTGCAGAAGCTGCGGGACTCCCCAGGCAACCATGATGAACAGGCCGGTCAGCGGGATGTAGGTATAACGGTCGGCATGGGACTGCCCTCCGACCTGGATCAGGCCGATCACCGGCAACAGGGTTATCAGGAACCAGAGCCAGCCTACCGCCAGCCAGGGGAAGCGCCGTCCTGCATAGAACACCGCTGCCGAGATCAGTGCCAGCAGCACTGTTGCCGCCACCAGTTGTCCCAACAGGATAGAAGACGGGAAGGGATAGAGAATAGCCAGGTCATGGGGCCAGAAGGTGTCGGAGATGTAAGTGGCATAGGCGATGATTGCATTGGCGATGCGCAGACCGAACGGCGCTTTGTCCAGGGTGGCCATCGCCCCGCCATGATGCTGGGCATAGATGGTCAGTGCCGATGACAGCGCCGAAAGCAGCAGAAAGGGGAGTTTCTCTATCAAAAGTACGGAGACGGCAGGTTTCGATGTGTCTGCCTCCCCGCTCTCTGCAGGCGTAAAGCGGTTTAGCGGCCACCAGTCCAGCAGCAGCATCACCAGCGGCAGGGTAACCAGCATCGGTTTGGTCATCAGCCCGACGGCAAAACAGGCCAGGGCCGCAAGGTAGCGACCTGCTCCCGGTTTTTTGACGTAGCTGGCGTAGAGAATCAGGGTCAGTGTCCAGAACAGCCCGCTGAGCACGTCCTTGCGCTCGGCAATCCAGGCCACCGACTCCACATGCAGGGGGTGCAGCGCGAACAGGGTTGCCACAAAGAGACTCTGCCAGGGGGCGAAAGTGATCCGCACCAGCAGCAGGAACAGCAGCAAGGCTGAGACTGCGTGGATAAACACGCTGGTCAGGTGGTGACCGGCTGGGTTGAGGCCGAACAGCTGCACGTCAGCCATATGGGAAATCCAGGTAACCGGATGCCAGTTGGAGGCGGTGGTGGCGGTAAACGCCCAGGCTATGCTCTCGGCCTTGAGGCCGTCTTTGACCGGTGAGTTGTCAGTGACATAGATCGTGTCGTCAAAATTGATGAAATCATGGCCGGCTGTCCGGGAATAGACCGCCAGGGTGACAAAGAACATTACTATGCAGAGCAGTGTGACAGGGCGCATGGCTTCTCCTCCCGGTTATTTCCGCAGGACGTTGAGCAGGTTGTTGCGGGCATTTATGTTTTGAGGGTTAAGTCTGATTGCGGTATTGAATGCAGCAATTGCCTCTTCGCTTCTGCCGCTCCTGTCAAGGGCTATTCCCAGGTTGTTGTAAACCTCGTCGTAGTCGGGGACGGATGCCGCGCATGCCCGGTATTCACGGATCGCAGCTTCCAGATTTCCCAGGGCCAGGTAGATATTACCCAGATTGTAGCGAGCCATGGCATCCTGCGGCTCCAGCAGCAGTACTGTCTGGTATTCCCGAATGGCGCTGGCGAAATCCCCCAGCTGTTTGTACACGATCCCCAGATTGTTGTGCAGCTCAAAATTACCCGGTTCGATGGCCAGCGCCTGCTGCAGTTCGCTTTTTGCCAGATCAAGCTGTCCCTGCGCACCGTAGTAGAGGGCCAGATTCTGATGGGGCCTGACTTTTGCCGGGCTTTTTGAAGCTGAATCCTGCCAGAGGGAAACTTCGCTCCGCCAGACCCGGTTTCTCAGCATGGTCGCAACGCATAGTGAAACGATCAGAATTCCAGCCACGGTGCAGAAAACCTTTCCATCCTGGAGGCGCCTTCGAGACTCCGCGGCGAAGAATGCAGTGACAGCCATGAAAATGCCGATGGAGGGGAGATAGAGCCGGTATTCGGCCTGCAGCTCCCCCAGCGGGATGAAGCTGGACTCCACCGAAAGGGCCACAAAAAACCAGATGATGCCGAAGGGGATAATCCTCGATCCGGTCGCTTCGTCGTTGCGGATGGAGCGGAGCAATCGCCAGCAGGCCCAGACCAGCAGGGAAGACAGCAGCATAAATGACGCCAATACCGGCAGAGATGCCAGGCTGTGCTGCACCGGTATGTCATGATCGATATTCTGTCCCACTGGAAAGAAGAGCAGTCTCAGGTACATGACAATCACCCGGAACTGGGTGAACAGGTAATCGAGGCGCGAGATATGGGACGAATCGGCGGCGGTGATAGTGCGCATGGTTCTGTTCAGGGCGGTTACGCTTCCCTGCTGAAAAAACACCAGCAGCGGAATGATGGGCAGGGTCAGCCCCAGTGGCGCCAGCGACCGCAGCCGTTCGCGCCCGCTGCCATGGAAAAAGGATACTTCGTACAACATGATCAGGAACGGCAGGGTAAAGGTGAATTCCTTGCACAGCATACCCGCGGCAGCCGAGAGGACGGCCAGTCCCTGGAAAGAAATGCGGGCTCTCCCAGTCTGAGCGGAGCGGAACCTGATGTAGGCGGCCAGCGACAACAACGAGAAAAAGGCCGCCAGCAGTACGAATCTCGAACTGATATAAGTCACTGCATGGGTCTGGATCGGGTGGCAGAGGAATAACAGCGCGGCAACCAGCGGCAGCGTGCAAAAAGGTTGATCCTCTCTCCCGATACCGGCATAGGTGACTCCCCTGAAAGTATGTCTCAATATGCCATAAAGCAGCAAGGTGTTGAGGATGTGCAGCAGCAGGTTGACTACGTGATAGCCGGTCACGTTCAATCCGCCCAGCTGGTAATTGATTGCCAGCGACAGGTATCCCAGGATCCGGGTCATGAAGGCAAAGCGGAGAGCGGTGGGGATTCCGGTGGGGGAGAGTGAGCTGCCGCCGGTTACCTCACGCGGGGAGAGGAACGAACTGAAATCCCTGATGGCCGGGTTGTTGACGACATAGGCGTCGTCGTCGAACTGGAAGGGGACTGAAAAGGTGCCGGCGTATGCCAGCAGACCGAACAGGGCGATCAGCAGCGGTAAGGTGTATGGCTTTCGGAACAGGTCATTCATTATAATAAATGTTTTCCCTCAATAAGTGGTAATGGTGGGGACGGTCTGTGCGGGCCGCTACTGTTCTGAAAAGCCCACATTCTCTTCCAGCCATTTGCTGTAAAATGGCAGATTGGTGTAGAGGCCGACATCTTCACAGAAATCTTTCACAAACTTGCCGCCAACCGCACGCTGAATGCCTTGGGATTGTACACCCATTACCCTGTATGAAACAATTCCGGCGGAATCCCTGACGACCTTGAAAAGAGGGCTGCCGGAGTCGCCGCTGCATGGGCCGGCCCCCATTGCCTTCAGTTCAATATGTTTACTCTGTCCTCTGACAGCCAGTTTTGTCCCTTTGGCGGTAAGCTTTCTAAGAATGCCGGGATCCTGTTTTTTGTACTTGGTAACCCCGTATCCTGCTGCGATATAACTTTCTTCAAGATCGAGAAAGTAATCCATTTTTGTAGCAACAGTTGCGGGATAAAACCCTGAAGGAGGTGCTTTTGCAAGCTTTACCAGGGCAATATCAAAGCTGCTGTTGCGCCGGTTTTCTTTGGCATTATACTGCAGCGGGATTCTGATTGCTGCAACCGGCACGCCATTCTTGCCGGTTCTTGGATCGATGGTCAGGCCGAAAACGGCGACATAATGACCCGGGATCTCGGAACTGTCAAAGCAATGGGCCGCAGTCAATACAACGTCCCGGCGAATCAGGGTTCCGGTGCACATTTCGCCGTCCACCGTATCAATGATACCTACGATATGCTTCCTGAAGGCATCTTCAGTGCTGACAGTCGCTCCGCCAGCTATGGAGTACGCAGATGTGCTCCAGCCAACTATTACCAGACCGCAGAATAATAAAAGGCCATTTATTTTACTCATGATGCCCGCCTGTTATCAGTGTCAGTTCCGCAGATTCGGTGCTTGATTTTTTGCCATCATGGATGGTGACAGCTGTAGAGGAGCAAAATTTTACGCAGTCTGATGCCCCTATCGTAATCCTATCGCAGCAGATTGTACTTGAGGATGCAGCGCAGGGCGGAAACACCGTCTTTCCAGCCGATCTTTTTACCTTCATGATAGGTCCTTCCTGAATAGGAGATGCCGACTTCATAGATACGAACATTCAGTTTGGAAATCTTGGCGGTTATTTCCGGCTCGAAACCGAACCGGTTTTCCTCGACGGTGATTTGCTCCAGCACTTCGCGCCTGAATACTTTATAGCAGGTTTCCATGTCGGTCAGGTTCATGTTGGTCAGCATGTTGGACAGAAGCGTCAGGAACGAATTACCCAGCATGTGCCAGAAATACAGGACGCGACGGTAATCGCCGGTGACAAAGCGCGAACCGAACACCACGTCAGCCTTACCCTCCAGGATGGGCTGGATCAGTTTGGGATATTGCCCGGGATCATACTCCAGATCGGCATCCTGGATGATAATGATGTCGCCGGTGGCATTGTTGAAGCCGGTTCGCAGTGCAGCACCCTTGCCCATGTTGTGCTCGTGCCGCACAACCTTCGTCATGTCGTTTGCCAACGCAGCGATGATTTCACTGGTGCCGTCGGTGGAGCAGTCGTCAACCAGAATGATCTCTTTTTCGAGGGGAACGGCCAGCACGCTTTCATAAAGCTCTTTTATGGTGTCTATTTCGTTGTAGACCGGGATGACGACGGAAAGTTTCATATTTGGCGTTCCTTGTGAGCGTTAAATATATACGGCTGATACGTGTCAGTTAATGTTGCAACGATTCGTTCAGGCTTTAAATATCGGTGATGAAGCCAGCCCCCACTTGCTGAGGCGGAACTGCAGCGATGTTTTCAAGACACCGAGTCCATATGTGACACTGCGGCTGAAATTGATCGACGAAGCGTCCTCGAAATATTTCGTGGGGCAGGTCAGTTCGCCGATGCGATAACCGAACCAGATGATCTGGGCCAGCATCTGGTTGTCAAAGACAAAATCGTCGGAGTTCTTATCCAGGGGCAACTTCTCAAGTATTGTCCTGCTGAAGGCGCGATAACCGGTATGGTATTCGGACAGTTTGTGGCGCAGCATAATGTTCTCGAACAGTGTCAGCAAGCGGTTGGCGACGTATTTGTATAGCGGCATTCCCCCTTCCAGCGTGCCTGGTCCAAGAATACGGGAAGCCAGCACCGCGTCGAACTCGCCATAAGCGATCATCGAGGCCATGGCCGGGATCAGGTTGGGAGTGTACTGGTAGTCGGGGTGTACCATGATGACGATATCCGCCCCCAGATCCAGGGCCGCCTTGTAGCAGCTCTTCTGGTTGCCGCCATAGCCACGGTTGTGGGTATGGACGATGGTATGTATTCCGATGCTGCGCGAGATCTCCGACGTGCGGTCCCGACTTGCATCATCCACCAGCACGACATCATCCACGATTTCAAAGGGAATTTCATTATACGTTTTTTCAAGGGTCTTTTCGGCGTTGTAGGCAGGCATGACGACGACTATTTTTTTTCCGTTAAGCATATGGAGATTTCCTTTTGTCCTTTGATATGGTTTCCGGGCCGCTTATTTCGCTTTTGATTTCCATTCTTCCGCCAGGCTTCGCGCCTCGGCGATCTCTGCAAGAGTCAGTTGGCTTGCGCAGGTATTCCTGTATTGTACCGCCTTATGTTTACCTTTGGCTGCTGCCAGGTCAAACCACATATAGGCCAGCTTGTAGTCCTTGTCTACGCCATCCCCGCTGGCATACATGACGCCCAGGGTAAATTGCGCATCTACGTTGCCTTGATCTGCCGAACGTGCGAATTCTTTAAAGGCGGTCGCGAAATCACCACGTTTATATGCCACATTTCCTTCTTCAAAGCCAGCAATAGCAGGCAGTGAAACGGAAATGATTGCTGCCGCACAGATCAAGACTAGAATATGTTTTTTAAGCATAGGACCTCTGATCGTGTTGATTTTTACTCTTTACCAGTGTTGCCTGCTGAAGTACCAGACACGATTGAGCGCAGGTGCGCCACCCTTTGTTCGGCATCCGGCTTATATTCGAGATAGTTTAGAGGCACTCCTTTCAGGAACTGTTCGTAGTTCTGCAATGCCCTTTTTGGCTGATTCCATTTTTCATAAATCTTGCCAAGGTTATAATGTGCCATGGATTTATCGGGATCCGTCACGCCTGGTGGTGCTTTCAATGCGGTTATGTAATATGCTTCTGCCTTTTGCAGGTCGCCATTTATGGCAGCCAAGGTTCCTAATTGGGTAAGTGCTTCAGCATGGACTGGATCCAGGGCGAGTGTCGTTTCCCACTCTTTCCTGGCTGAAACCAGATCGCCATTTTCCCTGAAAGCTGTGCCTAGATTATAATGGGCAGCCGGAGATTTGGGGTCATTTCTGGCCCCGCTGGCAAACAGGCTCAGGCCATCCTTCCAGTCTAAATTGCGCTTTATGGTTACCGTACCGAATGCCACGATGATGACTGTCACTCCTACCCACAACAATTGCCTGTTTTTCTGCTGTGAGCTGAGAAACGAGATGAACATTCCAAGTAATATAAATAAGCCAACGGCCGGCAGGTAGAGGTAGCGTTCGGTAATCAGTTCGCTCGGGATAGGAACGATATTGGATATGGGAGCGTAGTTGAAAATGAACCATATCAGCCCAAACAGTGCCGTCCGGTTCCGGCTTCGCACGATTAGTCCGACAGCAGTAAGTAGTGCCAGCCAGGCTGCAAAGTGCCAGAACGGAGAGAATAACCCTCCTTTGGAAACACTGTGAAAAAGTGTCAAATCGATCGGAAACAACAGCAGACCAAGGTACTGAGGAATAATATGGTAATTGTGGGCCAGTCGGATGAAGATATTTTCGTCAACTGGGGTGGTGGTCCCAAAGATTCCTTGCAGAGAGTAGGTACGCATGACGAAGTAGACAATTGTGACTAACAGAAAAGGGGTCAAGGTAAACAGGCCCTTGCGCCATGGTTGTCTTGAGTTCAACTGTCCAGGCAGTGGAATCAGACAGTATATGGCGATAACTGCTATAAGCATGAAGCCGGTCTCTTTGCTCATCAGGCCGCAGAAAAAGAGCAGCGCGGAGAGTAGCGGCCAACGAATCCCTTTTTCTCTGGCCTGCACAACGGTAAGTAAAGAGGCTAGGCTGAAAAAGAGCGCCAGCAGCGTGTTGCGGGCCGAGATGAAGTTGACCGCTTCAGTATTGAGCGGATGAACGGCGAAGAGCAGTGCGGTGATCAGCGCTGCATTCCGTTCCGGCATAAACTTGCGACAGACCAGGTATAGCAGTAGAACGTTTCCCAGATGTATAATTATGTTGACGCCATGATACCAGGCCGGATTCATGCCGGCCAACTGGTAGTCAAGCAGGTAGCTGGCCCGGTTGAGGGGGCGATAATACGGTTTGACTAGGTCGGGGGCAAGCAGAACATCGGGAACATTTCGCAGGCTGAGGGTTTGCGGGTTGTTAACGATGATGATTTCATCGTCCATGACAAAGCCGTTGTAAAAACTGACCGAGTACACGAACAGTGTTGCCGCAGTCAGAAAGAGGATCGCTTTCCAAAGATCAAATTGACTGTTATTGGTAATTGTGTTCAGTGTCGTCATCTCATTCGCTCTTTTTATTGAAGGTGTTAACCGGGGCTGCCACCACAATCAATGAACCGCCTTTTCCAAGAAGGGTTCCCACGACCAGCGCCGGAAACGACAGCAGCGTAAGCAGCGAGCCGAGCAGACAGGCGTAGAGTCGGGCAAATTTTCCCGCCCGCCCCGGCTTGCCGGTCAGGGTGTCGAAAAAGACATTTGGTTCAGGCATCAGATAGTTGAGTGCGCTCTGGGACCAGCCCAGCAGATCGTATTCGAATTCCTGGTGCCATGCCGTCTGAATGCTGAAACCGCTGCCGGTCAGGGCATGTCCCAGCGAACCGGCAGTGAAGTGGTAGAGATGACGGGGCACATCGATATGGAGCCACTTCGGCCCGAAGAGCACCGCTTGTAGTCCTCCGAAATCAGGCACGGCAATGATCAGCCGCCCTTCCGGTTTGAGCAGGCGGGCACAGTTCGTCAGCATCTGCGGTATGTCGCGCATGTGTTCCAGGGTATGCCACATGGTGATGCAGTCATAGGATGCATCCTCACGCAGTTCGGTAATATCCTCAAACACTTCCAGACCGGCCTGGCGAGCCGCACGAGGATCAAGTTCGGTCCCGGTAACTTCCCAGCCAGCCTGCTTTGCCTCCAGCAGGAATGAGCCGTCTGCGCAGCCGATATCGAGCAGTCTCCGGCCGCTTCCGCCGGGCAGCGCCGCTTCGATAAAGCCAAGTCGACGGCTGATGCAATGCCGCAAAGTCAGACCATGACGGTTGCCGTAATAGCGAGGGCCGTAATAGTGACCAAGATCTTGGGGCTGCGGCGTGGTATGACCCAAGCCGCACAGTGCGCAGGTCACTACATCAAAAGTATCTCCGGTAAGAGGGTCCCGGACCTTCGGGAAATGTGTTTCCAATTCTCCACCGCACACTATGCACTTTTCCGGTATCACCATGTTCCTCTTTCGCAAAATCGAAGCGGATTTATTTTATGACTTTTTCGACAAAAACAGAGTTTACAAGAGCATGGAATGCTGCCGTGGAGCGAACGGCATCCAGGTCACGATCATTGATCACGCTTGCCTTGTTCCTGAACCCCAATCTGAAGGCAGCCTCCAGATGCTGCAGTGATTCCGGGTGATGGCCGCTTAATGACTCTACACATGCCAGATTGTACTCCAGTTCAGCATTGGTGCCGCCAAGCGCAACTGCCTTCTGAAAATATCCCCTGGCTTCTGCGAGCCTCCTGGTACGCAATGAAATCAATCCCAGATTTATCGATGCCTCTCTCGAGCGAGGCTGCAATGCCAGTGCTTTGAGGAATGCCTGCTCGGCATCGGCAAGATCGTTTGTAAGGTAGTAGTTAGTGCCGAGCTCGAGATAGCCACTGGCAAGTTTCGGGTAGTAGCGGATAACGTCGAGAAGATACGGCCGCCCCATGAGTGGCAGATTCTTTGAGCGATAAAGCATCCCAAGATGGGTCAAGGTATCCAGGTGACGTGGATTCTGCTGCAGGATGCGCAGGTACTCACGAAGGGCCCCATCCAGATCTCCCGAGTTCTGAAGTGCCTGTGCCCAACCATAGAGCGCCACGTAATGGGACGGTGTTTTTTGTGCCGCATCGCTCCAGAGAGTCAGGTCATTTTTCCAGACCCCGGCTCTCGAAAATGAGAGCAGCGGTAGAATCGTGAGGATAACTCCTGCCAATACAAGTGCCATTGTTCTGCGAGTGCCGGTGGATGTCTCCGCCCAGTGGGCCAGGCTGCCGAAGCACACCGAAGCTCCCAGCATCGGGAAGTAGAGGTAGCGGTCGTTCATCAGGGTCACAATCGGGATTATCTGGGAGACCGGCAAGAGGCCGATGAAGAACAGCCCGTACCAGAATAAAAGCCTGCGATTCCGGTAGTAGAGTACAATACCGCCTGCCGCCAGAAGGGCCAGAAGAGTTCCGCCGAACAGTACTGCTCCATCAAATCCCGTTCGGACCGGCGGATCATAGATTGCGCTGAGTCCTGTTGGCCAGACCAGAAGTCTTAAATAGCGGGTCAGCACCGTCAACATAGTCAAAAATGTAGCAAACAGGCTGCCGCCATGATAGGCGGTTCGGCCACCGCCCATTCCCGGCATTTCTCCCGGTAATTGGCTCTGAATCGTTACCCACGCCATAACAACAGCTGCAGAGAAAAATGGGATTGTTCCCAAATGCCATCTGCTGCGCTTTGTCTTATCCAGATAGCAGAAATCATACAACAGCAACTGGAGGGGAAAGATGACGGCGACCGATTTGGATAACAACGCGCAGACAAAAAAGACGAAACTGGACAGGTAGGCTGCCTTCCCGCCCTTCCAGCCGGTTTTGCGATATCTGAGGTATGCTGCAAAAGCGGAGAGACAAAAAAACATGGCCAGCAGGTTTTTACGTTCCGAAATCCAGGCCACCGTTTCGACCTGCACTGGGTGCACAAGAAAGAAACAGACTGAAAAAAAAGCCCACAAGCGGCTGAAATCAAGCCGGATGAGGATCATGTACAGAAGAAGTCCGTTGCAGACGTGGATGGTTATGTTGGTAAGGAAATAACCAGAAGCCTTCATGCCCCAGGCCGCATGGTCGAACATATACGAAATCATCTGCAGGGGTGCGTAATTGCCGAGATAGTTTTGGGTGAACGCACTCTTTAGGTTTTCAATAGTCAGGCCTTTCACCATCTGGTTGGCCAGGATGTATTTTTCATCATCCCAAAAGAGCTGGAACTCGTGTCCAATAATTCGGATATAGACCGCTATTGTAATAACTGCCAAAAGCACTGTTGGAATCAGATGTGGAAATATTTTTTTATAACAAAATTGCTTCATCTCATTAACCTGTCGGCCTGTTTAATAGCATAAAATAACAGTAAAGTCTGGACGGGTGCAGTAAAAAAAATCAATAACCACTACTCCGGATAATATTATCTAACTTTCATGATCTTTATTTATTTTACGCATTGGCTATGAACCGCTTGCAGTGAGCCCCGGTTGATGGAGGGTCTTGACAATTTATAGCGCTGCTATTACTGTTGTTTGGTCGTGTAAGAAATCGGTATCTACTTATGAGCCAGTTTTGCAAAACACGGTTAAAATCAAGCCTGAATGGAGGATTAGTAATGCAACGATTTTTATGTGTAATACTGAGCTGTGCCTGCTTCCTGTTGACAGTTTCACACCCTGCGAGTGCCTCATATATCGATGGCATGGAAGCCTATCGGCAGGACGATTTTAAAACTGCCCTGCGCGAGTTCAAAGCATCGGATGATGATGTCAAATCATACTATATGCTTGGCATTATGTTTGAGAAAGGCCAAGGCGTAAAAACCGATTATGTCGAGGCGGCAGCCTGGTATCTTAAAGCTGCCGACAAGGATTCTCCGGCAGCCCAGTATCGCCTGGGACGTTTATACGAGCGGGGCCAGGGGGTCACACTGAACCGCGATGCAGCCATAAAACTATACCAGAAGGCATCCCGTAAGGGATACAGCGATGCCAAACAGGCCTTAAAAAGAATTGAAGAAAAGTAATTAGCCTGGCTACAAGTGACATGAACAATAAGGCTGTAGGGACGTATTGCATGCGCCCCTACAGCCGACGCCATTCCGTAACCGATAATGCAATCAGTGCTATTCCGCCCAACAAGCTTGCCAGCAGACCGATCCTGACCTCTTGAGGTTTATAATCCATTTCCAGAACATGTCTTCCAGAAGGCCAGGGTACTGCCCTCACCACATAATCCGCCCGCCATATCGGCACTTCCCTGCCATCTATTTTTGCACGCCAGCCCGGCCAGTACGAGTCATTGACGACGAGGACGCCATCCCCTTTTGAGGTTGCCTCAATCCGGAGGTGGTTGTTTTCACGAGTACTGGAGAGCACCGCACCTTCCCCAAGATTTTTTACTGGTGAGGCGCCTTCAAGAACTATCGACGCTTCTCCCCGTTCAAGAATGCCGGTCAGCGCATCCATAGCTTCATTTTCACCCGGCACGAGCGTAACATTCTGAGCAAAAGTAGCCCAGGGACGGTGTGGAACCTTCCATCCCGTAAAGTCCCATTCATAATTTTCCAGGACCTTGATGCCCCCCAAGCTGGCAGCCATTGCTACATCTGTTTCATTGGCTGAGTATGGGTTCTTGATGATCACGTGCGTCAATGCATAACGTCTCAAGGCGGTGACAGACTGAATCCCAAATTGCTGGTTCAGGGTAGTTATCAAATGGTCAAAACGCCTGGGACGTAAGCCGGTATACGTATTGACTTGATCTATTCGGGACGGGACATTGTAAGAGGGCGCTCCCATATGTGACTGTCCGCCGGTTTGAGCATCAAATTCATCGATTCCTTTCGGGTAATGGTAGTTTTCCAGAAAAGGGGTTGAAATTCTGGTCGGTTCTCCACCGTGAGATATTTGCGCGAGAGGAAAGTAATCACAGATGTCGCGTTTACCATCGTGTAATGCGTAAGTCGCGCTTAAAAACGATTGTATGAAGAGCAGTCCCGCGGCCGCCAGCGGGAACATGGTACGCATTGCCGCCCAACGCCTGCCGGCGGCGATCAGACCGGCAAGCACAATGAGCACTAACCCAGCATGAGTAAGCCCTCTGGAAAGATTGTGGCGGACATGAGGGGCTGCATCATGGGCGCTGCTTCCGGAAAAGACTGTTTCGAATCCTTGCCAGTTAGACAGAAACAGTGCCAGCGCCAGGAATGCAAATCCTCCGGATAATGCAATCAGCGAGTATGATTTTGATGGGCGCTGTGTGATGTGGTCGGCGCCGAATGCGGCAAGAAGTGAAAGGCACAGGGTTAATGGGCCGACCATTTTTTCCGCGTAACGAAACTTGCCCCAGATCGGTATGAAATGCGTGAGCTGTTCCGCCCCGAGACTTGTTCCCAGCGCCAGCCAGAGGGCTATCAGTGCTGAAATTGCGAGTATTCTGGTTGTACGTGACTGGGCGACTCCCGCCACTGCCAGGAGAAGTATGCCTGCCCCGATATGGACACTTGGTACAAAAGGCATCTCCATCCCTGGCCGAGTGAGCCCGCCAAGCCACATGAACACTGGCCATTTTGTAACTCCCATTCCCGGGCTGCCAAAAAAACCGGGGGCGAAAAATTCGATAATGCGCCATGGCGAAAGTGCCCACTGCATCCGATCGAGTGTGTCCAGTCCTGTACCACGCGATGTTTCGCCCAGAAACAGCATCGTAGGAATCAGTTGTATGCCGGCAAGTGAGGTTCCGACGGCGATTCCTGTAAGAGCTTTCCTGAAACCGTACCAAGACCCCACCTCGACTGCCAAGGCTAAACCGAGCAGCAGTGATATGATTGTCCACTGGGGATCCCCGGCAAAATAAGATGTTGCAGATAGCACAGCAGCAATGACAACGCCAAAGCGTCGCCCTTCTCCAGCCATCCGGATTCCCGCAACGCACCAAGGCGCAGTGGCTGCAGCACATAAATATTGAGTGTTTGAACTCATCCCCAGCACATATCCCGAAAGGCCGTAGCCAAGACCTGCCAGAGCAGCAGCTCCGTATGATGCTCCGAGGAGGCGCGCCAGTATTGCTCCACCAACAGCAGCCAGCATGATATAGATTATTATAAAGGCATCCATTCCGGCTTGGGGGAACAGGAAAGCTCCGATCACGGAGACCGGGTGGAGAACCCCGTGCATCAATTGCGCAAGCAGCGGGATGCCAAAAACTTCATAAGGGTTCCACAGCGGTAGTTGGAAATTTCTCAGTGTTTCTACGACGAGCGGTCGAATTGGTTGGAACAGCTTTGATGAGTCACGCCAGACGAGTGTGTGACCTGAAAAGAGAATCACAAACGCAGGAATAGTGGATGCTGCTGCCACAGCGGAAATCCATGCAAAAATAATGCGTTTCGGCATTGCTATTGTGTGCTCCAGCCAATTTTTAATATAATAAACTTTAAAAACAGTGCACTGCTTAAATTGGCAGAGGCTGTTGATCAAATTTTATGAGAATAGATATAACAAACCCCTTAAGCTATATCCACATATAACGCAGATGATATTTCCAATTTATCGACAGTGACAGTATCTGATGCTCTTCCCCATTTGTTCGAACCGAATAACAACCTTTCTATCTCTATTGCCGGCAGAGGCTTACTGAAAAAATACCCCTGCATCTCCTCGCATCCAAGCTCTAGCAGTGTTTTCATCTGGTGGCGGGTTTCGACCCCCTCCGCCATAAGGTGCAAGCCAAATCCTCTTGATATGCCAATAATAGCATGAATTATCGGAGAGGGATTTTGATGTTCAGTCAGGTCGCAGACAAATGACTTGTCTATTTTGATGGCACTGATCGGGAACTTGTGCAGGTAGTTGAGTGAAGAAAAACGAGTGCCAAAATCGTCAATCGAAATTCGTATTCCAAGGTCGCGTAACTGCCGCACCTTGTTGATTACGCCCAGGTCATCGTGCAAGAGGAGATTTTCCGTTATTTCAACGTCAAGAGCATGTTCAGGGAGATCATATCTGGACAGGCAGGAGATAATACGGTCGGCTATATTTAAATTGTTAAACTCCTGTGGCGAAAAGTTGACGGCAATGCGGAGGTCATTCAGTCCCATAGAGCGCCAGCGGACATGTTGCCTGCACGCTTCATTCAGCACGTAGTCGGTTATGGCACTGATCAGCCCGATTTCTTCAGCCATCTCGATGAAGCCATCAGGGCTGAGAAGGCCATGGACTGGATGTCGCCATCGGACAAGAGCCTCCAGGCCGACAATCTTATTGCTGATGACGTTTACCTGGGGCTGGTAATGCAGTTCAAACTCTGAGTTGTGGATGGCCTGGCAGAGTTCATTCTCAAGGCTTATGCGTTCATGATAACAGCAATTCATATCCTTCTTATAAAACTTATGACCGTTCTTGCCGTCTGCCTTGGCCTTGTACATGGCAATATCGGCATTTTTCAGAAGGGTATCAGCACTTTCTCCGTCATAAGGAAAGATGGATATACCGATGCTGGCAGAGGCGCGGAAATCCTGGCCGACCACCGTGAAAGGAGATTTGAATTCATCCCGGATCTTTTCTGCAATAACAGCGGCATCTTCAGAATTAGTCAGGTCCGGCAGCAGTATCGTAAATTCGTCGCCTCCCTGCCGTGCCAGTGTATCACTGGTGCGAATACACCTTGAAAGCCGCTGGGCGACACTTTTAAGCAGTTTGTCACCTTCGGCATGCCCATAGGTATCGTTTACCAGTTTGAAACGATCAAGATCGATGAACATGACACCAACCGACACCCTCTGGCGTTTTGCCTGAACCATAGATACTTCCAGGCGATCTTTAAATAGTACCCGGTTGGGCAACAGGGTGAGATGGTCATGCAATGCCTGGAAATTGATGGTGTCTTCGGCTATCTTTCGGTCAGTGATGTCGGTTGCTACGCCGTATGTTCCCATAAATAGTTTTGATCGTTCTTCCTGGTCGGAATCGTCCATGCCGAGCGCACTCAACATTGCTACTATATGGCGGTTTTCAAAGTGGCGAAAGGAGTTGTTCTTGCATTTAAGGCGGACTTCGATGTTGGAAGTGGAACGGTCGTCAGCGCGCCTCTCGGTGAATGCAAAGATAGCACTTTCAAGGTCGTCTTGATGGACAATGACATTGTAAAAACTGCCGATCAGTTCACTACGGGTATAGCCAAGCAGTGATTCAACCCGGCCGTTGATAAATATGAAGCGGCCTTCCTGGTCAAGCGTATAGATGAGGTCGGGCGAGCTTTCCACCAGAAAGCGGTGAAGGCGTTCCGATTGTTCGAGTCTCGCGGCCATCAGAGCGTGGCTTTGTTCAAGCCACCGGCGATGCAGGGCTTTCTCTACCTTATGCTGGACTTCCTCGGGTTCATACGGTTTACGCACGAAGTCTATGGCTCCGCAGCGTAATGCGCGTATTGCTGAGTCGATGTGTGCGTCAGCGCTAACCATGATCACGCTGGTAGAAACATTGTTGTCCGCAATCCACTCGAGAACTTCCAGACCGGAGATGTCGGGAAGATTGATGTCGAGCAGAACAAGGTCAATCATTTGGGACTTGAGGGTTTTTAACGCATCGACACCGTTGGCGCACTCCAGAAGGTCCCGGCCTTGGGCAGCCAGAAACAGTCGCAAACTGGAGCGGATGCGCGGTTCATCGTCAACTATCAGTATGCGCTGCAGCAATTCTGGCCATTCATCGCAAGGATTGGAATATGTTTTACCCAGGTTGATCATTGTTTGTTTTCTTTTGCACGCGGCAATAAAATGCTGAAAGTGGTTCCCATTCCGGGATTGCTATTGCAGGTGATAAACCCTTCGAGGTTTGTGGCCTCACTCTTGCGATGCATTGCCGGCGAATTGGCGTCTGTAAGAAAACTGGCACTAAATGCCGGGTCTTGTCCGACCAGAGTTGCAAACACTCCCATTGATGAGCGATTGTCTTCCACCTCTTTCAGAAGCCGCAATAATGCATTCGGAATTGAGGGGGAGTTGACCGACTCTATTTCATCAAGGGTCGTAATTGGTATCTGCTGCATGGGGCTCCAGGTTTTTGTCGGAGACTAATCTGTGAAGCTGTCATTATAGCGAAGCACAAGCGGCATACTGGAGAAAAATATAAGTCCAGAGCGTAACTAACATACAAAGCATTCAGCAATCAGCTGCATTCTACTCTTTGATGAGCGGCATTGCAAAAATCGACCCGAATAGTAAGTATAGATACAAATTACTGATTTGGTAGAATAACATCCAAAGTAGGTGCTGTTCCACGGCAATGATTTGAATATTATAACCGCTATTTGACTGTTAAGTAGCCTGCAATTGGCTAGAAATCATTTCCAACTTAAGAGGAAAAACGAATCAGATTTCAATCATTGTTTTTTTCAGATTGCCATTATGCAATGCATTTTCGGATATGCAACTCATCTTTGTCGGCCAACTGATAAGGGTGCTTACATATACTCTCAGGGTGCCGAAACGACGATTAATAATGGAAAGCATACTTTGGTAAATAACGATGTAAAGACGGCCTACCCTTTTGGCCTGTGTCAAAATAATTTTCCGAATCGATTCAAAAAACATTTAACAAGAAGTCTTGTTTCTAAAAAGTCAAGATGTTATAAACTTTAATATATCGGAAATTACATGATGCAGCTATTTTATAAGCTGCTCGTCAGTCCGGGTGCCGCAGATTGTTGTAACACTTGATGACCTCTTTTACTTCACCAATGAAACATGGAGGAATTGACCGGGAATGTTTAGGAATTACTACCATAAAACTGCCTGTGTTGCTGCGTGCATTTTACTGACAGCGACTGGACTCACACTGCTAAAATCTGAATTTGTACAGGCTGTCGGCATTGAAGATCAATCTCTAAGCATAGTTTCCAAACTGCCGGGAACTGCCGAGATAGTCAGGCGGGCAACCGTTGATAATGATCCGGTCGCCATGACATTACTCGGCAGGCTCTTCCGTGAGGGGCATGAGGTGTTGCGAAACGATCGTGCGTCTGTCTATTGGTTCCGTAAGGCTGCTAATCTTAATGAACCCGACGCGTGTTATGAGATGGGACTGCTTTATTTGGTGGGTGAAGGTGTTGAAAAAGATGAAAAAACGGCAGCACGTTGGTTTCGTATGTCGGCAGTACAAGGTCATGCTATGGCGCAGTACCGATTGGCGCAGATCTATGATGACCCGAACATTGGTGAGCCTGACTTTGCAAAGGCCGCTACCTGGTATCGAGAAGCAGCTGATAAGGGGCTTACCCAAGCGTGCTACCGTCTGGGACTTTTGTATGAACAGGGACGAGGCGTGGCAAAGGATGAAGCGGCTGCGTCCGGATGGTATCGCAAGGCAGCGGAAAAAGGGCATGCCGAGGCTCAATACCGTTTGTCGGTGTTGTTGCAGGAAGGGCGCGGCGGACAGAAAGATCAGGCCAAGTCTTTAGATTGGCTAAAAAAAGCCGTTAATCAGGGGCTTGCCAAGGCTCAATATCGTCTGGGGGTAATGCTCTTAAATGGCCAGGATCTGAAAAAAGATGAGCACAAGGCAGCAGAATTGATTTCAATTGCTGCCAATCAGGGCCTGCCAGAGGCTCTTTTAGCCAAAGGGCTAATGATCCAGGAAGGTCGTCTCCTGGAAAAAAATGAAACTGAGGCCGCCGATTTAATCAGTGCTGCTGCCAGTAAGGGACTGGCAGCAGCACAATTCCGTTTGGCTGAAATGTTCCAGGAGGGTAGTGCCTTTCAAAAAAACGAATCTTCGGCTGCTGGTTGGTACCGCAAGGCTGCGGAGCAGGGTCATCGGGATGCTCAGTACCAACTGGCTTTATTGCTAGAAGAAGGCCGTGGCGTTGACAAGAACGAAACCGAAGCTGTAACGTGGTATCAAAAATCTGCAGAGTTGGGCAGAGCCGATTCCCAATATCGTCTGGCCGTTATGCTTGAAGAGGGGCGCGGTATCAAGAAGGATGAGGCAGCGGCAGTCAAGTGGTATCAGAGTGCTGCTGAACAGGGGATTGTTCTCGCTTCATATCATCTCGGCGTGATGTTCCAACAGGGGAAAGGTGTAAAGAGAAGCGAGACTAATGCTGCCATATGGTTGAAAACTGCTGCCGATAACGGTATTGTTGACGCCCGTTATCGCCTCGGTATGCTCTATCACTCCGGATTGGGAGGGCAACAAAATGCGGATAAGGCCGTCATGCTGCTTACTCAAGCCGGACAGGCGGGGCACACACAAGCGGAAGCCATCCTCGGATATCTTACTGAGAAAGGACTGGGTGTCAAAAAGGAGTATAATGTTGCTGCCCAATGGTATCAAAAGGCAGCCGGAAAAGGCAACAGTGATGCACAGTTCAATCTCGGTAATTTATTTGCCCGGGGTGACGGTGTCAAGCAGTCTTATTCTGCTGCGCTCAGTTGGTACACCAAGGCGGCTGAACAGGGAAATTCTATGGCGGCATATAATATAGGCACACTTTATGAGAACGGTCTGGGCGTTGAGATTAATCACCAGAAAGCCTTGGAGTGGTTCAAACGGTCGTCGCAACAAGGGAATCTTTCCGCGGAACAAAGACTGCAGACTCTCCCGCATGAAAAACCAAAACCCTGACAAAATGGAGTAACCACATATCCGTTCAGTATCTAAATAAAGTAAGAGAGGTTATTCCTACTTGAAAACATTACGGTTGCCCGTCATCTATACAGTAGTGATTGCTATGCTTGTTTTATGGAGTGTTATTTCTGCTAGTGCTCTGGAGGTTCTTGACTATGTATATTTGTCCCCTGAGGGTGGCACGATTGTCTTCAGCCACGATAAACACTTCAAGGCCCTTTTCCACGAAAACGCTTTAAATGGTGACGATTGTACCACTTGCCACACGACCATTTACAAACAGCGAGTTAAGCACATTTTTACCATGGCTGAAATGTACCGTGGCCAGTCGTGTGGTGCCTGCCACGGTAAAAGGGCGTTTTCTCTTGCTAAATGTGGTCGGTGCCATACGGTAAAGGATGTGACCTATCGTGTTCAGCCGACTGGCGATGTAGTTTTTCCTCATGGTGCGCATATTTCTAAGATCAAGTGCGATTTTTGCCACCCACGCTTGTTCAAGCCTGGCAGGAATCTTCCAGGAAGCATGGCTGCAATGGAAAAGGGCAAATCGTGTGGTGCGTGCCATACAGGCAAAAAAGCCTTCGCCATGGAGGACTGCTCTAGATGCCATTTGGCTGGTGATGTACTTATTAAGGCAAAAAAACCGTGGGCAGTCACCTTCAAACATTCTGCCCACTTACCCGCATATAAGTGTGATGATTGTCATCCCAGGATATTCAAGCTTGGCTATGAAAAATCCCGACCGCATTTTACCATGATGGATATGGACAAGAAGAAATCGTGCGGGGCCTGCCATGATGATCAGACCGCATTTTCAACACGCTTTAACTGTCAGCGATGTCACGATAACATGTAGATTCTGTTGGGAAAGAGTTTCTTTAGTATTGGCAGCATGCCGCTTTAATTATTTGTGCAATTATTGTGTATTCGCTAATTGACTTCAGATAAAGGGAATAGTCTTGATATTCTGCCATAGCCCTGCTAAACAGAATAACGTTAGCGGTGTTATATCGGATGGAAAATGGTTTCTCTGTACTTACGTCCGTTGCTTAATAAAAAAAGCGGATAACACCAAGGCAATTAAATTTGAAGGAGAGTATGAATGAGCAAACTTACTAAAACCGTGATTGTAGTTATGGCACTTGCGCTCCCAGCAGTTAGTTATGGTGCGAATGATGGTTCCAAAACCAACGTGCCATCAGCCGGGAAAGTCTACAAAGTGAGTGAACTGTTCACTGGAAAGACGAATCTTGACAAACAGAAGGTGACCGTCAAGGGGAAAGTGGTTAAGGTTTCGTCAGGGATTATGAACAGGAACTGGATACATATTCAGGATGGTAGTGGTTCCGCCAGCAAGAAAGATAACGATCTGACGGTAACAACAGCAAAAGGACTTCCGGAAGTAGGTAAGGTTGTGACGATTACCGGCACACTGGCCAAAGACAAGGACTTCGGAAGCGGTTATTTTTATAAAATCATTGTGGAAGATGCGACAATCAAGCCTTGATACGACGAGATATTTAAACGCTATGTAATTAAAGTTGATAACAGAACTTTCTAGAATATGGCAGATCTAATTCCGTGCCCATAGATCCGATGTTGGAAATAATATTGCATGTGATAACACCAATAGGGTTTGCTGACTGACTTTACATGTCTTTGGATGCATAGAAAGGTGGGGAGTTTTTCGGTATAAAGTTGGTAGTTGGGAATATGCCTACCTTTGAAATAATAAGTCGGATGACTACAACATAAAGGGCCGCTACAGCAATGTAGTGGCCCTTTTGTTAGTTTGCTACCTGTAGGGAGCACAACGCGTTTCCCAACTGGCAAAAGAAGCAGACCAGTACCGTCAGCAGAAAAAAAGTTTTACAGGGGTCGACCGCTCAGTGTGTGATAGGACGGCGGGAGCAATTCCACCGTCCTACCCGATTTTTAGAGGCCTGTTTTATTCTTGTGTTGTTTTTTGCCCGGCACTGTCGTCGCAGCAGCACCAGGTTCTGTCGATTTGGTGCTTTTGTAGTTGTTCAGGTCATGTGCGATGCTGTGGCAAAATCCGCATTTCGGGAACTGGGCCAACATTGCTGCCGGGTGCGGTGCGCTGTGACAGCTTTGGCACTGAGGTATCATCTTGTGTTTTGACTGATGACAGGCCACGCAACTCAGGTCCTTGTGCTTGAATGTACTGGCCGCAAGCAGTTTGTAAGCTTCCTTATGACAAGCGGCGCAATCCTTGGAGGGTGTTTTTTCATTATAGACAATTACCTTCGGCATGTGTGCCTGATGGCACTTTTTGCAGTCGGCATTAGTCTGTTCCGCGAAGTGTGTTTTGTGACATTGGGTGCATTCTGGGATCTTGCCATGCGTATCGTGGCACGTGCTGCAGAACAGCGCAGTATGTTTGCTTTTATTTTCCCGCAGTTTTATGATTTGGGGCGCATGGCAAGTCAGACAGGGGTCAGTGATATTCCTACCCATTTTTATGTTCAGCGGCATATGGGGATTGAAGTGACAACTGTTACAAGAAGCCAACTTGTAATGCGGTTTACCTTCGTGGCATTGGCTGCAGAGCGGGATGATCTTTCGTGTCGTAGGAGGGTGACCAATATGGCAGTCCTGGCAACCAATCTCTGTTTTGTGTTTTGTGCCTGCTGCGGCGATATCAGACGGAGCCTTGCTGTGGCATTTGATGCAGTCATTATTAAGTAATTTCGGAACTTGAAGTTCGGTAGCAGCAGGATCGGCGGCGTATGCCATACATTGGACGGCGAGAAGAGTGAACCCGGCCAATAAAACAATCCATAACTTTTTTGCAACGTTGCCTTTTTTCACAATATTTCCTCCATTTAATGATGATTTATGAATAATTATTCATATCAATCTTACCGCGTACCTGGAAAATTAATACACTAAATTATGGGAATAGTAAACCTTTAGCGTCCCACGCCCCCTGAAGGGAGGCGCCTTGTCGGCGAGTAACTTGTCGTCTGTCAAATATTGGGTTATTTTGAATGCGGCATCCGGGATGAGGAGGCCGCAACACCACGGGTGCTCAATGCCCGATATTCAGCGTGGTCCGTGAGTTGGCGTGTTTGTTATTGGTGAAGCATTTGCTATCGAGTTCAGAAGATCATCCACAGTCTTTTTCACCTCATCAGTTACGTTTGCAAAGGCTTGTGTAGCCAAGATCAAACTGATTAGTGCAAAGAATATGATGCAATTCATGATTTTCCCCCGTCAGTTGTGTCCCGACTACCAGCTTAATGCTGAACAGGAAGAGCTTTTTCAAGTAATACTGAGGACTTGCTCCAAAGACAATCTACGGCATCCTTCACAAAAATCTGGTCTCTCTCCTTATAATGAAAACGGGAGATATCCGGACATTGTCTAAGAATATCAGCCCCGCTTGATTCATCGGTACGCAGGCTGTCAACCGGGAATTCACTGTCAGACTGGAGAGCCCAAATTCTCAAAGCTTGTTCATAGTAACTCATTACTTTCTTCAACAAGCCGACCGTCGCGGACGAACCGTCCCGCAGCAAACCGACATATTCACGAGCAGGGACCAGAGCATCCCGATAATCATTGTAGGTCACACCGGATTTGCTGATTGACCCAACCCGGCGCAACTCAATATAAGCTAAGCGCTCTTGCCCAACACTTTCTTCAGCCCAGGACGCCAGCGAAAAGCTCACAAATACAGCTGTTGCAAGTAGTAATGAGAAAAATTTCTTACCCTTAAAATTGATCATTGCAGATCACACCTACTCATTTAACTTCAGACTTATGATGGCAGCGAGTACAGTTTTCCTTGATAAAAAATGCTTTTTTACCATCATGACATCTTCCACAATATTTGCCGGCATACAGGTCATTCATCGTTATCTTGATAGTACCCTGCTTCATTTTGGGGAACATTTCCGGATTATGGCAGTCAGAACAGATTAACCCTGCATTCTTGTGCACAGCTCCGTCAAACAGCACCGTACCCATCGGACTGCCCTTGAACTCCAGAGTTTTGCCAGGCCCGACAGCAAAAGCATTTCCGCAAACCATAACCAAGAAAATCGAGCCAAGCACCGCTGCTTGAATCTTCATAAAAAGCTTCCTCATTCTCATTGTATTTTCCTCCGTATTCTTGTGTTAATAAGGTCCCATCCATATTTTGAAAAGTTTATAGGGAAGAATTCGTTTGTCTTTTCCATAATTAAATCTGGGTCCCCTGTCTATTTGTGATGAGGTAAAGTAGAGAAAGCCGTCCTGTGAAATGTCCATGCTGTCCGGCCACTGAATACGATCATCCTGAACTATACTTTCAAGAACATCACCATCTGGCCGATAACGTTTGATGGCGTTTTCTTCCAGAGCGGTCAGGTAAATGTTATCGTCGGCGTCAATTACCATACCGTCCACCGCCCCAGTCTCAGCAACCTTTTCAACATACCCTGCCAGTTGTTCTTCAGAGTAATAGGGATCTTTCAGCAGGGACGTTTTGATGCGATAGAGGATTCGGGCGGTCAAGGCATGGTAATACAGATACTTTCCAGTTGAGTCGATCACTATTCCGTCTGCATGTATCTGCGGCACCTTGCCATTTTCATCGCGCCACTCGTGGCCGCCGATCACAGGAACATAGCCCGGTTCGGCCTTGGTTGAAGAATGCCCCGACAGCCGCCGCCAACTTTTGCCGCTTTCCAGATTGACTACCACTATGGCCCCGGTTCCTGAGTCGGTGATGTAGGCATAATTACCATCCTGATCAATGCGCACGTCGTTAAGATAGCTGCTGCGAGGCGCCACTCCGGCATCAAATGGGATGACCCGTTCAACGATATCCGTGGCGAGATTGATTTTTAACAGCTTCGACCCGCCAGGCACTACACCTTTAAAAGCTGGTGACGCCGGATCGAGAATCCAGAGGAAATCATCTCCATCGACAACAACACTCTGCACACAGACGAAATGGGCTTCCGGGTGTTTAAACTCGTCAACGCCCCAACGATTCCAATCGTTGTCTGGATAAGGGCGCAGCGTGCCATCCGGCAACACTTCAGCCACGGAATAAAGTGGATCTTTATCCCAACGTGGAAAATTAACAAAAATTCTGCCCTGGTGCGAGACGGCAACACCCGTAACCTGGTCGTTAAATCGGGCTGATTCGAACAGGACTTCCCCTACCGGAATAACAGGTGAATTATTACTGATCGGATTAGTCGCACATGATGTGAGAACCAGATTCACAATCAGGGCACAAATGACGTTGATGTTTGCAAGGATTGATTTTGTTTTCATTTCAGCACCTACTTTTGCTGAATTTTCTGAAACTGATCGTCCAATTCTTCATTGAACGTGATTTGGCGCAATTCATCTTTAACAGTTTCATAGCGGTCCTTGACAGTAATGTCACTTTCTTTGGGGTTGAGCTTAAGATCGATAAGGATATTGTTCATCTGCCTGATTTCTTTGCGTTCCTTCGAATCCACCAAAATATTTTTAGCGGCTTTTTGCAGATGGGCAGATGCAATCTCAAGTTCCTTGACTGCCTTGTCTGGTTCGAACGTAGTTAGTTGATAGGTTTCAGCGTAGGATACATGCAACCTGGCCTCGATCAGGTTGTTCTCCATCCCCAGAGTGGTTTCCGCCTCGGAGAAACGGGTTGAAAAGTAAGCCGCCGAGCGCTCGGCAAGCGCTTCACTTTTTTCCCAGGCCGATTTCAGCTCTGACTCCGCAACCTTTGTTTCCCCTCTCAATTTTTTCTCAAGTTCAGAAATTTCATTTGAGAGTTTGGCAATTTCATCTTTCCCTTTTACATCACCTTCAACTGAAGATTTTCCAAGATTTATTCTGGCCTGACCAAGCTGCTTCAAAGCCTCTTCACGTTTCGCAGTTAAATGATTTCGGAACGCCAGCCAGACGTTTTGTTTAGACTGAATAATGGGTGAGTTCATCCCGAAATAAAGGGCCATCGCCCGCTTTTCGGCGACTTTAAGTGCTTCATCGGCTTTCTTGGGATTATTTTCAACCAGGTATTCCTGCGCTTTGGTCACGTAGCGCTGTGCCTTGAGCAGCGGCAGTTCCACTTCAATTACGATTAATGATCTTTCGGCCAGGCCCAACTCCCTTTCTGCCTCAAATTTTTTGTCCTTTTCCAGATAGCCCTTCGCCCGATCAACATAGCTTCTGGTTTTATCGGTAGGAATATATAAAGAAATCATTTCCAGAGATGAATAGATTGACGGAAAGTCATGCAAAACCTGCTGAGCGGGTTCATATTCCAGGTGCTTGCGGGCAATCCAGATAAAGTTTTTCACCGTTGTGGTTGAAAGGTCGTCTTTGATGGTCTCTATTAACCTGTCAGCCTTGTCCAACTCGATCCTGGCAGCGGCCAATTCATTGCGGTGGATATCTGACCGTGCCTGGGTAATATGCCGTAAGGCAACTATCGAAGTCCTTTTCAGAGTGGATTCAATCTCCGGGGTTATGCTTTTATTAGTCTCAACAATTAAGTTGTTGAGAGCAATTTCAGCCTGAGCAGTAGAGGCTATCATTGAAGTTAAAATGATGGCCAATGAGCAATATCTGATTTGTGATTTCATAAATTTCCTCCCGTTCGCGAGTGGCTATCAAAAGTCCTTCCTACATTGTTATTGACTTTCCATAGTCACAAAGAAAGACCGATAGTTCAAAACACAAGAGCAGACCTGATGGAACAACTCCTTTTATAATGATCATTTTCTCTTTTTTCAGATAGAGGATTAATTCATTCCATTGTAAATCCAATGAATATTGAACTTTCACCTCGTTTTATAAGGAATCTGACAACAGAGCCCTTCTTTAACTTCGCAGTTTCTTTCTCATAGTCGGCAACATTAGAAATGGAAATGCCATTAATTTCGCGGATTATGTCGTTTTGCATTATACCGGCCGATTCCGCCTTACTCCCTGGCTCAACTGAGGTAATAATGACTCCTTTCTCAAAGGTGATGTGTTGGCTTTCAGCGTATTCTTTCGTCATATCCTGTACGCTGACTCCTAGATCCAGAGACGTTTGTACCTTGGGAGATCCAGTTTGGCCGTCTTGCAGTTTTCCTATAGTCACCGTACTGTCGATATTTTTCCCATCGCGCAGCAGCTTGATGTGCACAGTTTTGCCAATGCTGGTACCGGCAACAATGCGAGGGAGTTCGCTTACTTCATGCACCGACTTTCCATCAAATTCCAGAATAATATCGCCTACCTTCATACCGGCTTTTTCAGCTGGGCTCCCCTTGTAGACCTCGGCGACAAGAGCTCCACTTGCTTCTTCGAGACCAAATGATTTAGCGAGCTCTGCTGTTACCAGTTGAGCATTAACCCCCAGATATCCACGGGTAACCTTCTTGCCTTCCTTGAGTAGCGGAAGTATCGCTTTTGCCATGTTGATGGGAATAGCAAAGCCGATTCCCTGACCGGATGCAATTATAGCGGTGTTGATCCCGATGACTTCGCCTTTCTCATTTATAAGAGGCCCTCCGGAATTACCCGGGTTGATGGAGGCGTCTGTCTGGAGAAAATCATCATATGGCCCGCTGCCGATGACTCTTCCCTTGGCGCTGATAATTCCTGCTGTCACAGTACGTTCAAGACCAAAGGGGTTGCCAATGGCCATGACCCAGTCGCCGACGCGAATTCTGTCGCTATCGCCGAGGGTGGCATGATGGAGTTTCCTTTGGGGATTAATTTTTATGACGGCGATGTCGAGCTTATCGTCTGTACCAAGAATTTTACCCTTGTATTCGTGATGGTCTGAAAGCTTCACAATAATTTCATCGGCATCAGCAACTACATGATTATTTGTTATGATATCGCCATCTTCACTGATAATCACGCCAGAACCAAGGCTGCTCTGCTTTTGGGGGCGTTCCGGCATGTCGCGGAAAAATCTTTCAAAGAAATCCCCAAAGGGGTCATTCCCAAATTGATTTTGTTGGGGTCGTTGTCTTATGCTTGCTGGTTTAAGAGTCTTTTTTGTGCTTATATTTACAACTGTCGGCGTCAGATCCTCTGCAAGCTTCACAAAATCGGGAGGGTTATGCAAAGTCGATGTTCCTGGAGAGCTTGCTGCATTGACAAAATTTTCACTAGAGCAAAGGAAAAATGATGCCAAAACGATACAATTGATTAATGTCTTAAATACCTTCATATAAAAGTTCCTCTTAGTTGAAATAATTTAATTACTTACTGGCCAGTATACTACGTGTTTTGCCATCGTCAAGAAATCTGGCTTGATTTTTACCCATCGCAGTTTTTCTCATCCCTCAATCAGCAGAATAGTTGGGCGTATCAGATGGTTAAGCTGCATCTGCCTATCTCCATTCCATGTATTGAGCATTGGTTTTGCACATGAAGGCATGAATTGTAATAGCGAATACCATCGTAGAAGCAAATGGTTTCATCCGCAACCTCCGGATTTGAAGCCATTGTTTTCCAACTCGAATCGGCGCCACCTTGAAATTTTCAGGAAGCATTTTTTAGTTTGCTGCGCACTCAATATCTGCGGAACCTATTCAATGAGCATTATCAGCTTCATAAATCATTGAAATACGGTGCAAATAAGGGTATTCTCACTTGGATCGGCAAGCGAAGGCATACTTGAGTCGACCATACTCACAATGCGGATGAGTAGCTGTTTTTCAATAAGCCCAAGTCTCTGTCCACGACCAATGCGGATTGAAAGGATGACGCTATGAAACAAAATAAAGACAACACTCCTTTCGGACCGGTCAATTCTGAAGCGATCATATCCGCTCTGGGTGACGCGGTGGCACGCATCGGCGGCTACTAATTCGCGGTAATTCTTCCCGGCGCCGATGAGGACATGGTCAAAGAGGCGGTCAGACGGGTACGCAACTCCCTGGTAACCGCCAGGGAGTCAGAAGAAGAGTACATCCTCAGCATCTCGCTCGGCTCCGCCACGGCCGCCAGCCCGGAGCTGCTCAACGAGGCTCTCAAAAAGGCCGATTCCCGCATGTATTAATACAAATTTCGCAGAAAATCAGGGCGACACGCATAAACACTCGCGGCAGGAGCACTGTTTCATCACATTGCAGATGAACGGCAAGAATCCTGAATCATTCACATGTGGTATTTTATGAATTTTCGCCGTTTGAAAACCATTGCAAAAAAGGAATTCCTGCATGTCCTGCGCGACCCGCGCAGCCTGATGATGGGAATCGGCATGCCTATGATGCTGCTGTTTCTATTCGGTTATGCCCTGACCCTGGATGTGGACCGGGTACCTTTGGCATTGTGGGACCAATCTCAAACCGTTGAGAGCCGAGAGTTTGCCAGCCGCTTCTCCGGATCGCGCTACTTCAATCTGCGCGTCCGCGCCAATAATTATCAGCAAATCGAAGTGGCCATTGACCGGCGCGAGGCTCTTATCGCCCTGGTGATCCCGCCCGACTTTTCCCGAAAACTTTCTCAGGGCAATACAGCCGTGGTACAGACAATCGTGGATGGCAGCGACCCGAACACCGCCACCATCGCCCTTGGTTACGCCGAAGCCACGGCGCTGGCCTTTTCGCGCCAGGTGGCTGTCAGCCAGATGCAACGCGCCGGTTTAAAGTTGAAGCTGCCGGCCCTGGATCTGCGGCCGCGAGTCTGGTTCAACACCGACATGGTCTCGCGCAACTACATCTTTCCCGGACTGATTGCGGTGGTAATGATGATCATGGCCGCCATCCTGACTTCTCTCTGCATCGCCCGGGAATGGGAAGCCGGCACAATGGAACAGCTGCTGGTCACGCCGGTTACCGGAACGGAACTGATCTTCGGCAAACTGGCACCCTACTTCTGCATTGGCATACTGGATTTGATTCTCTGTGTCGGCGTGGGTGAATTCGTCTTCGATGTTCCGCTGCGCGGGAGTCTCTGGCTGCTGGCTCCGCTTTCAATGCTGTTTTTATTCGGTGCGCTTTCATTCGGAATGCTGCTGAGCATCATCACCAAAAGCCAGCTGCTGGCCAGCCAGCTGGGCATCGTCACAACGATCCTGCCGGCCTTTCTTTTGTCCGGCTTTATTTTTCCAATCGAAAATATGCCGCTGCCGATCCAGACCGTTACCCATATTATATCGGCCCGCTACTTTGTTTTTATCCTGAGGGGAATTTATCTGAAAGATGTGGGTATTGGTGTAATGTGGCCGGAGGTACTATTTCTGGCTGCTTTCGGGGTGATCGTGATAACTGCAGCTATCGTTAAGTTCAAGAAGAAGATCAGCTAAAATGTTCGAACGCCTCCGCGCCATGCTGATCAAGGAGTTCATCCAGGTTTTTCGCGACCCGCGCATGCGGATTGTGCTGTTTGTGCTGCCGGCACTGCAGACAGTTATCTTCGGTTATGCCGTCAATATGGACGTCAAAAACGTCCCCACGGCAATATTCGACCGTGACAACAGCAACGAAAGCCGTGAACTGGCTGCCATCATGGCCTCGTCCGGCTACTTCCGCATCGCCGGATATATCGAAAGCGACGCCGAGGCGCAAAAGCTTCTGGACCGTGGCAACGTGCGGCTGGTGCTGGGCATCCAGCACGGCTTCAGCGAGCAGCTGCGGCGAGGCGAATCAGCCCCGGTGCAAGTCCTGCTGGACGGCAGCGATTCCAACACGGCCGGCGTGGTCATGGGCTACCTGGCGCGACTGGCCACCGACTACAACAACCGTTTGCAGAGCGCTTATGCCATCCGGCATCTGGGCCAGGCGCCTCGAGTCGGGAGGGTGGAACTGGCCAGCCGGGCCTGGTTCAACCCGAACCTGGAAAGCCCACCCTTCTATGTCCCGGCGGTCATAACCAACATCCTGTTCGTGATCACAATGCTGCTCTCCTCGATGGCAATAGTGCGCGAGAAGGAGATCGGCACGATTGAGCAGATTATCGTCACTCCGATTCGCAAGAGCGAATTTATCCTTGGCAAGACCCTCCCCTTTGTGCTGATCGGCTATATCGATGTTTTTCTGATCAGTGCCGTCGGAAAGCTGGTGTTTGACACGCCTGTACGGGGCAGCCTGTGGCTGCTGTTTCTGGCGACAACCCTCTTCCTGATGAGTTCACTGGGGATCGGGCTGCTGATATCCACCGTCAGCCAAACCCAGCAACAGGCCATGATGACCGCCTTCTTCATCATTTTCCCGGCCATGCTGCTGTCCGGTTTCGCCTTTCCGATCGAGAACATGCCCGAACCGGCCCAATGGCTGACGCTGCTGAATCCGTTGCGCTACTATATGGTGATCATCCGGGGTATTTTTCTTAAGGGAGTCGGCCTGGACATCCTCTGGCCGCAACTGGCGGCTCTGGGTGTTATCGGTATTGTGGTGCTTCTGATAGCGGTGGGAAGATTCAAAAAAACGGTTGGATGAACAATTTGTTATCTAAATCGCGCCGCTCTTTTTCAGGATTGCAGCCAGCGCTTCGGCCAGTTGGCGATAGCCGGCCGCATTGGGGTGGATATAATCCGACTTGAGCGAGCCTTTACTCAGGATTTTACCCAACGCTTTTGATTCGATCGGAATGCCGAATTCAGCGGCCAGTTCGGCGTAAAAAGCAGGCGGTTTCAGGGAAAGACCGGGGGCCGGGACCGCCACCAGCAACACGGCGGCTCCCTTTTCACGGGCCAGCTTGATCATCCCGCGCAAATTATCAGCCGCCTGACGCTGATCCAGATGCCGGAGCAGATCATTTCCTCCATGGCAAAGAATCATCAGAGCCGGCTTTACGTTTTCCAGCTGTTCCGGAAGTCGCGCCAACCCTTCTGCCGTCACCTCGCCCGGAACCCCGGCATTAACGACTTTCCTGCCAATCATGTTCCCCAGTACATCCGGATAGCTTTCGCCCGGACCGGCTCCGGTACCGGCTGTGATACTGTCGCCAAAGGCCAGCACCTCAGCGTGGCCAGCCAGCGGCGGAATCTGCGGGACTTGAGTACAGCCAGGCAGCGGTGACTGGCAGAGCACCAGTAAAAGCCAGTTCCAGACCAATGATCTTTTCACTATCAATCTCCGTCAGGCAGTCAAAGAGTTACAACAGAATAACCAGCACCACTCCGCCAGCCACCACCGCCAGGTTGCAGACCGCCGAGACGCCGTGCAGCTTTGAGAATTGCTTCCGAAAGGGATCATCCTTGGGAGTAGTTTCAAAGGAAACAATCTGGCGCTTGATTTCAGCCGCCTTCGGTTCAACATAAAAAGCCTGGAAAGACGAAACAGCCAGCATCAGGGTCAGGATTCCGGCGGCAAGATCCAGTCGCCCTCCCCTCAGGAAAAGCCGGCAGATCAAGGCAATCCCACCGCAGACCAGACCCCAGCGGAAATAACCCGGAAAAAAAGTTCCCACAATCCGCCCGGCGGTGTCACGCCCTTCGGTTTTGAACAGCAGCGGCGTAAGCACAAAGGTAAACAGAGCGCCGCCCCCCACCCAGAACGAGATTGCCAGGCGATACAGTATTTCTGCGAATTTCATCAGTTCCCTCCAGATTCAGTCCGTCAATTTGTGTTGCGTCTGATCTTCAACCGTTTTATGCTACCCCCAGCTATTCTATCCCACAAAATGAGAGATGCCATGCACAGCAATTTAAAAAAACTGTTAATCACCATGTTTATTGCAATTCCGACCATGACAAACGCCGCAGAAAAAGCACCTGCTGCTGAAATCAAGGATGCTGTTACTGCCCCAGTCGCCGTAGTTGCCCCGCAAACGCCGGCTGCAGACGCCAAAACCTCCAAAGCGACCGTTGTCATCCAAAATCCGAAACTGGGCTACGTGGATATTGTTAAGATCGGGGGCGACTCGGATCGCGGAAAGGCGCTCAAGGCGTTGCTGACATCCAAAAAAGAGGCGCTGCAAACCAAGATCGATGGCAAGCAGAAACAGATTGAAAAGCTGAAGAAATCGATTGAAGCCAAACTGGCCATCATGTCACCGCAGCAGCGCGAAGCGAAATCCAAAGAGTTCCAGAAAAAACTGGAAGAGTTCCAGAAGTTCGCCCGAAGTTCGGAGGAATCGCTTTACACGCTCCAGGAAAAAGAAACCAAGGCACTGTTTGAGGACATGGAAAAGGCCGCGGTAGCCTATGGCAAAGCTAACGATTTTGCCGCCATCGTTATCAAGAAGGAATTACTGTACGTCGGCAATGCGGTTGATGCCCAGGATGTGACCGATGCACTGATTAAATCCCTGAATGAAGCCGGAAAAAAGAAATAGCTGATTAACCGTTCACCAGAGGATTGCTCAGGGCTGCTCACCTTCGCGGCCGGAGCGCCTCCGGAGATAAAACTGCGCCCCCAGATCGAACAAGATCATTACGGTCACAATAACTAACAATCCGTCACTGCCGCGAAAGAAGCCCATACAGTTGAAAAACATGTAAAGCGCCACCAGCAGGGTCAGCATGCGACGGACGTTTTTAATAGTAATTTCCTGCAGTTCCGGCTCATCCGGATTAGACATGCGCAGCAGGCTCGGAGCGAAGTGATAGCCGAGTGAGGCGTCAATCAATATCAGCAGTGCGTTCAGGACAAACAGGGACAGCAACAATAGGTCAGTAGATATAATATTCATAGGTCAAGTGATACCACAGGGACAATACAAGGTTCAAGACAGCAGACAACCACGTACATGGTCATGCTCCATGACCGGGACAGGTTATTCGTTCCCAGACATTCAACTTTTCCAACGCCTCTGCAGCGCTAACACCGCACATTTCCTGATCCGGACGCAGGCTGCCGCAGACCGCCGGCCGCTCGGGCCTTCCGAAGATCTGGCAATAATTCTCAGTACTCAACTGAATACAGCGCACCCCGGCCGGCTTTCCTCCCGGCATGCCCGGAATCGCCGACGAGATCGACGGCGCAATGCAGCAGGCGGCACATCCCATGCGACACTCCATCTGTTACCCTTCTTTCATTATTGTTTCTACTAATTTATCCGAGCATTATTATACCTAGCCAACCACACTAATCAAGCAGAACTCTTTACGGCAAAGACATCCCGTTTTTTCAGACGCGGATTCAACTCTGAAGTGCAACTTTTATAAGTGAAATTAGGTGGCGAGTTGCGTTACTCTCTGAGCCACTTAAACGACCAAGTAAAAGGAACACAGATGAAGAAGTATACGCAACTCACCAGCGGGTAACGATACCAGATTTACAACTAAAAGACGGCCCCGAAGGTGCCGCCTTTTAGTTTACTAACTATCTGGTTTTACTCTAAATTACTGCCAAACGGTAAAGATCAACCCTGCATAATGTATTGCTGGAGATTCTTGATCTCAAAATGCTGCTCGGAAATAATCGTATCGACCACGTTGCCCATTGATATTACGCCAACCACCTGGCTACCCTCTATGACAGGAAGGTACCGCACAGCATTGTTGATCATGAGAGCCATGCACTCTTCAATGGTGGTTTCCGGCTGTACAACCAGTATTTGATGAGTCATGATCTCTTTAACAAGTGTTTTAACTGATGATTTCCCAACCAAGATTACTTTTCTGGCGTAATCTCGCTCGGTGAAGATACCCACCAGCTTGTCACCCTCCATTACCAGAAGCGCGCCGATATTTTTCTCAGCTATAGTTTCAATTGCAGATAAAACTGTTGCGTCCGGCGCAATGGAGAAAACGTTACCATTTTTTCTACGTAGTATCTCTTTAACTGTTTTCATGATTATTCCCTCCTCTTATGGATAGTAGATTGCATTTGGGGAATACTTTATAACACTCGTAATGAGTCAACGTCAATGCAATTGCAAAAATGACACCCTGGTCTCACAGTCACAAAGCACTTTCAAGCTGTACTTGATAAGGCCTGGTGGTATAGGTGCGATAAACGGCTGATCCGCTGAAATTCAAAAGTGACTTGAATCGTTCCCTCATCACGGTACCGGTAATTTTATTCAACGCCTCGGTTTCAGAGAACCAGCCCGCTTCCAAGCTGTCTCCGCTGAACGAAAGCTCTCCGCCACTATAACTGGCAAGGAAGGTGAAGATGATTGCCGGGGGCAGCGAAACCATAGACCATACGGCAGCCAGCGGCCCCGGTTCTATCTCGACACCCGCTTCCTCCCGCACTTCCCTGTGAAGCGCATCAATCAGGTTTTCACCCTCTTCCACCCGCCCCTGAGGAATTTCCCAGCCCCGCTTATGATGCCTGATTAACAGCACCTCGTTGTGCGAGTTGCGGGCCAGGCAGCCCACGACCACACTATGCAGTGGACTACGTTCAGTCATCACAAACTCCCTTTCTTTGCAGTATTAATCACCAAAATGGTGCTCCAAATAATATGATTTAAAAACAAGATATCCTTTAATCTTAAACATTTACTCTGTCGCTCAGTTGTTTAAATGCTTTTATCAAGTTTATTACCCTTAAGGAGCAGAATGTTTCATTAACATACTGTTCATATAATAATCCTTATTGAAACAGCCTCGCTAAACACGTATTGTCCATCTAACCAAGTACAATTTCTTATACGGGACATAGCATGAAATGGCTGTTACTCACATCAATCGCGCTTTCCATGTTCGGCGGGTTCCGCCGCCCTATCCTGCTGGCGGGAATTGCCGGAGAGCTGATCTATCTGGCGCTGCGCGGGATTGACCTGGGGCGGTTGCCGCTGATCGGACCACACGATACGCTGGTCTTCTTTTCCGCTTCTATTGCCCTGATGGCGCTGCCGTTTCTGTTCCAGCCGACACTCAAGGACAATGACATGTTCCGCTGGGGAACCGGATTTATGGTTGCCCTGTTCGCCCTGTTTTCCCTTATATTTCCTGTTTTTAACATGCCGTTGCCCCCGATTCTGAACACGCTCTGGTTTGAACTGCATGTTGCCCTGGCTTTTTTTGCCTATGCACTCTTTGGCCTGGGAGCAATTTTAGGTTGCATCTTCCTTAGTCGTGGACAGAAGCAGATCCTTGATCTGCAGTACAAAGCGGCTCTGGTCGGTTACTCGTTTTTTTCCGCATCAATGGTGTCCGGCGGGATCTGGGGGTACTATGCCTGGGGAACATACTGGCTCTGGACTCCCAAAGAGCTGTGGACCTCGATCCTCTGGATATTTTACAGCTTTTACCTCCATCTGCGCCTCAAGGGAAGCGGATCTGAAAGAACTGTTGCCTGGGGCGGAGTTCTCGGGTTTATAATAACACTCTTCACCTATCTCGGGGTGAGCATACTGATGAAAAGCTCGCATAGTTTCTAAAAAGGTCGATCATGTTTGCAGTCATCTATCAACGATTTGCTTCTCTCACGTTTGGGCTCTGGCTGATGGGTAGCGTCATGCTCTGCATGGCGGCCGGTTCCTTTGTCCAGGGAGAAGGGTCGGCCATCAACGATCTGCCGCTCTTTGCCTGGCTGCGTGAAGTTCCCTTCAAAGAATCCTGGTGGCTCTGGCTGACACTCGGCGCACTGGGCCTGCTGGTTCTCAATACCATCTTATGCAGCATTGAATCGCTGCGTCAGAAATGGCAGCGGGGAAGTTTTGTCATCCGGATTGCCCCGCAGGTCATGCATCTCGGATTCCTGCTGATCGTGGTTGCCCATCTGCAGAGTGCCATCTGGAGCAACAAACAGACTATGCCGCTGCAGGAAGGGTCAAAGATCAGTTTTTCCGACGGCCATCGCCTTCAGCTCGTTAATATTCAAGCCAGTTATGACAAAAGGGGTATGCCGGTTGCCATGAGCGCCGGTTTACGCTATCCGGTCGGCTCATCTGTCCAGGATACAACAATCAGTCCAAACCATCCGCTCTTCTATCAGGGCATCGGCATCTACCTGAAAGATGTAGCCCTGGAACCATCCCCGGCAGCACTGATTGAAATCCACGAAGAGCCGGGTGCCGGTCTGGCCCTGGTCGGCGCCCTGCTGTTTACGCTTGCCAACCTGGTGCTGCTTGGCAAGCACTCAACAGCACAGCGGGGTCAGAAATAGAAATGCTGAGCCGGGAACAACGCAGTTTATCATTGGCTTGAAGTCATCAGCAATTTGCAACCGGTCTCCCCGCAGTTTCTATGGTTCATCTACGCAGATTGCCGCCGTGCAGCTTTTCCCCAGCTCATAACTCTCTTCGCTGCATTTACTGGACAAAAAAAGAGGGGCGCTGCCTAAGCAGCCACCCCTTGCTATTATAATCGGGACAGATTTAAATCATATCAGCTATGAACGCTTGCGATTTCGCCCAAACAATCCAAGGGCAACTAATCCGCCGCCCAGCAGAAGAAGAGTGCCAGGTTCCGGCACCATTGCCGCATCATTTGCAGTCACAGAAAGGAGTGCCGGTACCCTTGCCATACCATTTGCAGTCACAGAAATGTTGTCTATGCCGGCGGCGGTGTTGGTGAAGCTGGTTGTTCCAGACAAGGTGGCATCTTCTATCAAGGTGAAAGTCAGGGTGTATTCGCCCGGAAGCAGTCCCAGAAACACTCCGGTATAGGGATTGTTGACCAGTTGTTTGTTAGGGACAGACCAGGAGTCTTTAAATGAGCTTGAATCCTGTGAAAACAGAATATAATTAATGGGGTAGGTAGTTAGCTCCTCCTGATGTATAATCGTCGTATCCAACCAACTTACTGGAGGGATTATGGCGAGCGAAAGTAGGAGTTTTCCTGATACCCACCGGAAATTTGTTTTGCAGTTTTATGATGATGTGCCAT
>JBBQCH010000007.1:0-38942 GCA_038318485.1 Geobacterales bacterium
ATCGATGTCAAAGATCAAAAGCTGAAACTCTTTCTGGATAAAAAACAGGTTGAAGAATTCGATTACAAATTACGTTGAATAAGATGAGTGTCCACGATGTCTTGGCATAATAAATCGTCCACGATGTCGTGGCACTCAACAACCAGGAACTGAAATACAAGACCGTCAAGCTGGATGCAAAACTATACCCGATCCCTGTTCACCGCAAGGCATACACCGACGAAACCCTGGCCGTTGCTTTGCGTAAGGGGACAGACCCTTCAGGGCGGAAATTCAATCCGGTTATGCCCCGCTTCATTTTGCAGGATTCGGATATGGCAGTCATGATCGCCTATCTGCACACCCTGTCGTCACAGGTTCCTGACGGAGTAAGCGACACCACCATCAAATTCGCCACGGTCATCACGGATGACGTCAGCGCTGCCGACGCGGATGCCATGGTCCGCGTGCTGGACAACTACGTCCTGCAGAAGAACAACCTGGCTAATTTCTATGCCAGAAACCAGAAGAGCGCTCGCATGGCGGCCTCCATGCTGCTATCCAGTGAAGTGATGTACAAAAAACTGACCCTGTCACGTTGGAAACTGACCGGCCCTCCCGATACCTGGCGCGGCCAGCTGGAGGACTATTTGCGCAAGGATCCGGTATTTGCTTTTCTGGGAGGCATATCCGGCAGCTCGTGGCAGCCGATACATGAATTCTGTGAAGCGCACCGGATCCCCTGCCTGTTTCCCCAGACCGACTATCCGGTCATCTCCGATACCGACTGGTACACGCTGTACCTGACCAAGGGGGTATACCAGGAGGGCGATTCTACTGCCCGCTATCTCAACAACCTTGAAGATGCCCTGCAGGGCAAGACGATTATCCAGGTCGTTCGCGATTCGCTGAAGGGGCGGACGCTGGCCCGTGGGTTCCAGGATGCCTGGCACGACAGCGGCCGTCCTGCTCCGCAGACGATCGTGCTGAAAAAAGATGACAAGCTGAGTATGGAAACTCTCCGCACAGCAGCGACGATCAATAGTTCAACCATTTTAGTTGTCTGGGACGGTCCGGAGATACTCGCGGAACTTGAGAAAAGCGCGGCCGGAAAATCTTCCGACACACCCGGCATGGTGTTTCTCTCATCAAGCTACCTCGGCAGCAGCATCTGGAAAATTCCTGAAAACATGCGCAGCAGCACCTACATTTCCTATCCGTACCGCCTGCCCCAGAATGAAACCCGCTACAAGGGGGTCGTCGATTACCTCACCAGGAAGCATTCCTACACCGGGAATGAAGAGGATATCAGCAAGCGCAGCTACGCAACAACGCAACTGCTCACCTTTGCCCTGATGGACATGCGTGGCAACTACTATCGCGACAACTTCTTCGATGTTCTCGGCATGGTCAGGGACCAGGACCTGCCGCTGTATGAACGGCTGACGTTCGGCCCATCCCAGAGGTTTGCCTCGAAGGGCTGTTTTATTGTTCAACTCGGCACGGGGCCCAAACCGCAGCTTGTTGCAAAGAGCGGCTGGGTCATCTTCTAAATTTCCGGTTTCAGGAGAATCATAACGTCTCAAAACTTGTCTCAAAAACTACATGTTTGTCTCAAATTTAGACAGATCGACTTTGTTAGGTTCATCACCAACTGCTGTTCTGGTTCATTATTTAGCCATTTGAACATTTGGCATGTCGATTGCTACCATTTTAGTCAACAAACAATGTGACATAACTGTAAAAGGAGAAAAAAATAATTATGCGTCAGATTCTAGCCTTCATCCTGATCACACTGTTTGCCATACCGGTCTATGCCGCCGACGCTCCAAAAGCCGACACGGACAAAACATTATACGCCGTTGGTCTGGTAGTGGCCCGCCAGTTATCAGTTTTTGCGCTGACGCCGGATGAGCTGGAAATCGTCAATCGCGGCATTGCTGACGCAACCACCGGCAAGAAACCGGAAGTTGACGTGGCCGCTTATGGTGTGAAAATCCAGGAACTGGCCCGCGCCCGCCGCAAAATGCAGGGTGAAAAGGCAGCTGCAGGTGATAAGGAATTTATGGAAAAGGTCGCCAGGGAAAAAGGAGCCCTGAAAACGGATTCTGGGCTGATTTTCATAACGGAAAAAGAAGGAACGGGAGCCCACCCCTCTGCAACGGACAAGGTCACGGTCAATTACCGCGGCACGCTACCCGACGGAAAAGAGTTCGACAGTTCCTACAAGCGGGGCAAACCGTTCGAGTTTAAAATGGATGGCGTTATCAAATGCTGGACCGAAGGAATTCAGAAGATGAAAGTTGGCGGAAAAGCGCGACTGATCTGCCCTCCAAGCATCGCCTACGGTGACGCCGGAGCAGGAGAAATGATCCTGCCGGGCGCGACACTGGAATTCGATGTGGAACTTCTCGGGGCAAAAGCCGCAGAGGAGAAGAAAATCTCACCTGAACAAGGGAAATAGTCGTCAGTTCGAACAGATTTTGAAGTCAAACATAAATGTGATTTTCGGAGTCAACAACACAAAGGAGGTTTACTATGTTAAGGCAATTTTTACTGAAATGTGGCATTAGCTTGGCCACCGTCGGCCTGCTCTTCGCCACAGGTGTTCAATCGGCCCACGCCGGTCCGGGCACCCTGGCAACGGAAGCTGCTGCCTCGCCGAGCGGCGGCACGTTCTACGCCAACAGTCCTTCGGGGGTCTGGTCGTACACCGACGCATTCGGTGCCACCAGATCCAGCAACTCAGGTGCAGCGTTGCACAAGTTCGTCGATGCCCTGCCGGGCCTCGGCACGTACAACTGTGTGAAAGGCAACCTGGCTGACCCCAATTCGTGTCATGAAAACGATCTCGGTCAGTATATTCCCATTGCCCGTGCTGTAACGCCCCCAGTTGTGTGGGGCATCCCGGGCAACAGTCCACCTGCTTCGGACTATTATCAGATCGGTATCGTTGACTATACCGAAAGAATGCATCAGGATTTGCCGGCTGGTGGTACCCATCTGCGCGGCTACGTCGATAAAAACGGAAAATCCACAGTCGGAGTACCCGATGCCCATTATCTCGGACCACTGATTATTGCCACAAAGAATAAACCGGTTCGCATAATTATGGAAAACCAGCTGCATGCCGGCGAATTCTACCTGCCGCTGGATACATCGTACATGGGCGCCGGCGTCGGTCCACCGGTACTGGTCAGTGACGGAACCACCCTGTGCACCCAGACCCAGGTTGACAACGCCCTCTGTACCACGTTCCCGTTTTCACCCGAACGTACCACGGTTCACCTTCATGGCGGCCATACCCCCTGGATCAGCGACGGGACGCCATATCAGTGGTTCACCCCAGCCTCCTACACCGGCCCTTATAAGCGTGGAGCCAGTTTCAGGCAAGTTCCGGACATGTTTTTTAATCCCACTACCCATACACCTGTCCTTTCGACTGCTGCCAGCAAGATCGCGGACCCCGGACAGGGTTTCCAGACCCTGTACTACACCAACCAGCAGAGTGGCAGGTTATTGTTTTACCATGATCATGCTCTGGGAACGACCAGGCTGAATGTGTATGCCGGTATGGCTGCCGGCTACCTGATCGTTGATCCAGCCGTTGAGGACCCGCTGATCACTGCCGGAACGCTTCCCAATCAGGACGGTGTTGGTGTCTATAAGTATGGTATCCCCCTGGTCATCCAGGACAAGACATTTGTCCCGCAAGACATTGCTGTTCAGGACGCCAAATGGTCGGCAACCACCGGCCTGGGCTACGGCAACCTCTGGCTGCCCCATGTTGTAGAAACCAACCAGGACCCCTATGCAACCACACAGTCCGGCGCCAATGACTTCGGACGTTGGGATTACGGCCCCTGGTTCTGGCCGCCCCAGCCGGTTCTGGCCGATCAGGCGCTGTCACCATATCCCAATGTACCGGTACCGGAATGGGCTCTGAGCGGCACTCCTGAAGCCTTCATGGATACCCCGGTCGTCAACGGTACAGCATACCCGTACCTTGATGTCAACCCGAAAGCTTACCGTTTCAGAATTCTGAACGCAGCCAACGATCGTCCCTTCAACCTGCAGATGTATGTAGCCGACCCCACCAGTGTAGACAACGTCGCATCCGGTCGACCTACCGAAGTTGCCATGGTATCTGCTAACGAGCGCATGGCCTGTACATCAAACGTTGCGGCAACACCGGCGGCCCCATTGAACTGTACCTGTACAGCAGTATTTTCACCTCTCGGCTGTTTCCCGGCTACCTGGCCGACTGACGGCAGGGCTGGCGGCGTGCCTGATCCGCAGTTTGCCGGTCCAAAGTTTATTCAGATCGGCAGCGAAGCGGGATTTTTGCCGGCTCCCGTTGTAATGGACAACCAGCCGGTCAGCTTTGACTACAACCGCCGCAACATTGTCGTTCTTGACATCCTCGACAAAACACTGCTTTTGGCTCCCGCTGAACGCGCTGATGTCATCGTTGACTTCTCGGCATTTGCCGGCAAAACAATCATATTGTACAACGACAACCCGGCACCCATGCCGGCCTTTGACAGCCGCTATGATTACTTCACCAATGCTCCGGACCAGCTCGCATTCGGTGGTTCTGCTCCTACACTGCCCGGCTTCGGACCAAACACCCGCACCATCATGCAGTTCCGTGTAGCAGCCGGTACACCACAGAACACTCCGCCGATCTACGACCCTGCATCACCAAAGCTGACTACCTTGAACGCGGCAATTTTAACCGCATTCAACAACAACAAAACAGAACAGCCGACTATCGTTCCGGAAACAGCCAATGGCGGGACAACGGACGTGTACGGAACCATCTTTGACACATCTCTGACCTTCACCCCGGCCAACTCTTCAGTACCAACTACTGTTGGCACGTATCCGAAAGCCATCCAGGAATTGTGGGATATGTATGGCCGCATGAACGCTACTCTGGGCGTTGAGCTTCCGTTTACCAACAATGTAATCCAGACCACCATTCCGCTGGGATACAACGACCCGATCACTGAAGTTCTGGACAACGGCGGAGTCCAGATCTGGAAGATCACCCACAACGGTGTTGATACCCATCCGGTTCATTTCCACCTGGATGACGTGCAGTTGATCAACCGGGTTGGCTGGGACGGCGCTATCAGGCCGCCAGATGCCAATGAGGTCGGCTGGAAAGAAACCATCAAGATGAAACCGCTTGAGGACATTCTGGTTGCACTCCGTCCGAGAGCCCCTGTCGTACCCTTTACCCTGCCAGCCAGTGTGCGTCTGCACGATCCGACCCAGGCAATAGGCGCAACGCTGAACAGAACCAGTGAAGTTGACGGCAACCCGATCGCCATCATCAATGCCAATGAAAACTTCGGATTTGAATACGTCTGGCATTGCCATATTCTTGGTCATGAAGAAAATGACTTTATGCGTCCTCAAAAATTCAACGTTCGCACCACTGTACCGGGAATACCAACACTGTCCTCTGCAATAGCTGATCCTTCCTTGCAGCAGGTAGTACTGGCCTGGATTCCAAACGCAACAGCTCTGGAAAATGGTTTCTATGTCCAGCGCGCAGCAACGAATTCTGCCGGTGCTTTCGCTACCATAGCAACGGTATACAATTCTGCCGGCTATGTTGATACGACGGTTGCCCCATCCACAACCTATTTTTACCGGATTGTTGCCTTCAACAGCGTCGGTAATTCAGCAGCATCACCCACCAGGTCGGTGGCAACACCGGCATGGGTTGTAACAACAATAACCATGACTGCAACTCCAGCATCGTCAACTGCACCGGCAACTATCACGATGACTGCAACGCCGGTTGCAGGTTCAGGCGCCACAATCTCCAGGGTTGATTTTTATGTCGGTACAACCCGCATAGCTACGGACACAACCAGTCCATACGGTTATGTATGGAATACGGTGCCTGCTGGTACATACAGCATTAGTGCTAAAGTTACTGATAGTTTGGGGGCAGTTGCCACGTCAAACACGGTGAGTGTGGCGGTATATGCAGTAGGCCCCATTGCTAGTGTAAACATAACATCTGTGACGCCACCCAGTCCTAGCGCAATTGGCCCAACCGTTACGTTCAGTGCTACGGCCTTAGGTGGCAACGGTAATCCACCGCAATATCAACTATGGGTACGCGACCCGGTTACGAGTACGTGGACCAGTTCAGCTTATGGTACAAGTCCATTAACGTGGAATACTACTGGATTACCCGCTGGGACATATAATATCCAGGTCTGGGCAAGAAATACCGGCTCAGCGGCATCATATGAAGCGTTTACAACTACAACGTATACACTTGCCGCACCTTTGACTTCGGTATCAATAGCCTCAGTATCACCATTAAGTCCAAGCATAGTTGGATCAACAGTTGGATTTAGTGTAACATCAGTAGGCGGCTCAGGGACTCCGCAATACCAGCTATGGGTACGCAACCCGGTTACAGGTACGTGGACCAGTTCAGCTTACAGCACAAGTCCATTAGCTTGGAATACGACTGGATTACCGGCTGGAACGTATAATATCCAGGTCTGGGCAAGAAATACCGGTTCAGCGGCATCATATGAAGCGTTTACAACTACAACGTATACACTTCTTCCTATTCCAGTTACGGCAGTCAGTTTTACAACTATAACCCCGCCCTCACCAATGGGACCGGGAACCAGGACACCAGTAACGTTTACTGCGTCAGCAACAGGTGGTGTAACTCCCCAGTACCAGTTCTGGGTACTTAATCCGGTTACTGGAATTTGGAGTTCAATTCCTTACAGCACAACTCCTTCTTGGACATGGACCACCACTGGGTTGCCGGCCGGGACCTACTCGGTCCAGGTGTGGTCACGCAGTACAGGATCAATTGCCAAATATGATGTATTCAATAGTATGAAATATGTACTGAACTAGCATTAATGATGAATTGCAGTCCCTGAATTTTGCGGGGCTGCAGGTAACAAAGGAGGTCGGAGCGTCAAACGCTTCCGACCTCCTCTTTTTTGTTCGGGGCAGGTTGTTGCATTTTATCAGAGTGGAAATGCCGAGGTAGGTGTACAATCCGCAGAACACAAAAGGCATCCAGATTATCGGAATGCCTTTTTGTTTCTGTTACGTATAATTAATTAATATGTTGATTATAATATAGATTTCCTTGGCGTTAAGTACGGATGTAAAACAATCTCGCCGGGGGTTTCGATTTGTGTGGTTAAACGAAGAAACTGTTTACCCAACATACGTATAATAGTGATTAATTGTGTTACATAAATTTTCTGTGAAATATCTATTTCATTTTCAGTACAAATACCCTCGAAGCAAACTTGGCGCAGACAAACCTCATAATCGACTGTGGAAATATCGATTCAAATGATCTGGAAAATGGTGAAAGCTTCGGGTGCTTTTTTATTCGTGCAAGAATATAGTCGGAATCATAGAAAGTGATGGTAAAATGCCTTTCAAAGTTATGCTTGATTTCTTCAAGTGGTTTGTAGTGTGTCCACGTGTCTATCCAATTCAACTGATCGACGGCCCATTGTCTGGCGGACTTGGTACCCTTAAAATATCCCATGCCGAGCCTTCGGAGCGATAGAGCATAATACAGTCTCAACCGACTACCTTTCGGCATCCAATGTATGAAAGGGATACCAATGTGCCCCTCGCGCCATACCTCAACGCTAGGAAAAATATTGATAAATGTTCCAGAAGGTTTCAATACACGGATGATTTCGGCCAGCGGTACAGTGAAATCATCGATATGCTCAAAGACCTGATTACTAATAACAACATCGAACTTCTCCGCCGGGAACGGAATCATCCCATTCTTCAGTGCAAGGACGCGCGCACCCAGCATCCCACGCTTCCTGACTTCTTCGCGATAGCTTCCCCCTTCGTAGAATTCATCGACCCCATAGGCATCCAGCCCTGCAGCAAGGGCTTTTTCAACTATCTGACCTGCACCGCACCCATAATCAAGCAGACACGGAGAAGAAACCTCTGACAAACGATATGCCAAGTCAATTGCATAGTCGTAGTTAAACATATCCATATTCACTTCCCCAATAAGTTCTTGTCCCGCGTTCAGGGAGTATACCACCCCGTGTTAAAACAATATCCAAAAATTAATAGAGATACACACGCCCACTTTCCGGCGGTAAGACCACTACAAGATTATCACCGGTCAAATCCTTCCCGGCGAATACATCATGGCACTTTTTGTGTCCCGCCAGCGACAATGTAAGCTTTTGCTCCTGGTGGGTTGGGTTTACCACTACAAATCCTTGCTCGTAACGACGAATGTAAGCCTCGCCAAGCTTCGTTCCTCCGTACTGACGCACTTCAGTCGGAACACCCAGCCTGATGTTCACCAACTCGGGATAGGTTACAAAATGCTGGTCACTGGCACCGAGACCCGCTGACCAGGGAAGATCACAGAGCTTGGCTGTTGCGTAACAGAGAAACGCCTCATTTCGGTTCATTGGGTACGAGAGCACAAACATGCGGCGTGGCGGTGCCGAATTCCATGCTTTCTCCAAGTCAACACTGCGACGGTAAACCGTCGCCCACTCGTCCGCGTGTTCTTTGGGAGTAATATACGAGCTGCGCAGATAGCTCTCCCATAGCTGTCCATCGTCAACGTCGCCCAGTTTGAGGCCGTAAAACTCCGCATCTGCAGGTACACCACCATTTACCATTACAACACCGCGAGGATTCATCTTCTTCACCGCACAGGTAATCTCCATCAACATGCCGATAAATGCGTCTGCCGATGTCAGATTGTCCCCATAATAGTGAGTATGTCCGGTTGATTGGCAGACCGAAGATGCTGCAATATCGTCTTCATACCCTTCGTCCACAAAAAAGCCGAGTACGCCGTCCGCAAGACGCTTGCGCACATGGGCAAGAGCCATGTTCCTGAATTCAGCGCTGTTCGGGTCGACAGTATACTGGATTGCCTTGGGGTTAAAAGTGTTGCTATTGGGTCTGTTGAATTTACCCGGTACATATCCGGGTGGGCTACCGGAGAAATTGGCGGTTATTTTGAAGAATGCGATAGGAGCTATCTTCTCGACCACTTTGGCGAACTCTTGATCCTTATTAAATTTTGCTGTCCACTCCCATGTTTCGTAAAGAGTAATGTACGACAACATCCCGATACCAGCCTTTGCAAGATCAGTTATCGCATTAGCCTTATCACTCACTACAAAGGTTGCATTTCCGATGTGCCGATTACTACTGTCAGGATCAGTTGCTGATTTGTACGGATCGTACCAGAACGAAAATGTCTCGGCGCGATTTGAAGCTTTGTCGGCCGGGTGTGCAAAAGCCGCCGCCTTGTTCGAGATGCCAACTTCCCGTCCATTTGAGTCAACTGCCTGCACCCAGTAATAATACGGGGTCCAGTTTGGCACAACAACGGAGTATTCATGGCTCGACGCCCCCATACTGGCAATCTTCGTTCCGATCGCATTGGTAGGGGATTCTGAACGGTAGACGTTCAAGCGAGCGATCCCACTTACATTGGGCGGCTGCCACGTAAGCTTCACACGACCATCGAACATCAATGCCCGTAAATGCCACAGCAACGAAATGGCCGATTTGTCGCGGCCTTCCGTGACCCAGATTTCTCGCAGACCAAGCGCCCATCCCGTGCCGTCGTTAACCTGTGTTGTTACCAGCCGCACATAACGCGCATCCGTGTTAAGCAGTACATTGCCTTCCGTTGTGGGGATTACCGCTGACGTGGCATCATGGACGGTCGTCCATGTGGCACCATCGTTAGAAACAATTACCTTGTATCTGCTCGGAGCGGATGCAGGATAAGGAGTTCCGGAGGCTGCAAGCCAGTTCAATCGAGCCACCTTTTTGACTGTCCCAAAGTCCAGCTGAAACCAAACGTTGTTGTTGTCGTTCGATCCATGAGGAGTCAGGCTGGCGAGCCAGAGAGACGAGTCATTCTCATCTATCGCAAGCTCGGGACCATAGCCAGATGCCGAGAGCTGGGCCGATGCCTTGGCCGGAAGCCGTTTTCCATCCACCGCCGAGATACCGTTGGATGGGAAAAGCAACCATAACGACATACTGATAATCAGTAAAACCATGCTTTGAGCAGAGATGATTCTCCATCTCTTGTCCTGTTCAGGTACTCTTTTTCCCGGTGCTGACGACCGCTCCAAAATTTCAGCAATTGCATGATTAATTAAGAAAAATGCCATTATATCCTCTTTTCAGTGAAACGTTTCGATGTCGCACATTAGCCATGCAATAACACTACAATGAACCTATTTTGCCGCTGCACTTGAAAATGGATGACCATTATCCTATGTAACATTCAATCAACGTTTAGCATGCTACATAAGCTGGGGAGTTAGAGCATACTCAATTTGTTTAAATAAATCATAGGAAACGTTCGTACCCGCGTTCCGAACCCAGACTTGAACCGCATACACGCCCGGGGCGTAGCCCGTGGTGTCCCACAGCCATGTGCCGTTAGCGCTATAGGGCTGAGCGTCGCTCCAGGTGCCGGTGCTCGGATTGCGCAGGGCGAAATAGTACTCGTAACTGCCACCACCACCCGACGCGCTGGTCGAAATGGTTACCGATTTGCCAACGACCTGCGGAGATGCCTTGTCGACGCTAACATCAAGCTGGGATGCGGGGGCAACAACGGTATAGGAAATCTGCTTGACTGTATCGTATGTTACAATCGTACCCGCGTTCCGAACCCAGACTTGAACCGCATACACGCCCGGGGCGTAGCCCGTGGTGTCCCACAGCCATGTGCCTTTTTTGCTATAGGCCTGAGCGTCACTCCACGTGCCGGTGGCCGGATTGCGCAGGGCGAAATAGTACTCGTAACTGCCACCGCCACCCGACGCGCTGGCCGAAATGGTTACCGCCTTGCCGACTACCTGCGGCGAGGCCTTGTCGACGGTAACGTTGATCTGGGATACAGGGGCAACAACAGTGTAGGAAATCTGCTTAAATGTATCATAGGGCACGTTCGTGCCCGCGTTCCGAGCCCAGACTTGAACCGCATACACGCAGGGAGCGGAGCCCGTAGTGTCCCACAGCCATGTACCGTTAGCACTATAGGCCTGAGCGTCGCTCCAGGTGCCGGTGGCCGGATTGCGCAAGGCGAAATAGTACTCGTAACTGCCACCACCACCCGACGCGCTGGCCGTAAAGCTTATCGTCTTGCCGACGACCTGCGGCGAAGCCTTGTCAATGGTAACGTTGAGCTGGGATGCTGGAGGTACGACGGCATAGGAAATCTGCTTGACTGTATCGTATTTTACATTCGTCCCTGCGTTACGAACCCAGACTTGAACCGCATACACGCCGGGGGCGCATCCTGTCGTATCCCACAGCCATGTACCCTTATTACTATAGGCCTGAGCGTCACTCCAGGTGCCGGTGGCCGGATTGCGCAGAGCAAAATAGTACTCGTAATTGCCACCACCACCCGACGCGGTGGCGTTGAAGGTGATGTTGGTCCCGATTGACTGCGGCGAAGGCGGAGTCGAGGTCACTGCGACCGCCGCCACCGGTGGTATGAGCGTATAACTGCAACTCTTATACACTTCATAGCGGGCCGTTGACCCAGCGTTTCGCGCCCAAACCTGAATCGAGTAGGTTCCAGGAGACAAGCCTGCCGTCTGCCAGGTCCAGGACGACGTGCTGCTGTATGCTTGAGAGTCGCTCCACGAAACGGTGTTGGGGTTATACAGGGCGAAATAGTACTCGTAACTCCCACTTCCGCCAAAAGCAGTGGCATTGAAAGTGATGCTGTCCCTGATTAACTGAGGTGAAGGTAAATCGGTAACTACAGCGACTGCTGATACGAGTGACTTGAGGGTAAATTCCTGTTCAGCGTGAACTTCATATTGAGAAGTTGACCCGGCAGTTTTCGCCCATACTTGAATCTTATAGGTCCCAAGAGGCAAACCAACAGTTTCCCAAGTCCAGGACGACATGACGCTGTCGGCCTGGACAACACTGCAGATCCCCGTGCCTGGATCGCACAGTGCAAATTTGTACTCGTAATATCCCGAGCCGCCGGAAGCAATTGACTTGAAAGTAACCTTACTTCCAGCCATGTCCGTGGCAATGGACAGTTGTGACACAGGTGAAATTGTTGGTGTGACAATTGTGTGAATAACAAGCGGAATATCAACATCAAAAGGCGAACCTTGCGGAATAACCAAACGAGCATTGGTGTACTTTGGAGTACTGTTGGTGAAAATAGTATGAAGAGGGGATGCAAATATATATGGAAACTCGAATGCTCCCGAAGGCGGTATCTTAAATTGAAGCAGGTAATTTTGCACAGGATCTGTTTCATACCAAGGAACAAGATAATTATCATTCAATGTGGCATAAATATTTGCAACCGTTGATGAATAAGGCCATGCATTGACATTTGTAGGATTGACTGGATTAGTAATGAGATCCGGGTTGAATGCAAGTTCTTCCACGCCAGCAATATCTTCATTCCTATTGTAGTAATAAAGTTCCAAATCAGGATCGTACAACTCCCAACGGCCGTTTATTTTAACCTCTGCGACAACATGACCGTTCAAATCCCACACCCGAGCTTCAAACCCCAAGGCTGTCATAAACTGGTAGTAGAGAGAGGCGGCTTCACCGCAGTATCCAAAACCTAACGAGTTAAAATAAAGTGTTGGATCATGTTTCCACTGTAACGTGGTAATTGGATGCCAATGATAGCGGTTATCCCGTATAAACCTCCAGACTTTGCGCTCGATCGGTTCATTTTCAAATTCGTCCTTTGCAGAAGTAATTGTGTTCAGAAGTTCATTTTTCAATAAAAAAAACGCGTCGTTCAGATTCATCTGAAAAGAAGCAACTCTATCCCCTGTATTAAAAATCTTGACGCAGTTTGATTGAGGAGAATCCGTCTTGAAATAGAAACTTCGGTAGGCAATGTTGGCTGACAACGAATCAGTTTCGGACACAAGAATATTGAAACTCTCCGCGGTTCCGTCCTCTGCCACAGTTCCAATTACAATAGTTTCACCATTTGTAACATCAAGCGGGACACCCGGCGCACCTGATGCTACCGCAACCCCATTAACCGTTACAACAGTTCCAGAGTCGTTCGCCACCGGAATTATTGTTACAGAAGCGGTGCCCAAAGGTGTTTCGAGCAGAAATGAGTTCGTCCCAGCTTGCGATAGCTTTCCACCCGAAACCGAAAATGAAACCAGACCGAAATATGTTGGCAGGTTCGGTTTACTTTTCAGTTCCAACACTAACCTGTCGATATCGACACCTTGAATAGTAAGGACATTTTCTTCCTTCAAAGTGACCCTTGTTGCATTCAGCAGGTAAATAACGTTTATATCTGTAGATGGGGCAAGGAAATGCAGGTCATGTACAAAGCTGTCCCGATTATTCAGGTAGTCCTGAAGTTCGCTATTCCCGACTGTATATGTCGCACCATCGATGACCACTTCGGAAGCCTGAACTTCGGATGTCCCGACAGGCATTTGCTGAAAACTTGCATTTGATATCGAATGGGGGGCAAACATGGATATCGGACAGAAAAGGACAATAGCCATCGAAATAAATATAGTAATACTTTTTAGTAGTAACATCATCGGCAAAACCTTTTTGGATTTAGCTCTAAAACAGTCACACATGGTCACGGGTATAGTATTTCAAAATCTATATGTCGATGACGACACAGCGTTCATTGTAATAAATTACATTGCAAATGAAAACACCTTTAAAACCGCCTTGCAGGTATCATGTATGTCTTCTTCTGAGAGAGTAGGATGTACCAGGAACATTAAACTGGATTCTCCCAATTCTTTTGCAACCGGAAGTCTGTTATCCGGACCCATCCCATTTTCCGTAAATGTTTTTTCAAGATATATTTCACTGCAGCTCCCGCTGTAACAGGGAATTCCCTCATTATTGATGGCCGCCATAATACGATTCCGATCCCAGCCAGGCTTTAGCTGCTCGTGACGAACTAAAACATAATACTTGTAATAAGCGTGACCAATCTCAGGTGGAGCTATTGTAACCCTCAGCGCCGGGATTCGGGAAAAACTTTCTGTCAGGATGGCAGCATTACGTTGTCTGGCAGAAATCCATAAGCGGAGTTTTCTTAACTGAATTCTACCAATGGCGGATTGCATTTCAGTAAGGCGCCAGTTGGTGCCGAATGTTTCGTGAAGCCAGCGGAAACCGGGGGGATGCTGAAGATTGTAGACAGCATCATAACTTTTCCCATGATCCTTGTACGCCCACGCGCGTTCCCACACTCTGTGGTCATTGGTGGTAAGCATCCCTCCCTCACCGCCAGTGGTCATTATCTTATCCTGACAAAAAGAAAATGCTGCGACGTCACCCAGCGAGCCTACCGGCCGTCCTTTATAGGTGGCACCATGGCACTGGGCGCAGTCCTCGATTACCTTGAGATTATGTTCACGGGCCAGCACCATGATCGAGTCCATATCGCACGGCCAGCCGGCGAGGTGAACAGCAATAATGGCTTTGGTGTGGGTGGTAATCAGTGGGCGGATGGTCTCGGCTGTAAGATTCTGGCTGACAGGGTCCACATCGGCAAGTACCGGTGTTGCGCCACGCATGACGATGCAACTGGCCGAGGCAATAAAAGTGCGACAGGTGGTTATCACCTCGTCACCAGATCCAATCCCTATTGCATACAGGGCCAGCTCCAGTGCCACCGTACCATTTGCCAAGGCAATGGCATGACTGCAGCCGGTATAGGCGGCAAATTCTTTTTCAAATTCGCGACCCTCCTGCCCAGTCCAGTAGTTGACCTTTCCCGAAATAAGAGTGGCCTTGACCGCTTCGATTTCGTCTTGTGCAAAAAAAGGCCAGGGAGGTAAGGGGGTGCCACGGACAGGCGTCCCCCCGACTTCTGCAAGTCTGTCAATATTCATCCCGATTTCAGTCATCATTTCAAGATCCTCGCGGGGTTTCCCACTACGGTAACCGCATCGGGCACGTTGGATATAACTGTTGCGCCTGATCCGACAACAACTCGGTTGCCGACAGTCAGATTCGGGATCACCGTCGCGCCAGCACAGATGAAACTCTCTACACCGACAAAGACGGAACCGCATAGTATGGCGCCAGGGGCTATGTGTGCGCCATCCTTAACTACGCAGTCATGATCGATGCTGGCCCTAGTATTGACAATAACAATATTCCCGATAACGGTGTCGGAATTTATGACAACACCAGCCGTTACCACCACTCCGGCGCCCAGAATTACGCCGCGCGCAAGCTGCGCCGATGGATGGACAGCGGTAAGAAGGTGAAAACCGTTCCGGGCAAGCCAGTCTGCAACTTCTGTTCGTATCGAGTTGTTCCCTATTGCAACGATACCCGACATCACCTGCCGTTGTGCCAGCAAATCAGCTTTTCCGCCTAGTACCGGATAACCATAAATGTAATTTCCCTTTAAAAGAGGGTCATCATCAACCAAAAAGGCAATCTTATAAACTCCTTGTCGTTCAATTATGTCAATAACCACTTTTGCATGGCCACTGGCACCATAGACAAACATTTTATTTTCGTTATCACCTTTCATCTTTCACCTATAATCGGGTTTGAGCCCTTGAATTTTTCCATCGTCATCTGCCCCTCCTGGCTGATTCCCTCACGCTTAAACACCTTGGCAATTGTCATCCAGAGGATTTTCAGATCGAGCAAGAACGATTGGTTGTCAACGTACCAGACATCAAGTTTAAATTTTTCCTCCCAACTGATTGCATTGCGGCCATTCACCTGTGCCCAACCGGTAATTCCCGGCCTGACTTTGTGGCGGCGCGCCTGTTCTTTTGTGTAAAGTGGCAAATATTCCATGAGAAGCGGACGCGGACCAACTAGACTCATGTCTCCCTTCAGTACATTGAATAACTCGGGAAGTTCGTCCAAACTGGAGCTTCTTAAAAATCTACCAAATAATGAGAGTCTTTCCGCGTCTGCTAGAATGTTGCCCTGCGGATCACGGCTATTATTCATTGTACGGAATTTATACATTGTGAACGTTTTGACGAAAAGTCCGGGACGATCTTGCCTGAAAAATACCGGAGAACCCAGATTGATGCGCACCAGAATAGCTGTAACAATCAATACTGGACTGAGAATGATCAGTCCCATTAATGAGACCACCGAGTCAAAGATCCGTTTCATGCTGAACCTCTGGTTGATACTGTTCTCAAACCCATGATAAGCAACATCTGGTCATTGATTTTATGCACATTAAAACGCACTTCGGCCATGCGGCGACTGGCAAGCCCCATGCGCTGCCACTCCGCGCGATGTTCTATAAGCCAAATCATTCTTGCTGCAAGCTCTTTTGCATTTCCCTTTGGCACAAGATAGCCATTTTCACCCGGGACGACGGTTTCACGACAACCCGGGGCATCAGTCGTTAGAATCGGTCGTCCCATGGACATGGCTTCCAGCACGGTACGTGGCATACCTTCGTGATAAGAGGGGAGCACATATACATGGCACTGTTCAATAAACGGACGAACATCATTTGCAGCACCCAAATAGTTAACTGCTCCCGATTCTTGCCATGCCGCAACCTCGGCCGAGGGTATGCCATCCGGCGATGGGTCAGTTTGCCCAATAAGAAGAAATACGGCTTCAGGATATTCGGTTTTTGCAATGGAGGCTGCCAGCGCATATTCACGCAAGCCTTTTTCTCCAAGAAGCCTGGCGATGCACAGGAACGAAGTCCCTTTATCTGGAAGAGGCTTAAAACCGTACCAATCGATATCCAATCCAATGCCATCAATCATTTCTGCCTGACTCCGTTTAATTAGGCCGGAATGGAGAAAATGCTTACGATTATCGGGATTTAAAAAAATCACTTTTTCTGCTTTAAACAAAGCCGCTTTGTACAAAATTGATGCGATACCGCCAACTAATCTTCTACGCCACGACCCACCCTGGAATGCATAACCAAGTCCCTCTATCAATGCGAAGAAGTGAGGAACTCGCCCAATCAGAGCTGCAAGCCCTCCCCAGATAACCGGCTTAATAGTATAGGCCAGTAAGACATCCGGGTTGAAATCGTTAATGGCCGAACATAATGCAAGAAAAGTTTTCAGATCATGTATGGGGTTCATGCCATTGCGCTGAACCGGATACGGTCTGAATGATGCGCCCAAGTCTTCAATAGAAGTAACAGTTCTTTTGTCGGTTTGGCCAGCCATGGCAACCACTTCGTGCCCATCGGCTACGAGCGATTTGATCAAGTCTCCACGAAAGTTGACCAATGACTCAGCAAACGCACCGATAACCATTACTTTAGACAAAACGAGACTTTTATTCATTATACCACGCCTGAAACATTAATATTGTCCACAAGTAGCTATGCCAGTTGCGTTTGCCGGAAAGATGCTCTTGCCATTTCTCGATAATCGGCAAGGACTCAAAGAACCCATCCTCCCTGAGACGTTTTTCTTCCAAAAGCGATTCTGCCCAGTCCCGCAAGGGGCCACGCAACCACTCATCGATCGGAACGGCAAACCCGGTCTTGGGGCGTTCGATTAACTCACGAGGAACATACTTGTAGAGGACTTGACGCAAACCCCACTTGCCTTGACCATCACGGATTTTCATTGAAAGAGGAAGCCGCCATGCAAACTCCACCACTCGATGGTCGAGAAGGGGCACTCGAGTTTCGAGACTTACACCCATGGCAGATCGGTCTACTTTGACCAGAATGTCGTCCGGCAAATAACTTATGGAATCAATATACATCATATGCTCTGTAAAATCGGAAAGATGCGCCCAGCGCCCTTTGTCCGTCAGTGCTGTTGCCGGTTCAATCCCCCCCAAGACCACAGACGCAGGTTTTTTCCACTGTGATATCAGTTCCCGATAGAGCGATTCCGGTGATTCGACAGCAATGATCTCTGCCATTTTCTTTAATTTATCACTCGCATTTCCTGGGTACCCATATCGATTTATGACTGATTCAATCCATGGGAAACAGAGGTTAAGCAGAGAAGCAGGCGCAGCCGTTATGGAGTTGGCAAGCATTTTTCTTCCCCACAACGGGAGCCGATTCATTTTCCCCCAGGCATTCTGTGCGAGCATATAGCGGGTATAACCGCCGAACAACTCGTCACCTCCGTCACCGGACAAGCTTACCGATACATACTTTTTGGTTAATTGGGAAACCAGAAAGGTTGGAATCTGGGACGAGTCGGAAAAAGGTTCATCATAGAGCGTAGGAAGCTTGGGAATAACCTCAAGAGCATCGGTCGGGCTGATGTACAGTTCCGTATGATCGGTACCCAGGTGCCGTGCTACCTGCTTTGCGTACACAGCCTCATTGTATTGTTTCTCATTGAAACCGATCGTGAAGGTCCTGACCGGTCGGGAGCTTTGGGCCTGCATCAAGGCAACGATGGTGGACGAGTCGACCCCGCCCGACAGAAACGCGCCCAGAGGGACATCGGCCGCCATCTGTTGGCTGATCGCATTCCGCAGCAGCTTATCCAGCTGATTGATTGCCTGCTCATCTGTTCCCGTGAAAGGCTCGGCAATCCCGCGTTCGGCTGTTTCCAGCGCTGACCAGTATGGTGCAGGAGTGGCATTTCTCGTTGAGTGAAGCGGCACTGTAAGAATGGTGCCGGGGAGAAGCTTGTGAATACCCTTGAAGATAGAATACGGGGCCGGGATGTAGTTGTGGCGCAGCAACAGGGTGAGTGCATTGCGATTGACCACTCCCTCCCAACGAGGAAAACAACGCATGGCCTTCAGTTCAGATGCAAACAGAAAAGCGTTTCCAACTATGCCATAATAGAGCGGTTTTTCGCCAATCCGGTCGCGTATCAGGTGCAGCAGACGATCCCGGCGGTCCCAGAGGGCAATGGCAAACATGCCGACAAGCCGCTTAACCGCGGCATCCACTCCCCATGTTTCAAATGCCTCCAGCATCACCTCGGTGTCGGAGTGGCCACACCATTGGCGTGGGGAAAGTTGTTCAAGTTCGGCACGAATAAGGGCGTGATTGTAAATCTCACCGTTGAAAACGATGACATAGCGTCCCGATACTGAGTGCATCGGTTGGTGTCCGGCGGGGGAAAGATCGAGAATGAAAAGGCGGCGGTGACCAAGTGCGATGCCGGTATCACGGTCGTGCCAGTGACCCTCGTCATCGGGGCCGCGATGCACAATGGCATCAGTCATTCTTTTAAGTATCTGGTCGGGATGTTGATGCTGTTTTGCAAAATCAATAAAACCAGTTATGCCACACATAGATATTTCCTTATTTGACCGGAAAGCCTTCATACAGTTGTTCATAACGTTGAACCACGGCAGCAAGTGAAAAACTGTCTATGATACGCTGGCGAGCAATTTTCCCTATAGCCTTGCGTCTTTCTGGCCCCATCTCTACCAGCTCGCCCAGCGCCGATGCAAAATCATCAGGATTCCGTGGGGGGACAACAATGCCTGTATCTCCGACAACCCAGGCCGCATCACCCACATCAGTCACTACACAGGGGACACCGCACGACATTGCCTCGCCAACTACATTGGGAAATCCCTCGGCAAAAGAGGAAAGCGCAGCACAATCGAGCGCGGCGGTCAATCGGGGTATGTCGTGCCGTTCACCCAACAGGTGAACGTTATCAAATAGCTCACCTTCACGAATCAGTGTCATTAGTTGCTTATTTTGTGGAGCAACGTCTGTACCTGCAAGCAGAAAATTAACTGCAGGAAATCTTCTATGCAGTTGAGCTGCTGCCTTTAGAAATGTCCCGTGATCTTTCATGGCATGATAGCGGCCGATAAGACCTACCAGGGGAGTGTCCGCATCAAGTCCCAGCTCTTCGCGAACCGAGTACCTTGCATCGGTAGAAGGGGCAAATACATCAATGTCGAAGCCATTCGGAATGATAAAACTTTTATCGGATTTATATCCGATTCCTTCATGGTGCTCGGCACCGGTAGAAGAGTTGTAAAGTATGCGTGTCGCCTGGTCTGACAGCAGGGCGCCACATCTGATTACCATTCTTGTCATTGGTTTCTCGTAAGTCAGGGAATAAAGCGATTGGCGAATGTTCCAAATCAGAGGTAATTGACTTCTGATCAGCTTCGAAGCTATAAGTGATAGCAGGTTGCCGTGATACATCCATCCTTGAATAATGTCGGGTTGAATTGAGCGAAGCAAGTATGTCAATTTCAGTATGGCGGATGGTGAAGGGAATGAACGCTTCATACCGAGGCAATATACTGGCACACCAAGTGACTTTATCTGTTTGCCAATCGTACCTTCATCCATCATCGATATTATGCTGTGTGAAAATTTTTGTCTATCCGATCCCGAAACAAGCTTGTAGAGCATCATTTCTGCGCCGCCGGTATTGAGACCGGTAATTACATGAACAACCTTCATGATCTAAATGCTCCGCATTTATCAATCAACATACTACATTGCAGCCGTATAAATTGGAGCTGCGCTAGTTGATATTCCAGGCTCGCGCCTTACTATTAGTGAAATGCAACATCGAAACTAGAATCACCGCATAAAATAAATCAATACTGAATACAAAATCAAGCGAACCATTTACCAACGGCATCGCCACAACGTATCCGACAATCAAATAGACCATAAGGTAAAATGGTGATTTAGGCAGATCGATAGAATCGAACCTTCTGTCGACAAAAGCAAATACAGCACCATGAAGGACCGGTATCAGGAAAAAACCGATGTAGGGGAAATCGATCCAACACTGGCCAATGTACCCAGGGGGTATATCCTGTGTAGTGGGATCGCCGCTCAGATACGCGGTAGAAATTCTAACAATCCGTTCCGGCCACGGTTTTTCAAAACCAAACAGACCAAGTGGTATCATACGCAAAGCGGAAAACAGGTGATCCACGCCAAACCGGGGTGGGCCGTTATAAAAAACGAGAGTACCGAGACTTTCGACGTGGCTGAGGCCAGCCTCATACGCCGTCGTCAATGCTTGGCGCGGGTAGGTAACATCAGTGTCAACGAACGAACTGATATCCAAATCAGTCAAATTACGTAAAAACTCCTTGCCATAATTAAGTAATGGGACTGCAATCAAAAAAAGAGGCAACAAGTATTGCATTTTATACTTGCCGCTTCTGTTTGCAACATACGTGTAAATGATAAGCGCCGCGATGAGCAAGTTTCTGCGAGCACCGCTGGCAACAGCATCGAAAACAATAAATAGGAAGGTTGATACGAGATAAACGATACGACCTTTTCGATTCTCATCATACAACGCAAAACCCAGCACCGAAACTAGCAGGAACGCGTGAAAACACGAATAAATATTCGCGTTTACGGCCGTACGCTCAAACGCATAAAACGGGTCTTCCGCTCGAAAGTATGTGGAAAGCAACAACCCTTCTAATGGGTTGCCCGGCATAAGGGAATTCCCATACACTAACGCTAGGCCACAAAAGACCAAGAATAGAATAATCCAGACTAATCGAAGTGGAAATTCTGTCCTTATTGTCAACTTTTGTTTGGGAAGTCCACGCCCTTCGAAATATTTATAGCCGATCACCAGCCCCAAGTACGCTACCATGGTACCCAGGAAAGCAATCCACTTGTCTACCGGTTGAACCAGACGATAATAACGATACAGCAACTGAAGGCTATCAATGCTATCAACATTTACCAAGCCGGTATCAAGAATCAGGTGTAACAAAATGGCTGGTATGACTATATCGGCAAGATAAAAACCGGTCGCCACAGAGAGCTGATCAAGCAGCATCCTCTTCTTGCGTGACAGCTCAAAGACTATGATTGCTGCTGCCAACAGCACATACAAAAAGCTAAGTAGCATGCTTCCGCCTCGCTATAAACAGGTTATCCATGTAACTATGGTTAAGCGTTGGAAATCAGATCAAGATACGCATTCATACTCTGTTCAACAGTAAAAGGTTGAAGGTGAACCAAGTCAACTTTCTGCCCAATAGACTGAAGTTCTTCCTCTATCGCACGGCGAAGTGCATCAGAGTTGCCCACTGGTGTTAATCTTCCCAGTGTTCCCCCTTGCAGTATTTCACGCGGTCCGGAAGGACAATCGGTACTGATAACTTTGCACCCACAAGCTAATGCCTCGATCAGTACTCCCGGCAATCCTTCAAATTTTGACGAAAGAACATACAATTGTGCATTTGCCATATACGAGTACGGATTAGAGACAAAACCCGGCATCGACACCCGTTGTTGCAACCCCAGAGAAATCACCATTTCTTCCAGCATGGGACGAAGCGGGCCCTCTCCCAAAATAATGAGTCGTGCGTCTGTATGCATTTGCATGCCGGCTACAGCACGAAACAATGCTGGATAATCCTTTTCTTCGGACAAACGACCGACGCTTAAAATAACCGGGAAAGTAGCATCGAGCAGCCACGGGTGTTTGACGCATTCCTGGGCAAGATGAAAAATTCTTTCCGAGATTACCGGATTGTATATAACATTGAGATTCCTGAGTTTGCAGCGCAGAAATTGCTGGAGATCGTCACCAGCATCACGGGAAACAGCTACTACGGCATCTGCTTTTCGGTAGGCGATCAACATCAAGGTGCGCATGATCCACCGTGATGCGCGGCCTAATGTTGCCAGGTTTCGGCTGGGAGTGCTATCCTCACGCAGTATGAACCTGGCCGCAGAACGGCTTAATCGATGTGCGACAAAGGCAGCGATGTTCGCATGGCTTTGAGATGCAAGCAATACATCCGGTCGGACTTTTCTTAGCCATTTAGCGAGCAGCAGGACAGAGCGACTAACCCTGCCGGCGCTCAAATCCACTAATTCGACACCGACTGGTATCTGATCGCTCAATGTCCCGGCAGACGATGCAACAACCAGACTGACTCTGCAGCCCGCCTTCACAAACGAAGCGGCCAGCGTCATACTTACTCTTTCAGCTCCGCCACCTCCGAGGGTAGGCATGAATAACGCGATATGCATATGTTTCGGCTTTTCAGCCATATCTCTCTCCAAGGGGGGCCAGAGGGCAATCACAATGTCCGATCCCTTCGGTTGACTGGCGATGCATTTGTACAATCATTTTTTTCCTTTGCGGAATAACGATGGACATGTCAATACAGACATAGTTGAAACTAAACCGTACGGCTTCCCCCATTCAACAGGCTCTGCCAGCATTCCTGAATAATTCCCAAGGAGTAGCGTTGCCGGATTTCGGCCGCCTTGGCGGCCATACTCAGACGCAGAGGTTCATCCGCCAACAGGGAACGAATTGCAGAGGCCAGTCCCACCGCACCACTTTGCGGCGACACGAGAATACCGTCCACCCCATTCCTGATAATGTCTCTGGGGCCGGTCTCACAATCGAAACTGACAACCGGGCAGCCGCAGGACATTGCTTCGATTAACACGTTGGGAAATCCTTCGAAGCGTGAACTCAAGACGTACAGGTCCGCCCGGCGATACCAGTCCGCCACATTTCCAGCTCTCCCCGGAAGCCTGATCCGATTTTCCAGCCCCAAACTGCGAACCTGGTTTTCAAGGGCGTGGTGTTCTCTTCCCTCGCCGAGAATGACCAAATCCCACTCCTCGCAATCTTCGGCCAAGAATGCAAATGCATCGATAAGGATTCCGAATTGTTTCTCTTCGCCCAGTCGTCCAATTGCCAACAGAAGCATACGTTGAGCAGGCAGCACGCTTTCAGGCTTTACGTGCGGTTCGCCGTTCTCCAAAGGCCAAGACACGTGATTCGGAATAACGGTGACGTTTGATCCGGGGCAATTTTGCTCAATCCAAACTTGCCCCTCCTTTGACAATGCAACTACTCCCGTGGCTTTCGGGTAGGACCAGCGCCGTAGGAACTCCCAGAAAGCACCCAAAGGAATCATTGGTGGATAGGTTCGTTCCGACACAAAGACACGACATGACAATCCCCATCCGGCCAGCACTGACAGAATCCCGGATGTAGTCATCATGCCAAGCACGACATCGGGCCGTTCTTCCTGAAAAACGCGACGAAGTGCCCGGACACGGCGCACGTTTGCCATCACCGCACTGAACAGACCGGTCGATTCCCCGGCCAGATTCAGCGCAATGCGCTTCACTGTCGGATGAAGTTGGAAAAAATCAAGTCCTGTCGAGGCAGTTGTTGCCACAGACACATCCCAACCTTGCTCGACCCATACCCGCGACAAATTGGCGGTCACACGTTCGGCGCCGCCAGAGTGCAAGGAATGAATAACAATCAGGATTTTCACTTGTTCGAATCTCCGGTGCCGCGTCTGGAAATGCAGTATATGAAAGGGGAAAAGTACGAGGTTGCAGGCAATGGTAAAAACCTGTCTTCGAAATACCAGCCAAGCTTGCTCAAGCGGGATAACCACTTGTAAATCGCAAACCTCGGTCCGGACTCCGGTACCGCGGAAGAAAGAACACCAAAATTGGACGAACAAAGATAACCGGCCGCACAAACCTCAAGACCTGCTTCCGTATGCCCGGTAACGAAACTCTTCAAATTGTGAGGGATATGGATATTATAGACCGACGGATCAAACCGTTTGGTCAAATCCCCCAGCATCCCCGCCATATTGGGAATGATGGTAAAAATCATCCCCTCACTGCTCAGAAAACGTCTGATGGCAGCCATGGTCGCCGGCAGGTATTGAAAATGTTCAACTACTCCAAATGACACGACAAGATCCATCTTCCCCAACAGATAGTCGGGAGGTTCGAACATATCGGCGTTAACAACGTCAACTTTCAAACATTTATCCCTTACCGATTCTGTCAGCTTTTGACAACCACTCTCAGAATAATCGAGTCCGACAAATTTCTTGTCCGGGAAGTGAGACGCCAGATAGGGGAGCCATAATGAGCCTCCTGCGCCAATTTCAAGAACACTTTTTGTCTCTGGCAGTAAAGGAACTATCTTTTCCAAGATAAGCTGATTCGGCCGATTAGTGAACCCTTCTAAAGGCAGATCACTGCTTCGGCTGCCTCGGTACTGTTGTTCCCAGTACGATTTTTTAGAAATAGGTATCGAATCGTCATTCATTTTGGTTCGCCATTAAATTACGATATGTCACATTCTGTCCCATAGCCGCATCAGCGCGCGACAAACTCATAGCCTCGACTTGACAACCCTGGCAGGGACACCCACGGCAATGGAATAGGGGGGTATATTTCTCGAAACAATGGCCCCTGCGCCAATTATTGAACCCTCACCAATCTCTACCCCATCCGTAACTACCACCCTAGCACCGAGCCAGACATCGTTCCCAATTTTAATTCCCTTGCACGTAATACCCTGGAAAGTCATTGGAATATCAGTCCTATCATGATTGTGACTTGAAGGAATAATCACGCAAGAAGTCGCAATCATGACGTTATCACCTATTGTTAAGCCGCCCGCACCATAAATTAAACAATATGGATTAATATTTACATTCTGCCCGATCGAAATCCGACCTCCGTAGGGGTATAACAGCGAGCCTCTTAGGATAAAGCTGTTATCGCCTATCGTAATTTCCTCGTTGCCACTAGCCACTACCTCCGCCCCGGAATCGATATAAACTTTTTTGCCGATTTTAACATTTCCTTTTACCTTGGCTCCGAACTCAATACAACCGAGTCCAAGCATGGAGGCAATTCTAGCTCTGAAACTCATGATATCGTGTCTCCGATTGAACTGAATTTACTTTAAATAGCTTTTGTACTTAAGGGTGGCTGAAAGACTCAATCTTATTAGCATGAAGTTCTTGGAGTGACTGCATTGTCCAATTCATTCAACTTCCTCATTACCACAAAGTGACACATAGCTGCTGAAATTAGATAAACAATCGATGTAGACAATGCTATTCCTGGTAGACCTATTAGTTTCATAAATATATAGTTTGCAGCCACGGTAATAAGGAAATTTGAAACTGCGATCCTGGCAATAATGTGATTGGCAGAAAAAGAACTGATCATGCGCACTTCCAAAGTTCCGAGTACGTAAAAAGGCAACTGCAATAAGTAACATTGTTGAACCAGCGAGACAATACCTGAAGTTGAAACATCAAAGGCACCACGTTCAAATAATAACCTTACAAGATCGTTGGAAAATAATATAAACATAAGCGTGACAGGGATTGTAATCCATAATATCAGTTTCGTGTAAGTATAATAGATATGTCTTAGGGAAACGGAATCACGTGCTGCCACATGTTGCGCTAAATACGGCAACGCTGCCGTTCCCAAGGCAGTAGTAGCCAATCCTGTCATAAGGGTGGAAATTTTTGAACCGTAATTTAGAGCGGAAACACTGCCTGGCGCAAGCCAGGTCGCCATAGCTTGGTTTATTACAGATGTCCCACTCATCATAAATGCGCCACCTATCATCGGCAGATATTGCCTGAAAACTTTTTTCAGATCCTCAGTAACTCCATACCAACGCGGAAGCAGCAATATGTTTTGTCGCCTTAGAGCTATAGCCAGAAGTACACACTGTAAGATAGATCCAGCAACCGTACCTAGGGCCAAGGAATAAATTCCCAACCTGTTTTTTAAGATAAAAAGAAAAACGAGGGTAACAACTGGCACCATTACAGGAGCGAGAGCACCCATTACAAAACGTTCTCCTGCGTTCAGGACCGATGACCAAATTGTTACGATGCCGCTGATTGTGATTATTGGCAACAACACGAAGAAAAGAGACTGAGCTAAAGCAAGTTTATCGGCATTGAAGCCTGAAGCCAGTATGGGTAATATGTAGTGAATTGCCAGTGCCAAAAAGACAGACGCAAGTACAAGCAGGGCTGTACTCCACAACATTACACTGGAAAATAGTTGCTGAGCAGCACCTTGCCCGTTATTTTCTCTGGTTTGAATATATGTTGGAATTAACGCCGCATTAAATGATCCGGCTACAACATTGACAACGAAGGATGGCAACAGAAAAGCGATCAAATAGGCGTCAACCTCGTCCCCTGCACCAAATTGGTGTGCAACAACCATCTCTCTCAGCATCGAGACCAAGTTAAGAGTAAGGGTAATTATGCCAATAAGTATTGTTGCAGCAAAAATACGACGGTTGGTAGATCTTTTTGACCAACTTAGATATTTCTGCAATTGAATATTAGACGTAACTTTTGCAACTAACCGGTTAATATATATCGACATATCATACGCTATGCACGCAACTTGGAAAGCTCTTTCCATCGGCGTTTATTCTCATCGCTCATCCCCCTTAGACTCTCCTGCACAAAGACCAGGATGAGAGAAAAAAACAAGGCAGTAAAGGTCGAAGTCAACACAAGCTTCGACCGCACTGGCTTGCTCTTCCGTTCCGGCACCTTGGCCTTCTGCAAAACCTGGAATGGTGATAGATCCTTTGATTCCGAGAGCCGAGCCATCTCGTACTGTTTGGTCAGTAATTCTACCATGGTTTCCTGTATCTTGGCATCTCGCATCAGCCTTACATAATCCTGCCCCAGTTGCGGTACAGAACCGACGGAAGGAATCGAACTGTTGCCGCCCCCTCCCTCAAGCCGCGCAATCTGTCCCCTCAAATTATTTACAGCAACTCTGGATTGCTTAACTTCCTGACTGGAATCGGTGAATTGGCGCTGCATTGCGGCGAGCTGAACTTCCTGAACGGCAAGCTGCCCACGGAGTTGGGCAACCCCTTCAATGGATGCCTTGGCCTGTTCCGTGACGTTAACCATCTTATTTTTTGTCTGAAACGCCTTCAAGGCGTCACCTGCCCGAACCGAATCCGCTTTTGCTGCTGCCAGGCGCTCCTCCAGAAACTGACGGTTCCTGCCCGCCCCACTCGAACTCATCCCTGCAGCAAGTTTGCCCAACTCCTCCACATAACCGTTGGCCATTTCTGCAGCCCGCTTCGGGTCTTTGTCAGATACCGAAATCGTAATGATACCGTCTTTTTTCCCGGTGCTGATGCTGGAGTTGGAATTAAGTACTGTATAGGCGTCAGCCCTGAATTTGGCCTTATACACATCCATCAACTTGAAGTGATCAATGATCGGGTCCCTGACTGTCTCGGTTTTAAGCATGGATACATACAGATCCGTCTTGGAAGGTCCGCCAAGAGAACTTCCGGCAATGCTTGCCAGCCCACCTAACTGCGCCATCATGGCGCTCATGCCACCCTTGTCATCTTCCGAAGCCAGAATCAGGGTGGTGGCGGTATAAATGTTCGGCATACACAGTGTAATGACAGCCGTCAGCAATGCCGCACCGAGGGTGGTGTACAGGATCATCTTTTTGTGCCGGGCAATGACGAGGAGGAGATCGGTAAGGGATATTTCGGGAGGTTCGGGGTTGGGTTCAGGTACACAGCTGGCGTTCAGCTGGGTGTTGATCGAATTATCTGTTTGCTGCATCAAATTGCTCCGGTTCAGGGTTTTTGGGGTTAAGCCATAAAAGCTCTGCATCTTTCTTTACGTCTTTCTCCGCGTTACTCTGCGACTTGCCTGGAGGCACCTACTTCTGGCCGCGTGAGACAAGCATTTAAAACCGTTTCACGCCCGTTCGCTGCGCTCTCTCGAGGCGCAGAGGGCACGGAAAAAATCACATACCATAACCATTCGATATTCTGGTAATGCCGTCTTTAAGCAGTGAAACGTTAAAGTTGATCAGCAATCCAAGTGGTTTTTGTGCCAGTCGCAGATACGTCAACAATTGCTTGGCATGAACGGGCTGTATATTTTCTACAGATTTCAATTCAACTATCACTAGATCCTCAACCAATAAATCCAAGCGAAAACCGACATCAGATACAACGTTCCCGCGATACCAGACCGGCATTTCAACTTCTTTCAGGACGGTTATTTTCTGTGATTTCAATTCTGCATTCAAGCAGTTCAGATACACAGATTCGAGCAGCCCCGGCCCCATTTCTCTGTGAACAGTAATAGCAGCACCAATAATTTTATCGGTCAGTGCGTTTATATCCATCTTTAAGCCATTGCCTTTCTCTGCGTTACTCTGCGACTCCGCGTGAGACAAGTATTTAAAACCGTTTCACGCCCGTTCGCTGCGCTCTCTCGAGACGCAGAGGTCACGGAGTAAGTCCAAAATCAAATCTTTTGAGGTTAAACCAAAAATGCCCTAAGCTTTCTTTAGTCTTTCTCTGCGTTACTCTGCGACTCCGCGTGAGATACGCATTTAAAACCGTTGCACGCACGTTCGCTGCGCTCTCTCGAGACGCAGAGGTCACGGAGTAAGTCCAAAATCAAATCTTTTGAGGTTAAACCAAAAATGCCCTAAGCTTTCTTTAGTCTTTCTCTGCGTTACTCTGCGACTTGCCTGGAGGCACCTACTTCTGGCCGCGCGAGATAAGTAATATGAATTTGACCGTTTTGCGGGGCTATCTCAACCCCAGAAAGACCGTTCCAGCCGAAAGGGCGATCTGGGAAATGATGGTGGTGATGTCCTTGATGTTACGCATCCATGCGGTCTGTTCGAATTTTTGAGGAACAATGATCGAATCCCCTGAATCCACTGCACTCGAGAGGAATCCGTTATAAAAGAGAAAAGAACCGGCCTGGTTCTTGCTCTGAACCGTTCCGTCCGCTTTCACCAGGTACATCTCGTCCGTATCGGCTTCATTGGTCGGGCCGCCAACCTTATCCAGATAATAGCTCACATTGTGCCTTGAAACGAACAGGGCGGTGGTCGGATTGTAGACGTTCCCCAGGACGTTGACACTGTTAGGATCAGGCGGGACATAGAGCGCATCACCACCGGACAGCTCGACGTCATACGGAGTCCCGGCAAGCTTCTCCGCGCCGGCAAGGGAGATGATCATTCGACCCTCGGCTTTTTTAATTTTGAGAATCGCGATTGAACGTTCAAGCGCTTCCAGGGAAGCTTTTGAGGCTTCCAGATCCTCTTTGGGGGTTGCCGTTGAAAGACTCATGGACTTCTTGCTAAGGATCATTTCCTGGGCGCGCTCCAGGGCTTCGTCCATCCGTTGCTGTTGAAGCTTACGTACCGTCTCACGGGTGAATTTGGCCCCTTTGGGAAAGGCCTTGTCGGTAAAGCCGCCGGCCCGTTTAATGACGTCGCTGAGATGCTCTCCCTTGTAGACCGGGTAGGCTCCGGGAAAGACGAATTCTCCGGACAGGGTGACGTAGCGTTCCTTGGCATTTGACCAGTTGGGGATGCGGCGCACCGTCAGTTCGTCGAACGGTTCCAGCGCTATGTTATGAACAGGGTTGTCCTTCAGGGCCTCTTCCAGATTGATGATGATCGGCTTCAGCTGGGCCTTTTCTCCATGTATGCTCAGGCGACTGATCTCGGCGTCCTTGAGATAAGCCGATGCAGTGGGGTTGCCGGCCTGAAGCAGCAAATCGCGTACGGTCATGCCAGTGAGCAGAGTATATTCTCCGGGTACCTGTACCTCGCCGCTTATCCTGACATGCATCTTTTCCTGGAGTTCCCATTTGCAGAACACCATGATGGTGTCATATTCCTTGATCTCGATATCCTGTTCCGGTACTCCTGCCAGTGCTTTTTTCAGATCAAGCAGAATCTTGTGCGGCTCCAGGTTGGGGGGGGATAGCCGGGTGACCTCGATGGTTTGGGCATATTCGGGGAGCAGCAGTTGATAGTTCAGCACGGAACTGATCCTGATGCCCGGTTTGAGAGCATAAAAACCTGGGCGCTCCAGATGTCCTTCCAGCTTGAAGTGGTTGCGCAGCAGGCGGTTGATCGGGAATATCTTGACGATATCCATGTCCTGGACAGGGATGCCGCCGGCAAGCTCGTCAAAGCTTTTGCCGGTCTGGATCGGATCCAGGTTCAGGTCGATGACCTGCTTCTTTTCATTGGTAATGACCCTCGAGATCTGGACCCGTTGCAGATAAGCGGTGGCGGTGACCCCCTCGGCAAGAGCAAGCAACTCCTTGAGATTGGTCTCGTTTTTCAGTTCGTAGATGGCCGGTCGTTTCACCTTTCCGGCCACCGCAGCGATGCGCCCGATGACCGGAACAAAGATCGTATCTCCGGATGAAAGGCGCAGATCCTTGCGTTTGTCTCCGGTCAGAAAAAAGTCGTACAGGTCGATGGTCTCTTCGGTTTTGCCGGTGCGGCGGATTATGATGTTCCTGAGACTGCCGTTCTTGGTCGGACCTCCGGCAGCCGACAAGGCGTTTAGCACGGTAGCAAGGGAACTGACCGTGTAGTCGCCGGGGGCGGCAACTTCTCCGATGACCGAAATCTTGTTGGTGCGCAGCTTGCCCATGTTGACCGCCAGATCAAAATCACGGAAAACCTTTGACAGGTGCACACGGAACACATCAGCCAATTTGCCGAAGGGCAATCCGGCAACCCTGATCGGTCCGACCTTGGGCAGGACTACCTCGCCACCGCTGCTGACAACCAGGTCATAGCTTCCTTCGATGCTGCCCCAGACCGTAACGACGATGGAATCGCCAGGACCTACCAGGTAGTCGGGGCTGACCTGAATGTCAATCTGCGGCAATAGCGACAGGTGCTGGAAATAACTGTAGCCGAACTGGGTCAGTGACCGGGTTGGATTCTCTTCCGGGATGCCGGTTGCCTCGATGATTTCATCGGCGCTGATCAGTTTTTCGATCGATGATGGTTTGGCATTTTCCCGGCCGACCTGTTCAGTCTGCTCCCTGACAATGAGCGGTGTTGTTTCTTCGGAGCTTAATTTGGCCTTCTCGGGCCTGAAAATCTTGGGTTGCCCGGTTTTGGGCAGCTGTGGAGCTATTGTTGAAAATTGGGGCGAGGTAATTGGATCGGCGAAAGATGAAGAACTGGCATCCTCCGATTTCTTGAGCAGATCCTCAACCGAGGTCTCGGCAGCCATGCTGCGGATCGGTAGCAACATGACAGCAAGGATGACTATTAATCTGGCGAGCGAGAATACAATGTTCACGATTTTCCTCATAACACTATGATATTAAACTGGTAAAGTGATTTCTCTGTTGTATCGGAACCACCTGGTTGCGTAACGTTGCGAATTTAGTCATATACCAAAATATCCCATAAAACTCAATAAAATAAACAATTCCGCGCTATTCGTTCGTTCAAGTCACCATTATGGCACTATCGCACCGATCCATATCAGAACCAGGCCCTTCCCGATGGTAAAAGTGGGATCTTCTGCTATTCTGAGTGCAAATGGACTTGACTTTGAAGCTCGGAAACAGCTATGAATAAAAATAGCTGAATTTTATTCTCTCTAATCTGAATCATCCTTTAACTCGGAATCAGATGACTTACCCCTCACGTCGTTATTTCATTTTTTATTCGATCTACTATTCATGGCCATATCGGATGCCAGCCAACTGATTACTGCAGGCTGGCTGCCTGGGACAGTTCTGAATGAGACCGGATGCACAACCTGAGAAATGATCGGCGTCAATTATGATCTTCACCTTTATAGTGGTTAACGAAAAAAACTGCCTGGCTCCATCTCCTGGTTTTACCGGTTCGGAGATACGCTCGTGAATTTCCGGCGCGTTCTCTGTCTGTCTACTGTCTGTCTCTGTCTGGCAGTTGCACCCGCCGCAGCTGCAATGTTCTCATCAACCAACATTCCTCTTGACAGCCCGATATATGCCTACCTGGACAAGCTGGCCGGGTTTGGTCTGATCAGTAGCGATATCAAAGGCATCAAACCCTTCAGCAAATCGGAAGCGGCACGACTGATACAAGAAGCTCAGAAAGGCCTGCCTGAACATTCAAGCGACGATCAGACGTTTGCCCGGGCACTGATCATGCGAATTCGTGAGTTGATTCCACGAGAGGTTTCACGGATCGAAGAACCGGATTTCAAGCCGCGACTCTTCGATGTAAGCCCGGTTTCGTCCCTGCGCTTGCGTTACGTCTACCTGGACGGAACGCCTCGCAGTTACGAGCGACAGGTGCATGACCCGGGTGGAGACGGTGTGTTCGGCATAGGTTCCGGCCTGCGGCCCGATAACCCCTATCCCTCTCCGGTGACTCAACGCGGCAGCGAGGGCACGCCGATGATTGAGAACAACAACGGAGCGGTCTACCGAAGGGGGCATAATGCTGAACTGCGCTGGGCCGCCGAGGGTCATATCGGCGATATGTTTTCCGGTTTGGCGGAGCCGGTCATTCAGTACGCTCAGCAGGATTCTGACGCCAGGCTGAAGCTGAATCGCGGTTATATCAAACTGGGCGGAGACTGGCTGGAGCTGCAGGTCGGAAAAGATGAGAACTGGCTCGGTTTCGGATACCGCGGCAACATCACGCTGACCAACAACGCTGAAAACTTTACCCAGGTCAAGCTGTCCAGCCCCGAGCCGTTCAAAGTCAGGTATGTCGGTGACATGAAGTATACTCTGATCGTATCCCGGTTTGAAAAAACCGTCACTGGTGGTGTGGAGCGTCAGCCCTGGTTCTACGCGTTGAAGCTGTCAGCCAAGCCGACCGACAGGCTGGAAATCGGATTCAATCTGGGACGTCAGGTGGGCGGACCGGGCGTCAACAACAGCATCGGCGATACGCTAAGGGGATTGATAGGCGGCACGTACAACGACAACTCCAATGGCCTGGCCGGCTTTGAAGCCCGCTACCGTATCCCCTGGCTGCGCAATCTTGAACTGTTTGGGGAGTTTTCCGGTGAAGACACGGCCGGTTTCTGGCCGATTGTGGAAAGTTATGTGGCCGGATTTTATGTGCCGCGCCTGACCGATGACGGCAGGAATGACCTGCGCTTTGAGTTTTTTCAGGGCAACCAGATCTTGTATACTCATGGCACCTTTCCAGCGGGCTATATCCACAACAACATGCCGATTGGCCATTCCCAGGGAGGCGCCAGCCAGGATTTTTTCACCCGTTACAGCCACTGGTTCGACGTGCGAAACAATCTGGCCCTGGAATATTTTTACACCAATCGCGGCATGGTCAGCCGCATGCCCGGCCAGGCAATTGAACGTAAACATGCCGGTCGAATCGACTGGAACCTGCCGTTGTACGGTGATATGGATGCCCGGATCGTGTATGGAGTGGAGCTTGTACACAATGTCAATCTTGTTGAAGGAAGTGACAGAACCAACCAGATTGCCCTGTTTGAATTGAAATGGCGTTACTGAATCATTCGATCCAATCCTGAACAGCCTTATATCATACGCTTGGAAAACTACCCGAACCACTGTGATTGCAAATAGTTAGCAGAAGAGCCAAATGTTCGAAATACGACCTTCCAGCTCAGTGGCACGAATCGCTCCATACGACACCAACCAACTTCTGGTTAGCGGATCTCATCGCCCACCAATTGATTTCAGTTTTTCTCTGTGATTTTCTTCTTCGTACAATATCGATACCGCACAATGTGTGAACCAGATTCTAACTTTGACCTACATCGGCGCTGAATAATGATCCACCTGTGATTTATAACATACTGTTTATTTTGAATATAAAGTTGCAGCGTGGGTCAATGTGGATGCCTGTAGTGGGCCTTACTTCAAAGCCGATTCACATCCGCCGGCAAAGATGGCCTTTTCCGGCACGCCCGACTGCGCCGCAACAGGCGGTTGGAGCTTGCCACTACCGGATGAAGCAGGCCGCATAGCCACGCAGGCAACCATTAAGATAATAATTATTCTGGAAACAGAATTGAATTCCGCATAATCATTTCTCCTTTTCACAGCGGGTTAAATTTCACTTCCTAGACAACCCCTCCCATTGGTAATGGACAGTCCCGTCATTTTGAACATACGAATCAGCATACATCTTCAACAGCAGTCGGTTGATTTTTCGGTCTTTCCAGCTGCTGCTGTCATTGATGCAGCTGGTTCGAAGCTCGTCCTTGCCTACCACTGCCCATCCAGATGAACGGCGGAAACCCGATATGGCATTCTTTTCAAGCAGTTCACTCAATTCATGAACGCTCACCATGCCTAATGTATCGTTTTTATAAATGACCGAGATTTTCATATCTTTTCACCCCCTGGCTTGAATCGCCCCGGGAAGAACCGTCAAAGCTTCTTTCCCGTTTAAATCAATAATAGCAGATAAACTTAAAAATAAATAATGGTAATGTAAAGATTGCAGTGAGCACGATGTCACTGAAATTCCAAATTTGATTTTAACCGTAATTACCTGCCGGCAGGCAGTTTATCTTATTTCTGATTCGTTCTAATTCACAGCTTCAGCTGTGAATTAGAACGAATCAGGTAATTTTTTTACTACCGGCAATCCTAACAATAAAAAATAACAATGGTACGGCGGCGACCCCATTAAAAACTGCCGTATATCTGGCTCTCAAAAATATTGCCAAGAAATGGACGATGCCGATCAGGGATTGGAAGTCAGCTTTGAATCAATTCACCATTGTTTTTGAGGGTGGAATACCCGCTTTGTAAGAGGCCGAAAAAAACATTGTACAAAAGAGTTGATAGGCCACAATATATTAAGCACCTGTATTAGACCCTAATGCTTATTTCATATAATGAGGTTCAGCACCATGAATGCAAGTGACCAGCAGGAAATCCGGCAACTTTTTGATGAATACCTACTTATGTATGCATCCCGCGATGATCGTCTCACAACGCATTTTAGTGATGTTTTTTCAGGCTTTACCGGAGGTGGTGATTTTCTGGTAAAAGACAGGGGAGAATGGGTCGCGATTACCCGCCAGGACTTCGGCCAAGTACAGGATGCTCTCCGCATCGAACTTAAGGACCTTTCCATCCAGTTACTGGCTGATACGGTCGCTGTCGCGAGTGGTTTGTGTTCCATACACCTGCCAATTAAAGACGAAATTATGTCAAGAAAGGCAGTTCGGCTGGTTCTGGTCTTTCGTAAGGAATCGGCGGGCTGGAAAATCTCGCACTGCAGTTATTCAATCCCCGATCAACTGGTTCGTGAAGGCGAAGTATTCCCAATGGAGGGACTGAAAGAACGGAACCAGGAACTGGAAAAAATTGTCGCCGAACGGACGATTCAGCTTTCCGAGTCAAACAATAAACTTCAACAGACAAATTATAAATTAGAGAAAGAGATTGATAACCACAAACTAGCCGAAAAGGCATTACGAGACAGTAAGGAGCAGTTAAGGGTTCTCCTCGATACTTCGGAAGCCGGTATTATCCAGGTTTCTCCGCAAGGAATTATTGAATTTGGTAACAAACGGATGGCTGAAATGTTTGGGCTATCTTCACAGGAATTAGTTGGCACACACTATCAAGATTATCTGCATGAGTCGGAAAAACTGACTGCTGATACACAAATGCGCCAACTGATTCAGGGTAATATTCAATCGGTATCGCTGGATCGGAATTACATCCGTAAGGATGGCACACCTTTCTGGGGGCACCTGTCTGGCCGGAGGCTGGAAAATTCAGATGGGAGTTTGCAAGCACTTGTAGGATTTATTTTAGATATCACGGAGAGCAGGCAGGCGGAGGATGAATTGCGGAAGAGTGATGAGCGGACGCGCCTCTTCTTTGAACACCAATTGGTTGGCATGGCAATCACATCTCCAGAAAAGGGCTGTTTGCAGGTGAATGACCAACTCTGCCGGATGCTGGGCTATTCCCGTGAAGAGTTGGCGGTCCTGTCCTGGGAAGATTTTACATATCAAGATGACCTCGCCAAGGATCTTGAAAAATATAATTGCCTACTGTCAGGTGAAATCAACGGCTATTCCATTGAAAAAAGGTTCATGCACAAAGACGGGACGATTATCCACGCAAATCTTTCCGTTGGCTGTGTCCGTAACGCTGATAATTCTGTAGATTATGTTCTGGCTCTTTATGAAGATATTTCCGCCCACAAGTTATTGGAACTTAAACGTGAAGAAGATCAGCGTTTTTTACAGACCATACTTGATTCCATCTCCGACTTTATTTTCTATAAAGATAAGGACAGTATTTTCCTTGGTTGTAATGAAGCCTACGCATCCCGTTATATCGGTCTGCCAAAGGATCAAATTATCGGGCACTCTGACAAAGACTTCATCAAGGAGCAAGATCTTGTAAACAAATACATCGAGTCAGACCGCCAGGTAATGAATTTGGGGCAGCCTTTGATACTTAAGCCCTGGATTACTTTGGCCAATGGGAAAAAAACCTTGGTTGAAGTGCTCAAAACGCCCTTTTCTGATGCTAACGGGCAGGTGGCAGGTGTAATTGGCGTCGCCCGTGACATAACGGTGCACCACCAGGCGCTTGAAGCGATTACCCGCGAGAAGGAAACCGCCCAGCGCTATCTTGACATCGCCGGAGTCATGTTTTGTGCTCTGAACAGATCGGGGGAGATAGTCCTGATAAATAAGAAGGGTTCCGAGATTCTTGGTTATGGTGAAAATGAATTGCTGGGCCAGAACTGGTTTGATGTGTGCCTGCCCGAATACGTTCGTAATAGGATTAAAAAGGTTTTTGCACTGCAGCTGGTTGGTGAACTTGCTCCCGTAGAGCTCTACGAAAACTCGGTTATCACCAAAAATGGTGAAGAACGGCTGATTGCCTTTCACAACACACTTCTGCGTGATGAGGACGGCATTAGTGGTGTACTGTTTTCCGGAGATGACATTACCGAAAAGCGCCTGACTGAAACCGAACTCATGAAAAATCAAAAGCTGGAGTCCCTGGGAGTCCTCGCTGGCGGCATCGCACACGATTTCAACAATATCCTTACCGGAATTATGGGAAACATCTCCATTGCTCGTATGTCACTCAGAAACCCGGAAAAAGCGGAACTACTGCTTGAAAATGCCGAAAAAGCATCCCTGCGGGCATCTTCGCTTGCCAGCCAGCTCCTGACGTTTGCAAAAGGCGGCAAGCCGATCAAGAAAAGGATGTCAGTTGGCCATATTCTGGAAGAGACGCTGTCATTGACCCTCAGGGGTGCAAACGTAAAAGGGGTTTTTGATATTTCCGAGTCCCTTCACGCCATAGAGGCGGATGAAGGACAATTAAGTCAGGTATTCCATAATCTTATAATCAATGCCGTGCAAGCGATGCCAAAAGGAGGTTTGCTGACGGTTAAAGCAGAAAATGTCACCCTGAACGCCCAAAACAAGGTGTTTCTGCCGCAAGGAGAATATATCAGACTGGAATTTTCCGACCAGGGTTGCGGTATTGCAGAAGATGACCTGAAAAAAATATTTGATCCATATTTCACCACCAAGTCAAACGGCAACGGCTTGGGACTCGCATCTGCCAACTCGATAATAAGAAGGCATGACGGATATATTGGTGCAACATCGGTTGTAGGAGAAGGGACAGTCTTCCAAATCTACCTGCCCTCAATCGATGGGACATACCCAAACCACCCAGCCGAAAGTGCTGCAAAGATGGCGAATGCCCATAACGACGGTTCAATTCTGGTTATGGACGACGAGAAGATGATTCTGGACATATTGACTGAAATACTGGGATTCCTGGGGCATCAAGTGACTACATGTGAGAATGGTGAAGAGGCGGTGGCAAAATATAAAGCGGAAATGGAATCGGGAAAACCATTTTCGGCGGTTATTATGGATCTAACCATTCCAGGCGGTATGGGTGGAAAGGAAGCAGCAGAGCAAATACTTGCCATTGATCCGAAGGCGACTCTGATCGTATCAAGCGGTTACTCAAATGATTTAATCATGTCAGACTATGGTTCCTATGGTTTTATCGGTGCGGTAACTAAGCCTTACAACATTAGCAAGTTAAGTCTAATACTGAGTTCAACAATGTATAGGAGTTAAATTTCGTACAGAACATTTATTCACCACTACAACCGAAATGTCATTTACATAAAATGCTTTACACGCCCTCTGAAGCGTTCAACAATGTCTGCCTTGGTCATAGTCCCATGAACTCCTATGTCTGAATGGTCTTTGATGGTGATGGTGCTGATGGATCAATGTACGTATTTTGTTCTGGTGCCTGTAGGTAATAGGCTATAGTTGACTGACAGGTCCCAGATTACATGTTCAATTAGATAGGGGTAGTGAGCTTCATTTATT
>JBBQCH010000008.1:0-37907 GCA_038318485.1 Geobacterales bacterium
GGGCGTGCTGGACATGGACCGCGACGACATAAACATTGACCGGGAAACAATCCTGGATGTTGTAGGTACCGGCGGTGACGGAACCAACACATTCAATGTTTCTACAACTGTTTCGTTCGTAGTTTCGGCTTGTGGTGTAAAAGTGGCCAAGCATGGCAACCGCTCGGTTTCATCAGCCTGCGGCAGCGCTGACGTACTTGAAAAGCTGGGTATAAACCTGGAAGTTACACCGGAAATGGTGGAAAAATGTATCGCTGAGATCGGCATAGGATTTTTATTCGCCCCGGCCCTGCATGGTGCCATGAAACACGCCATCGGTCCACGCCGCGAGATCGGTATTAGAACTATATTCAACATTCTTGGCCCACTCACCAACCCGGCCGGAGCCGACTGCCAGGTTATGGGTGTTTACCGTGCCGACCTGGTAGAATTGCTGGCAGGAGTGCTCCACAAACTTGGCTGCAAGCATGGCTTCGTAGTGCACGGTTCGGATGGCATGGATGAGATGACCCTGACCGGCGAGACTCTGGTAGCAGAAGTGACTCCTGCCGGAGTAAAGTTGAGTACAGTAACACCTGAGCAACTGAATCTGACTCGCTGCAGCATGGGAGATCTCAAGGGTGGCGATGCTGTGGCCAATGCCGAAATTGTCAAAAACGTTCTGCAAGGTGAAAAAGGACCACGGCGCGACATCGTATTACTTAACGCCGCCTATGCACTGATGGCCGCCGGCAGAACCACGACACCGCTGGAAGGCATGGCCATGGCAGCCGAAGCAATTGATTCAGGCCGTGCATTGCAACAGGTCGAAAAACTGTCTAAATTGACTAACCAATTATAAGCAAGGAATACATAAACAGCCATGACTACTGATACTCCAGATATCCTCAAGAAGATAATTGCCCACAAACAGGAAGAAGTGTTGCATGCCAATGCGACAACTCCACTCAGTGAACTCAAGACACGCATTGGTGATCTGGAAGACATGCCGCGAGGCTTTGAGCGTCACCTGCGTGAAGCTACATGCTCGGGCTGGACCGCAATTATAGCCGAAATCAAAAAAGGGTCACCCAGCAAAGGCATAATCCGCCCTGATTTCGATCCGCTGGACATAGCCAGCACCTATCAGGACAACGGCGCTACTTGCCTTTCAGTTTTGACAGATGAACATTTTTTTATGGGGCATCTGCATTTTCTGGCTCTGATCCGCGAAACGGTTTCACTGCCGCTGCTGCGTAAAGATTTCATATGTGATCCCTACCAGATTTATGAAGCCAGGGCAGCCGGAGCGGATGCAATCCTGCTGATCGCTGCCATGCTGGACATTGAACAATTACGCGATTTTCATGCGACTGCCAGAGAACTGCATCTTGACGTACTGCTGGAAGTCCATGATGAAGAAGAAATGGGGATGGCACTGCAGACCGACTGCAAGCTGATCGGAGTCAACAATCGCAATTTGCGCACTTTTGTGACCGATCTCAATACAACCTGCCGCCTGGCCGGCATGCTGCCAGCAGACCGCCTGCTGGTGGCCGAAAGCGGCATTAACAACCGGTCCGACATCCTCCGGCTTCAGAACGATGGGGCCAGAGCATTTCTGATAGGTGAAGCAATGATGCGGGAAAACGATATTGGCGCGAAACTGCAGGAATTTCTGAACGGTTGATAAGCAGAGGAGAACAATATATGGCTGGGAAACAGGGCATCGGTTTGGCGATTATCGCCTTTGCAGTTTACATTGCCGGCGGTATCGGTACTTTTGGGGGGCTGGCCTTGATTTTTCTGATGAAAAACAAGGATCTGCTGGGACTGGGTGAAGGGCGTTCAATCGGCTACCTTTTTCTATGTGTTGGACTCTGCCTTTCGATTCTGGGAGTTCTTTTGATGAGGGTTTTCAGAAACCGAGGACTTTCCTGAAACCCTCAATGTCGCAAAGCTCAGTGAAATCCTTTTTCCTTCAACATACTGATCGACTGCAGTACCTCAAGCGCCCTCTTTAACTGATTATCCTTATCAAGATCTGCATCTTTAGCAACTCCCACATGAAAAGAATCCTTGGGTTGAGTGGGCGCCAGATCCTGCTTGCCGTCTGAAGCGAGGCTCCTTTCCAGGTCTTTCTCCTTGATATGCATCCCGTTCTCTTTTGCCGACAGCGGAGCAACATTGGACACTTCCACATCCGGAACAATTCCTCTGGCCTGTATCGAACGACCACTGGGCGTATAATATCGGGCGGTTGTCAGCTTGAGTGCCGCATTACCTTTCATGGGAAAAATCGATTGCACCGATCCCTTGCCGAAACTCTGCTTGCCCATCACAATGGCGCGCTTATGGTCCTGCAACGCGCCAGCCACGATCTCCGAAGCACTGGCGCTACCTCCGTTGATCAGAACTACAATCGGATAACGAGGTTCCTTCTCGCCCAACGTTGCATTAAAAACCCGACTGGAGCGCATTCCGCGGCCCTTGATCGACACGATAGCCCTGTCATTGATATCATCACCGATGAAACAGTTGGCAACCTCCACTGATGACTCCAGCAGCCCCCCCCGGATTATAACGAAGATCGATCACCAGACCCTTCAGTTCCCCCCCGGCTGAAGCATGGAGATCGTGAAGAGCCTGTTTGAACTCAATACCGGTACGCTCCTGAAACTGGGAGATTCTGATAAAACCGTATCCGCTCTCCAGCATTCGTGATTTCAGGCTCTTGATTTTAATGACATCACGAATCAAGTTAAAAACCAGCGGCTTTAATGAACCGTTCCGCATAATAGTGAGTGTTACCGGTTTTCCTTTTTCCCCACGCATCAGCTTGACTGCAGCCGATATATTCATTCCTCGCGTCAAAGTACCATCTATTTTCCAGATATGATCATTTGACTGTATTCCGGCTCTAAAAGCCGGCGTGTCCTCGATCGGCGCTATCACAGTCAGCCTATTTTCCTTCATCCCCAACTCTATCCCTACCCCACCGAAAGCGCCGGACATCTGCATTTCCATTTCGTGATACGGTTCAGGCGGCAGATAGGCGCTGTGCGGATCAAGGGCTGCAAGCATTCCGTCAACCATGCTCTGCACTAGTTTTTTGGAGTCCGGCTTTTCAACATAATTACTGAGAACAGCCGAATAGGCATCCTGAAGAAGTGACAGATAGGCAGAATCCGAACGCGACTCAAGCGGCCGCCAGCGTGTGTAGAGTATTACAGCAAGGCAGACAGCTACTGCACTGACAAATAATATTGTCGTTATTGTGCGTATCTTTGACATCAGTTTCCGCTCTTTATCCGCTTATTTCAGATTCGCTAATACATCATTTCCTGACATCAATCCCGTAGCTCTTGATCTTGCGATGCAGGTTGCTCCGTTCAAGATCGATTATTTCGGCTGTGCGGGAGATATTCCAGTCATTCGCTTCCAACTTGTGAATGATAAATTCCCTTTCGAACTCCTCCCGGGCATCACGCAGGGCGGACATGGAAAAAGCACCATCAAGCTTCGGACAAGGCGGCCTTTCAGAGGGTATCCCACCCCGAAGATCAGGAACATCGGCCACGGCAATCGTCCGGCCTGAGGTCATGATCAGGATCCGTTCAATGATGTTTTTCAATTCCCTTACATTACCAGGCCAATCGTAACCTGCCAGCAGTTCCACCGCCTCAGGCAAAAAGGCCTTGGCCTCACGCCCTTCCCTTCGATAAAACTGTGCTACAAAATACCTGACCAGCTTGGGGATATCTTCCAATCGTTCACGTAACGCGGGAGCGCGGAATGGCACTACATTAAGTCGGTAAAACAAATCCTCCCTGAAGCGTCCCAGCAGAATTTCCTGATCAAGAGGTTTGTTCGTGGCAGCCACGATTCTTACATCAACCGAAACCAGGCGAGTGCCGCCGACACGTTCAAAGTAGCGTTCCTGTATAATTCGCAGGATCTTGGCCTGAGTCCGGAGCGACATATCCCCGATCTCATCCAGAAACAGCGTACCGCCATCGGCCAGGTCGAACTTACCTTTTTTCTGGGCAACTGCCCCGGTAAAAGCTCCCTTCTCATGCCCGAACAGCTCACTTTCAATCAGCTCTTCCGGAATCGCGGCACAATTGATCGCGATAAAAGGCCGGTCCCGACGAGGACTGTAATAATGAATTGAGCGGGCGATCAGCTCCTTGCCGGTACCGTTTTCTCCGGTAATCAACACCGAAGCGGAGGTCGGAGCGACCCGCACGATCTGCTCACGCAAATGGCTCATGATTGGAGCGTCTCCGATCAGTTCATACTCATTGGCTGCCGTACGTTTCAACTCTGCGTTTTCTGCTTTCAGTTCCTGCAATTTCAGGGCATTTGAAACACTGATCAGAACTTTCTCCAAAGAGAGCGGCTTCTCGATGAAATCAAAAGCTCCCAGTTTGGTTGCACGCACAGCGGTTTCAATCGTTCCATGGCCCGATATCATGATGACCGTAACCTGAGGAAACATCTGTTTGAGCTTTTCCAACGTTTCCAATCCATCCATACCCGGCATCCAGATATCCAGCAGTACCAGATCCGGTAATTCCTGCTGGGCACATTCAATTCCCTCAACGCCGCTGGCCGCACATATCACCTCATATCCTTCATCTTCCAGAATTCCTGAAAGTGAGGTTCTGATATCCTTTTCGTCATCCACAACCAAAATAGTGTGTTCCATTACGGCTCCGTTCCCTTGAATATTTTCGTATTTATCCAGCCGGCAGTTCAATCACGAATACTGCGCCATGCGGCTTGTTGTCGCGCACCCTTACAAATCCGCCATGATCGTTAATGATGCTGCTGACAATAGCAAGACCCAAGCCGGTACCGCTCTTTTTTGTCGAAAAATAAGGTTCAAAAAGACGTGGTTTGTCCTCGGGCGGAATCCCGGGCCCATCATCGGCAACAGTCAAAACAGCCATCTTCAGGACCGCATCATAATAGCTCGACAGGTTGATGCTGCCTTTTTCTTCCATTGCTGCAACTGAGTTCTCCAAGACATTAATTATCACCCGTTTAACCTGATCCCGATCAATTTTAAGCAAAGGCATAAGGTCGTCCTGAAAAAAGCTGAAAGCGACTCCTCTATGAGCTTCCTGATAAAGTGTCAGGGTTTCGCGAATCAGTGCATTAATATCATTGGGCTCCGGTTGAATGGCCGGCATACGGGCAAAGTTCGAGAACTCGTTGACCAGATTTTTCAGGTCATCAACCGACTTGATAATCATGTCGGTACATTCATCAAAAACCTTTTCGTCATCACTGAAGCGGGAAAGGTAGCGCTTGCGGAGACGTTGTGCAGAAAGCTGTATCGGCGTCAGCGGGTTCTTGATTTCGTGGGCAATCCTGCGGGCCACCTCTCGCCAGGCCGCCATTCTCTGGGCACGCATCATCTGGGTCAGATCGTCCAGAACAGCGACCATCCCCAGTATTTCGCCGGCTTCATTGCGCAGCATGGTCAGATGAAGATGCAAAGCCAGCCTGTTGCCGTTGACATCCAGAAAAATCTGGCGACTGATGTTGTCGTGCTTTGATTGTGCCAACTCTCGCAGTAAATCATTAACAATATCGAGATGTTTATCCCTGATTATAGTACGGAAGTTCAGCCCCAGGACAGTATCCGGAAGAACATTTAACAATCGTTCAGCGGATTTGTTGATTGTCCGAACGGTCCCTTCCCGATCCACCGAAATTACTCCGGCGGCCACATTTCGAAGGACTATCTCCATATATTGTCGCCGCTGCTCAATTTCCAGGTTGATGCGGGACAGCTCCAGATTGGAAACATTGATTGCACGCTGTTTGGTACGCAGATCTTCAGTCATACGGTTGAACGACTGCACCAGCATGCCTATTTCGTCCTCTGAATACGATTCAATATGGACATCAAGATTACCGTCGGCAACAGCCCGGGTACCATCCACAAGCTCCTGAACCGGCTTGGTCATACTGTTTGCCAGATAAACACCCATCCAGTAGGCAAAAAAGACAATCACCGTAGTAATCAGAAAAAGTGTGATAATGTACCCGGTTCTGATCGGGTTCTTGAGTATCTTGAGCTGACGGAATTCATGATAAGACTCGGTGATTTCCTTCATCTTGCTGACGAGCGAATAGGGAACGTAATAGTTCACCACCACCACCCCGACCACGTCGGATTTATTCCAGTTGGAACGGATCGGTACAATCCCCCGGATCAGATCGGCCTTGCCGGCTTGATTGATACTGCTGAGTTCTTTACCTGCCAGTCCCCGTTTGATGTCTTCCGAAACCGGATTGGTAAATTCCCCTTTGGGCACGTCCGGGTTAGAGACCCTCACCAGTTCCTCAAGCTGGGCCGAATAAACCTCTACCACCCCCAGATTGTACTCTTTCTGTTTCTGGCGGATCATCTCCTTCAGTTTTGGCAGATTGTCTTCGTTCAACAACTTCTGATCTTTGATGAAACCGCTGATCTGCCTGCCGTAGTAGAGTGCATTTGAGGCAGAGTTTTTGTAGTATGTCTGGGCAACTTCCAGTGATTCACTTAAGGAGGTTTCGACCTGGGTATTGAACCAGTTATGTACCGTATTATTGATAAAACCGGCTGCCGCAAAAAAAAGCAGCATGGTGGGAACCAGCGACAGTCCTACGAAAGATAGTACCAATTTGGTGCGGAGGCGCTTGGCAAGAGGGTTGGAACGGCTCTCGACAAACAGTTTCACTACATTGCGGCTGACCAGGTATACCAGCAGTATGACCAGCAGGATCACAACATTGATCACTGCAAAGATTGCAATATTGCTCCCCAGATTGGCGCCGGTACTCAACTGGGTAAGACTTATTTCGGCCTTGGTCAGGAATATGATCAAAACGATGGCCAGTACGATGACTATCGCTTCCCGAATCCTTTTTTTACGTTCACCCGGTGAAAGCGTTACAACCATTTATCACATCCTGCCTGAACGGATAATGGCGTATACCAACCAAAGACCCAGAAAGCCTGCCACCACATAGCCCATGAATGCAAGCACCGGAAAACCTAGCATCTGCGGGCCTTTTTCAGTCTGCATGATGATCGAAGAACCGATGATCAGGGAGGAAAGAATCAGGCTGGAAGATAGTCGATTCATCGAACGGTCAAAATCCGTGGTGAATTTATCAAGACCGCGATGTTCAAGATCAATCTTGAACTTGTTGCGATTAACCCTGTTGATGATTTCTTTCAGGTCACGGGGCAGATTCCGGGCCAGACTGACATATGATGACAGAACAGTAAGCGCCTCTTTGGAAACGTTTTTGGGAGACATTTTCCTGCGTAGCGCCTTTTCCATAAACGGCCGGACGTGTTCGACCATGTCAAAGGAAGGATTAAGAGCGCGTCCCATCCCCTCCACCATCACCAGCGCCTTGGCCAGCAGCATCAGATCCGGCTGGATACGGATATTGTACAGGGTAATGATTTCGATGAATTCAAGCAGCATTCGGCCGACCTCAATCTCACTGAGCGGCACTTCGTAATAGCCATCGATAAAATACGCCAGATCCCGCTTCAGCGACCGGATATCCAGGCTGTCGGAAATATCTCCGGCAAAAAGCAGCAGTGAAACGACCTGATCCATGTCACGCTTGACAATCGCGATGATAATATCGGTCAAAAAAGAAGTCATGCTTTCATCGATCCGCCCGACAATGCCATAATCCAGCAGACAGATCTTGTTATCCGGAAGAATGAAGACATTACCGGGATGGGGGTCGCCGTGAAAAAATCCATGTTTCAGGACCATCTCCAAAAACGCGTCAGCGCCCCGATGTGATATCAGCTTTGGGTCAAGCCCGGTATGTTCAAGCAGGGCCAGATCCGATACTTTGATACCATCAATATATTCCATTGTGAGAACACCACGGGAACTGTGAGACCAGTAAACATGGGGGAAGCACATCCAGGGAGAGGACTTGAAATTGTCCCGGAATTTTTCAATGGTATGCCCTTCACGGGAAAAATCCATCTCACGCCGGATGGTACGGGCGAACTCTCGTACGACACTGACCGGGTCATACAGGTCACTGCCGGGTACATGGCGTTCGGCAAGCTGGGCCAGTGCCATCAGGGCACTGATATCCGACTCGACCAGTGACACCACTCCCGGGCGGCGAACCTTGACCACCACTTCCTCTCCGCTTTTCAACCGGGCGCGGTGGACTTGGGCTATCGATGCCGCAGCCAAAGCTTCATGGTCTATGGTCTCGAAAAGTTCTTCCACCGAAAAGCCCAGTTCTTTTTCAATCTGGCTCCGCAACTCTTCAAAGGAAAAGCTTGGCACATGATCCTGCAGCTTCTCGAATTCTTTTACAAAGGCGGCAGGAATAATATCCGGACGGGTCGACAGGATCTGCCCCAACTTGACAAAAGTAGGACCCAATTCCTCAAGTGCCATGCGCATACGCTCGGCGGAACTGAGTCCGGACAGATCCGGCGCATTGCGCCGGAATAAACGTTTACCTTTGGCAGCAACATCGGCCAACCCCAGCATATCAAGGGCATTGTCGAACCCGTATTGGCTAAGAACACGGGCGATGTTCCAGTAGCGGCGAATACTGCGGATGTTACGGTTTATTCTAAAAAATGAGAATATGTTTGTTCTAGTTCGAGTCACGAGATTCCAGATCCTGAACCCTCTTTAGCAGACGATCATACTCATCGCGTGTTATTAATCCCAGGCGGTCAACAACTTTCTGAACCTCGACCTCTGCCATCTGTTGAACCTTTTCACGACTGTCCTTGGCAATAGCCTGGATACGGTCAATGAATATTTTACCCTCGTCCTCGCTCAATTTAAACTTGTCCTTCATCTCAGCTACCAGTTCCTCGCCTTTTTTCTGGGTAAGAGCAACGGTGCCAATAGCCGTCATAACTGCTTTTTCAAATAGTTCCAGCATTAGAATAGTCTCCTTTCATTTGAAGGTCACCAAATGCCGGAATCATACCATAGAGTTGCAAAGTTGCAAACCCGATTGTTGCATTTTTGCATCAATTGCTGTTGACCGGGTATTGTGCTATTGTTTCCACAAAATCGGGATCTTGCGTAAAAGGTGGGAACATGCGCATTCAGGACACTGCGTCATTCAGGGAAATTGAGAAAAATTCAAAAAGTAAGTCACCGGTCAAGAAAGCCTTGGGTTCTTTCTTTGCGGCAGAATTGACGCAACAGGAAAGCGAAGTCAGCACATATGACCAGGATGTGGAAACGATGCGCAAAGACATCGAGGAGGCAGGAAACAAGCTGACCCAAGAGCCAACATTGCCGAACTTCAAACAGTTCAGGGAACTCTTGAGCAAGCTGGCGAAACGAATTAATGCCGAAGCGTACCGACTGGAAAAGTTCGGGGGAACCCCGCAGAATCCCCGCTATTTTGAAACAATCACCGTGATAAACAGTGAGGCGGATAAACTTTACAACCTGATAGTGAAAGAAAACAAGGACAACATGGCCATTACGGCCAAAGTGATCGGAATCAAGGGGCTTGTGGTAGACCTGATCACATGACGTGGGATAGAAGATTAACCGGTCATTGAAATGACTTCTTCATAAGTAGTCACCCCTTCCAGCATCTTGTTGATTGCAATTTCGCGCAGAGTTGTCAAACCACCCTGCCTGGCAGCTGAAATAATATTTGCAAGCTCGACTGATGATGTAATCAGCGACTTCATTTTATCATTAATATCAAGAACCTCAAAAATACCGCTCCGCCCTTTATATCCGGTACCACGGCACTCTTTGCACCCCTTCCCTTCCCATACCGAATTGTTTTTTTGCGGCAATTGCAGGTAATTGCACTCTTCTCCGGACAGAGTGCGAGCTGTTTTGCAGTGAGGGCAGATTTTGCGCACCAGTCGTTGAGCAACAATACCAAGCACGGTGGCCGATATCAAAAAAGGCGGTACTCCCAGGTCCAGCAAACGAACAATTGTTGAAGCCGCATCATTTGTATGCAGGGTCGAAAGCACCAGATGCCCTGTCAAAGCGGCCTGTACGGCATTTTCGGCAGTTTCGCGATCGCGTATTTCACCAATCATGATTATATCAGGATCCTGGCGAAGAATGTTCCTCAGAATACTGTCGAAGCTCACTCCGATTCCCTGCTGGACTCCGATCTGGTTGAATTCCTCCATAACCATTTCGATCGGATCTTCGACGGTTACAATATTTATTTCCGGCGATGAAAGCGACCTGAGGGACGAATAAAGGGTGGTGGTCTTGCCGCTGCCGGTCGGACCTGTTACCAGGATGATACCGTTGGGTCGTCTCAGAAAAGAGTTGTAAAGTGCCATTTCCCGCGGATAAAAACCCATGCTGTCCAGATCCTGCAAAAGGATATCCGGATCGAATACCCGGATAACGATTTTTTCGCCAAATGCCACCGGAACGGTTGATACACGCAGTTCCATATCTTTATTGTTGAAGCTGGTTTTGATGCGCCCATCCTGCGGACGGCGCTTTTCAGCCAGATCCATACGGGAAAGCATCTTGATCCGTGAAACAATCGGAGCATGCAGCGGTTTGGGAATAGCATGGATATTATGCATGACACCATCGATCCGGAATCGGATCAGCGAGGTTTCACGTTTCGGTTCAATATGTATGTCACTGGCGTGCTGGTCAAAGGAGTAGTTCAACAGAAAGTCAACGGCCGATACAACATGTGTATCTGTGCTTTCCAACTCCTGCTGACCCTTGATTTTAAAAAACTGCTCCAGATTTCCCAGGTCCACCGGTAAGGATGCTTCAGCCTCGGCCGCCAGTACCGATGCGCGGAAGCCGTAGAATTCACGCAATATTTTAAGAATATCGCTTTTAGAACTGAGTACGCGCCGGATTTCAAGGCGGCGGGCAGACGCCAACTCACTGACAATTGCCAGGTTGAAAGGGTCTGCAACGGCTACGGTTACAACTCCGCCGGACTCTGCAACGGCAACGATCAGATTTTTCAGGGCAAATGGCCGTGGTATGTAATCGGTTACAACATTGAGATCAAGCTTAAGGGGGTCTATTTTATAATATTGAAGTGAAGTAACTGCCGCCAATGCTTCGGTAATTGCGTCCTCGCTCAGCAGATGTCCGGTGGTTCCCGGAATTTCCAGATTGAATGAAGCAATGACTTCGGCGGGAGAAACCATCTCGGCCCCGGTATTGGTTCGACGGGAGGCTTTGGAATGGTGCTGGGAATACAGACGCTGTTCCTGCGCCTTGCCACGTTTCAGAACGTCAGCGAGTTGTTCTTTTGACAGCAGCCCTCTACGGTCAAGCATATGTGCAACATTTTCAAGAGTGAGTTTTTTGGATTCCGGCATAACACCTGTCATTTCGTGAATTTATTCTTTTTTTCAGCATCCGCCCTTTTGGCGTCAATCCGTTTTGCAACTTCCTCAACAACCTGATCGGGCGTAGGAACCGTCCTGGCCGGGATCTGCCCCACTACAACCTGCTCCGGTTTTATGGTTCTGGCAGCGGCAACTGCTATTGGCCGTAGCGGTGGACTATCATTGTAGGCGGTCATGGTCGACAGAAAGTTTCTGAAAAGCCTGAATCCAAGCCAGGCAACTATTACCAAGGGGACAATATCCTCCAGCCAATAATCAATACTGCGCTCTCTGACCATGGTACCGGCCAGCAAACCGGCAGAAGCGATCAACAGTCCGAAGGCATTGCCGATGACTCTGAATTCAATATCAGCAGGTATTTTCAACGCGACCGTTTTTGCCACTTAAAATCCTCACAGACGATTCAATCTTTTTTCACACACACTCTATTAACTATACATCGGCAATTTCATTCTTTTCTGCAGTTATTTTAAAGCGAAGCATAGCCCAGGACTGGAAGCGATCCATATAGTAATAAACAACCGGAGTGATATACAGCGTCAGCAACTGCGACACCAGCAATCCACCGACAACCGCCAGACCAAGCCCTCTGCGCGACTCTGCCCCGGCCCCGAATCCGATCGCAATCGGCAGAGTCCCCATCAGTGCAGCCATGGAAGTCATCATGATCGGCCTGAAACGAACCAGACAACCTTGATAAATGGCATCCATTGGCGACTTGCCCTCCATGCGCTGGGTTTCCAGAGCAAAGTCAATCATCATGATGGCGTTTTTCTTAACGATCCCCACCAGCATGATAATACCGACAAAGGAGTACAGGTTGAGATCCTTGCCGAAGATCAGCAGCGTGATCAGCGCTCCGAAACCGGCCGACGGTAGTCCGGAGAGGATTGTCAGTGGGTGGATATAACTCTCATACAGGATGCCGAGCACGATATAAATAACGACAATCGCGATAATCAGCAGCAGTGCCAACCCCTTGGTGGAAGCCTGATACACCTGAGCAGTTCCCTGAAACCCGGTAGTAATGGATGCCGGCAATGTCTTGGCCTCTTTCTCAATAGCAGCCACCGCATCACCCAGAGGGCTATCCGGTTTAAGGTTGAAAGAAATCGTTACCGCGGTAATTTGCCCCAGATGGTTGACGGAAAGCGGACCCAAACTGTTTTTCAAAGTACCCAGTGAAGACAGAGGCACCAATTGAGCGCTACCGGAACGGACATACAGCATCCCAAGAGCTGATGGGTCAAGCTGGTACTGCGGCTCCAACTCCATCACCACCCGGTATTGATTGTTAGGTGAATAGATCGTGGAAACCTGCCTGGAGCCGTAAGCGGAATAAAGGGTATCTTCAATCTGTTGGGCCGAAATCCCCAATGATGCCGCCCGATCACGATCAATCTCCAGATTGACCTGCGGATTTTTAATCTGCAGGTCACTGGTCACATCCTGCAGAATCGGCATGCCGCGCACTTTCATTTCAAAAGCCGAAGCCTGTTTGTAGAGCTCTTCGGTGTCGGGACTCTGTAGTACAAACTGGTACTGTGCCTTGGCCAGAGTCGCCTCCAGCCGGATCGGAGGCGGGTTCTGCATGAACATCATGATGCCCGGCACAGTCATCACTTTCGGACGCAGTTTCTGAATGATCTGGTCGGCATTCAACTTGCGTTCGCTGCGCGGTTTGAGTTTCATGAACATGAAGCCGCTGTTGGAACCTACCCGCGACCCTGACGAGCCGACTGAAGACATAAAAGCCTCCACGTTCGGTTCCTTCAGTACAATTTGCATCAGCTTGTTCTGCTGGGTTTTCATTTCCTCAAAGGAAACCCCTTGGGCTCCCTCGGTTATGGCAAAAATACCCCCTATATCATCGGCCGGCAGCAACCCCATCGGCATTTTGGCAAACAGCCAAACCGTAACCGCCGTCATAAGCAGCGTGATTACAACCGTAGTGCGCCTGAAGCGCAGTACCTTTGTCAACGAACGTTCATACATCTGCAACATGCCGTTGAAGAATCGTTCCATAAAGTTGTAGAGCCGACCATGATTCTCTGTCTGCGGCGGTTTCAGAAAACGGCTGCAGAGCATGGGGGTCAGGGTCAGCGAAACAACCCCGGAAATCAGGATTGCAAAGGTAATTGTGACCGCGAACTCATGCAGCATCCTCCCCAGCATGCCGGCCATAAACAAGACCGGGATAAAGACCGCCACCAGCGAAATTGTCATCGAGATGATCGTGAATCCGATCTCTTTTGAGCCACGGCGCGCAGCATCCATAGCCGATTCGCCATTTTCCATGTGACGTACGATATTTTCCAGCATGACGATCGCGTCATCAACCACGAAACCGACCGACAAGGTCAGCGCCATCAAGGTAATGTTGTTGACCGAGAAACCCAGAACATACATGACGGCAAAGGTGCCGATGATCGAGAGCGGCAGAGCCAGGCTGGGGATAACTGTGGCAGATAGATTACGCAGAAAAAGAAAGATAACCAGGATTACCAGCGCTATTGTCAACAGCAGTGTAAACTTTACATCCGTCACCGATTCACGGATCGTATCGGTGCGGTCAAAAAGAGTATTCAGCTCGACTGAACCGGGCAACTGGCTGCGAAAACCTGGCATCTGCTGCTTGATACTGTCCACCACCTCGATGGTATTGGTACCCGGCTGACGCTGAATGGCCAAAACAATGGCCCGGGTGGAAACCCCTTTGGTATTGTACCATGCGGCGATCTTGTCATTCTCGACACTGTTTGAGACGACCGCTATATCAGAGAGACGCACCGGCGCTCCGCCACGATATGCCACGATCAACGGTTTGAAAGCATCGGCATCGTAAAGCTGTCCGGAAGCCTGGATCGTAAAGGCCTGTTTAGCCCCCTGCAAACCACCGGTCGGCAGATTGACATTCCATTTACCAAGAGCTGCCGCCACCTCATCCAGGCCGATCTTTCTGGTAGTCAGAGCCTTGGGATCAATCTGGACCCGCACGGCGTACTTCTGGGAGCCGTACACCAACACCTGGGCCACGCCGTTAATCATCGAAATACGCGGCGAAATGATCGTATCGGCAAACTCGTTGACATCCGACAGAGGCAGAGTCGGCGAACTGAGCGCCAGATAAAGCACCGGCGAGTCAGCCGGGTTGACCTTCTGGTAGGAAGGCGGAGTAGGCATGTCCTGTGGCAACTGGCGGGCTGCCTTGGAGATGGCTGCCTGGACGTCTTGGGCAGCGGAATCGATGCTTTTGTCCAGTGTAAATTTAAGGGTAATGATCGATATGCCCTGACCATTGGTGGAGGTCATGGAATCCAGTCCTGCAATCGTCGAAAACTGGCGTTCCAGCGGCGTAGCAACCGAGGATGCCATGGTTTCCGGACTGGCGCCCGGCAGATTGGAACTGACCTGGATGGTCGGGAAGTCGATGCTGGGCAGGTCATTTACCGGCAGCAGGCGGTAGGCAAACAGTCCGAAAATCATCACAGCCATCATTACCAGGCTGGTCATGATCGGGCGTTTTATGAAGAGTTCGGAGAGGTTCATTTAGCGGCTGTTCCCGGCACTGCTGTTTTTGAAGGCTGCACTGGCGGGCCAGCCTTCTCATTTTTTTTGATCTCAACCTTGCCACCCGGAACAACCCTCATTTGACCATCGATAACCACCTGTTCACCTGGTTGCAGACCACTTTCAATCACCGTGATCCCCTTCAGGACAGTTCCGGTCACAACCGGACGAATCTCGGCCGTGCCATCCTGTTTGACCACAAAAACAAACTGCCCCTTCTGGCCGGTCTGAATCGACTGACCAGGGACTACAACAGCGTCTTTTTTCATTGCAAGCGTGATAGACAGATTAACGAACTGGCCGGGCCAGAGCTGTTTTTTTGCATTGTCAAAAGCGGCTTTCAGACGGATCGTACCGGTAGTCAAGTCGACACTGTTGTCGAGAAAAGTGATGAAGCCCCTCTCACTGAAACCGCCACTACCGGGCACTTCGGCCTGCACGGCAACTTTTCCGGACGACATGTAACGTTTAATATTCGATAGCTCCTTTTCAGGTATCGTAAAGGTGGCATTGATCGGAGCCAGTTTGTTAATTGTCAACAGCACCGTATCGTTGGCCTTGACCACATTACCGCGGTTAACCGCCAGAACCCCCAGCCGACCGCTGATCGGGGAAGTGATGCTGCAATAGCCCAGTTGTTCGCGGGCACTGTCAACCGCCGCCTGATCGGCGGCCAGGTCGGCAGCAGCGGATTCAGCCTTGGTACGATAGCCTTCAGCCTGTTCCTGGGTGACGATGCCATCCTTGACCAGTTGTGAATAACGTTCGTAATCCTTGCGGGCATTGCCCAGGATAGAGCGGTCACGAGCCATTGCCGCCTCGGCCTTCCTCAAGGCAGCCTGGTAGCTGCGCGGATCTAGCTGGAACAGCAAAGCTCCTTTTTGTACATCCTGACCTTCGCGAAAAGCCACCTTGACCAGTTCTCCACTGATCTGGGTCCTGACAACAACACTCTCCGAGGCCTCCATAGTACCGATTGCAGCCAACTGCATCGGCACATCCTGCTGAGAAGCGTCATCAGTTATAACCAGTGCCGGCGGCCGTCCCTTGGGCTTTTCGGCTTTTTTTGCACAACCGGACATCAACAGAAAAAAAACGGCACACAATGCCAGCACAATACCGCCTGTCACCTTACTATTACCCACTGTCATCCGGCACTCCGTAGGGGGAATTTCATCTAATGAAGAAGTCGGAGTATATACTACCATCCATACCAGACAAAACAAAAACATGCTTTAATACACGCAAACCAGAGTATAAAAAACTCCTTGACGCGAAAGTAGTGTTACTTCAAGTCTGTATACCATTGACATAATCATGAAAGAACAATATATTCAATATTCTGAATATATTGCCATGGGGAGATAAACAATGCCAATATTTGAGTATTCATGCACGAAATGCGGTAACCGATTTGAAAAACTCCAGAAAGACGTAAATGCCCAACCGACTGAATGCCCGGCTTGCGGCTCAGTAGAGATAAAAAAAAATTTTCAACATTTTCTTCTGGCGGTTCGGCATCCGCAGCATCTTGCTTTAGCGGTGGCTGAAGGGTTTGACGGCGCCAGGTTGGTGCCATAATCGATTTCAAACAAAACCAGAAGGTTCAGCTTCTTGCCGTCAACATTCGAATTATTTCGGAGTCCCTGCCATGGCAGAACATCTGTCTTACTGACCTCTATGCTTGCTACGCCAAGTGTAAGTTGTTGCTCGCCACCGTTTTATGCACAATATCTTAGTTCTGATCGATACAAAATGGTGCCATATAAACCCAGTATGATCTAAAGGAGAACTCAATGGAGCGCTTTATAGCAACTGTAATCGAAACCGTTAATCCAGCCACTCAACCTGTAGCAGTCAATCTGATTCGGGATGCTGCATTGATTGAAGGTCTGAAAATCAAAGTACGCGGAAAACGATTGGCTATTTGCCAGCAGATTGCCTATAGCCGGATGTATTCCTGGTCCACGTGGACAGACGCAGGTACAGCCCATTGTGTGATAGGAGCTGCCTGTACTGGCTTAATTAACAACCCGCAGAGGATTAGCGACGGCATTGTCAATACTGGCGTGTACCAGGAAAATCAGCAGGCCGCCGCTGCCATGCAACAAATGATGCCACGGGTCGCACCTGGTGTCTCCGGGGTGTTGACCTATCCATTATCACGTCCACTAGAGGGGATAACTCCCGATCTGGTAGTCATCTATGTCAACTCGGCCCAAGCGATGCGATTTACTCAAGCTTTTCTCTATGAGCAGGGGGGAGAGTTTGTCATGAGATCATCAGGAGATGCTGGTGTCTGTTCTCGTGCTGTTGCTCAAGTTGCATTGACTGGCGAGCCAACAATTGAAATCCCTTGTATGGGCGACAGACGTTTCGCTTTAGCTCAGGATCATGAACTGATGGTCGGTATTCCATTTGGATGGCTGGGGAGGACGGCAAAAGGGCTGGCGGCGACCCATAAGGCGGGAATCCGCTATCCGATACCATTTCAAATTCCGGTCGCATGCGATTTACCCCATGATTATATAACCAGCGAAACCGATGCATAATAACCATAACGTGAGAGCATCCAGCCTACGCGCTCATCAAGTAAAAAAAGAGAGACAATCATGAATAATCTGCTCGACTACAAGTTCCTTATACCGTTGGTGTTGCTGCTGGGTTTTGCACCTTTTTTCCCGCAACCCCACATTGTTGAAAAAATCAGGATGCTCATGACTGGCACACTGAGAAAACCGATCGACATATTTGATCTGATCTGGCATGCGTGGCCTTTTGCTTTACTTGCGTACCGAATATTCAAAGACCTCAGGCAGTAAAAGAGCGATCTGTCTACCTGTAGAACAACTTCCATAAGAAGGTGATGCAATGCTACATAGGGATGTTCTACAACAGCAGAAAGCGCCATTCATATCTGGTGGTATGCCAGCCCAAGAGAATATGAGATAAAATATCAACTGAAAAAAGTTGCTTGGTAAACTGTCCATTATTGTTTGACCACGTCAATCCAATTAGGCATGCCCTGCCCCGCATCACTATCAAAGAGATCAGTTCTAAAACATCAGAAAAATCGTTTGCCTTGAAGCCTCCATTCGTAGCATAAAGATCAAGCTTCAAACTGAAATGTGCGTATATTTGCTGCGGAGGCGCCATGCAATTTTTTATCGATCCGTATTTCCCCGATGACATAAACGCCGTAGGTGATTCCGGCATGGCCGGTTTTGATGAAAAAAGAACCCTTTATCTCTCCGGCTGCAAGAATTTTTTGAACTTCTATCGTGATGAGATCAAGAAACGTCACAACGCAGGTGCAAGTGGAACGGAAGTTACACATCTGATCTGTGACATGATGGATGAATTGAACAACAGATTGTTCCGTTCGATCATCTATGACCTGGCCGGCGGGGACGAGATGCTTGAGCACATCGCTCTGATCGCTGTTGGTGGATATGGTCGTGGCGAACTCAACCCCTATTCGGACATTGACATCATGTTCCTGCACGATGGGACGATACCGACAGCAAAGATTGAGGACATTGCTCTGAAGCTTCTCTATCTGCTGTGGGACATGCGGCTGGAAGTCGGCTATTCGGTCAGGATTATAGCCGATTGCGTCGAAATGGCCGCCACCGACGGTACGGTGAAAACGGCCTTGATGGACGCCCGTTTCCTTTCAGGCAACCGGCAGCTGTTCGAAAAGCTTCACAAGGTGATTTTCACCCAGATCCTTACCAAATCAAGTGACAAGTTCATCAAAGAGAAGATTTCCGACATGAAGAACCGGCGCGACAAGTACGGTTGCACGGTTTATCTGCTGGAACCGAACCTGAAGGAAGGAGAAGGCGGTTTGCGAGATCTGCAGACCGCCATGTGGGTGGCTCGCGTAAAGTACAAGTTTTCCGAAGCGCATGAACTGATCATCAAGGGCATTCTGGTTGACTACGAACTGGAGTTATATGACGCCGCGCTGGAGTACCTATGGCGGATCCGCAATGAGCTGCACTACTTCAGTGGAAGAAAGAACGATCAGCTCACCTTCGACGCACAAGTTCATCTGGCCGGCTTCATGGGCTATAAGAACCGTGGCCGGGTGCTGGCCGTGGAAGACTTCATGCGTGATTATTACCGGCATGCCAATAAGGTAGAGCATGTCACCTCCAGCATCGTTTCCCGCTGTGTCTGGCGAGACGAAGGGGCCCTTAAAATTCTGGGTTATTTTGTGCGTAGGCCGGTCGGATACGGCTGTTTCGTGCTCAAGGGAGAGCTGATCATACCGGATGAATCAATCATTGAGAAAAGCCCCGTCATCTTGATGCGCATCTTTGAACTGGCCCAGAAACATGGCGTCAGCCTGAATATCCGTGTAAAAGGCGCCATCAGAAAAAATCTGCATTTGATCAACGACAAGTTTCGGCGCAATCGAGAAGTGAATCAATCTTTCATGAATATCCTGCGGGCAGCCAAAGATGTAACCGATACGCTGCGACTGATGCACCACCTGGAACTGCTGAACCGCTATATACCCGAACTGGAACATATTTACTGCAAAGTACAGCACGACATGTACCACATTTATACTGTCGATATTCATACACTTTTTGCTGTTGAACAAACCGAGAAGATGATCAGTGGTGAATTGAAGGATAAATTGCCGCTGCCCTGTGAAGTTGCCGCCCAGATAGGCAAACCCGAGCTGTTGCTGCTGGCAGTGTTGTTCCATGACATCGGCAAGGGCGAAGGTGGCGGCCATGCCGAAAAGGGTGCCGCCATGATCCCGACCATCTCCCGCCGCATGGGACTTTCTCGTGAAGATAGTGAACGCATGGAGTTTCTGGTGCGCCAGCACCTGCTGTTTGCCCACATTTCGCAGCGGCGCGACTTGAATGATGAAAAGATGATTGCCCAGTTCGCTCGCCAGATGGAATCCAGCGAGAATTTAAAAATGCTTTATCTGCTTACGGTTGCCGATGTGCGTGCGGTCGGTTCGGATGTCTGGACCAACTGGAAGGCTTCCCTGTTTCAGGAATTGTACGAGAAGGCCTTCAGCATACTGGACAGGGGTGAGTTCCAGTTGGAGGCCAGCAGCAATCGGGTCAAGTCAATCATCAAAAAAGTTGTCGTGCTGCTGGAAAACGAATTTCCTGCGTCGCTGATACGCGAAGAATTGAAAGCGATGCCGGTACGCCTGCTGTTATCCAATGCTCCACAACTGATCAGCGAGCAGGTTCAACTGCTGATTGGACAGGATCATGACGGCATACTGATGCGGAGCACCCATCAACCGGAAAACGGCTATTCGGACTTCACAATCTGCGCCCACGATATGCCGGGGCTTTTTTCCCGAATAACCGGTGTGATGGCTGCCAATGGCGTCAACATTCTGGGAGCCCAGATCAACACCAGCAAAAACGGCAAAGTTCTGGATATACTGCAGGTCAATTCTCCGCAGGGGTTATTGATTATCGATGATCAGCGCTGGGATAAGGTTAAGAACGACATGCGGCAGGTTATTCATGGCGAGGTCAGAGTCTCAGAGCTTGTGGCAAAACGGCAGCGACCGACTCTACTGACTTCACGCCCGGCACCTCGTTTTGCCACACGGATCGACATTGACAATGAAGTATCCGAAAGTTACACAGTCATGGATATTTATACCCATGACAAAGTCGGACTGCTGTACCTGATCACCAGCACGCTGACCGAACTGGGGCTCTATATCGGTGTCTCTAAAATTTCAACCAAGGTGGATCAGGTAGCCGACGTATTCTATGTGCGGGACATTTTCGGTCATAAGATAACTTCCGAAGATAAACTGACCGAAATTCGCAGCAAGATGATAGCGGCGATTGATGAGTGGGTGTGACATATGAAAATGGTGCCTGACAATGACCCGCTGCACGGGGTAACCCTTAAAGTCATACTGGCAAGCCTGGTGGATGAATTTGGTTGGGATGAGCTGGGCAGAAACATCAACGTGAGATGTTTTACACATGATCCCAGCATCTCATCCAGCTTGAAATTCCTTAGAAGAACACCTTGGGCCAGAGACAAGATTGAAACCTTTTATCTGCAATGGAAGATGGATACTAAGCATGAACCGTCAGACATATTTGAGTAATTGAAATGTGAACGACTACCTTGACCTCTTCATAAGTTATCTGACTGTAGAAAAAGGGCTTTCAGATAACACCAGGAGCGCTTACAGCCGTGATCTGGTCCGCTATCTAGATTTTCTGGAGAGACAAGGTCGAAAAACGCCGGCGGAAGTGAGTTCCCATGATGTGGTCTCCTTTATCGGAGTCCTGAAAAACCAGGGCATTGGCGCCCGAAGTCGCGCCCGCTGCCTTTCGGCCATCCGCATGTTTCATAAATTTCTGATGATTGAAAACTACGCAGACAGCAATCCGGCTTCGATTATTGAAGCTCCGCGAACACTCAACAAACTGCCGCAGTTCCTGTCCAATCAGGAGGTGGACGCTCTTTTTGCATCCTGCAACGGGAAGAGGGCCGAAGACGTTCGAGATCTCGCCATGCTGGAACTGCTTTACGCAACCGGTCTGCGGGTATCGGAACTGGTAAACCTCAAACTGCGAGAGGTAAATTTGAATTCAGGCTACCTGATGACAGTCGGAAAGGGCAACAAGGAACGTTTGGTACCGATCGGTGAATCAGCCGCTCGGCAGGTAACGCGCTATCTGCAGGAGGTTCGGCAACTGCAGGACCCTACCAGCCACAATCCGCACCTTTTCCTCTCGAGGCTGCGTGAAGCCATGAGTCGCCAGGCCTTCTGGAACATCATCAAAAAGCGGACAACTGCAGCCGGCATCCGCAAGAACATATCGCCGCACACCCTGCGCCATTCATTTGCCACACACCTGTTGGAAAACGGCGCCGACCTGCGCAGCGTACAGTTAATGTTGGGACACGTCGATCTGGCCACTACCCAGATTTATACGCACGTAACCCGTGAGCGACTCAAGCGTTTGCATCAACAGATACATCCACGCGGATAACCCCGGCAAAGCCTTGCCAGCAGTGACACATAGTTTTATTGACACGTTTTATGAATTAGACTATATCTAAATTTATTTCAAACACTTACGTAATATCTGGCACTCAAACACATATGCCTGAACAATCCAGCAGCAACCAAAATCAGAACACTCTGTCGCACTTGGGTAAAGTTGGGTCAAACCTCCTGGATTCCATTATCAAGAGAATTTCCAACTCGGACACTTCCCGGCGCAACAGATTCATAATTCTGGCCTCTACGGCACTGCTGTTGACTCTGACAATCCTGCCCAGCCAAAACCTTTCATCGATCTCGTACAAAACCGGTGATATTGCAACATCGGACATCCGCGCCACCCAGGACCAGCTGGTCGAAGATCGCGCCTTGACCGAACAGCGCCGCAAAGAGGCCGGTAACAGTTCACCGGTTATTTACAACCTGAATGACCGGGTACAATCCAACATCTATGAGAAGCTTGAACAGGCTTCTACACTCATGCGAACAGGCCAAACCGAGCAGAGTGAGAAGAATCTTTCCGATTGGCACACCCTGTTAGTGCCGCTGCTGGATACGGAACTGAAAGACAACGAAATTCAGGCACTGAAACGGATCAAGTCTGACAAAGCCTTTCTGGAAAGTGTCAAGACACGGTTGAATGATCTGTATCAGCGCAAAATTGTGTTGGACGGCAAAGTCTTTCAGTCCGATGTCCTCCGCGGAATTGAAGTTGCCGATAACAATGGCCACATAATCGGTGGCGGCGATATGACCACCAGCTTCACAGAAATCGGCGAGGCTCGCAAGATTGTCGGCAAATGGCGCTATAACGGCCTGGGTGCTAATTCTGACAATGAGTTGATATCTCCGATCATCGCCCGAATTCTGCTTCCAAACCTGTTTTATAACCGTGAGGCAACCGAGGCACGGGTAAAAACAGCTATGGAAACGGTGCGACCTGTACTGTTCAAACTGCAGAAGGGAGAGATGGTTGTTCGGACCGGTGAACGCATCACACCTGAGCAGGCCCACAAACTCCAGGCACTTTTCGGAGACAAGCAAGGCGGCACCCGACTGGTCACGGCAATCGGAACATACGGGTTAATCATCGTACTGTTTTACTTCCCCTATCGATTCGCGTGCAAAAATATCCGCAAATTCAATCCCAGCAACAAAGATATTCTGATTATTGCCATACTGATCAGTGGTAGTTTCCTCTGTTTCAAAACAGCTCTGTTGATCAGCCACAATATAGGCGCGGTTTTCCCCTCCATTGAACCCACAAACTATTTTTACCTGTTTCCATTTGCAGTCGGAGCAATGATCGTACGCATTTTCATCAACTCCGAGGTTGCTCTGGTTTATTGCGCTGCGTTGGCTCCGCTACTGGGCATCATGTTTGAAAACAACATGCTGGTTGTAATTTACTCGCTACTGGGAAGCATCGTAGGCGCCCACGGAGTCAGGCACTGCACCAATCGTGGTACCATCTACGCTGCGGGACTCAAAGTTTCTGTAGTCAACCTATTGATGGCGCTGGCATTCCAGACATTCACAAATGCTCTGTTCTCGACCCAGACAATCTATGTGGCTTTTTTTGCACTTTTGAGCGGCATCATCAGCGCCGGTTTTGTGTCCGGCTTTGTCCCGCTGATAGAAACACTTTTTCAATATACAACCGATATCAAGCTGTTGGAACTGGCCAACCTTAACTCACCGGTTTTGCGTGAACTTATGATCAAGGCGCCCGGCACCTACCACCATAGCGTAATAGTCGGCAACCTTGTTGAAGCTGCTGCCGAATCGATCAATGCCAATCCTTTGCTGGCACGGGTGGCAGCCTATTACCACGATATCGGCAAGGTATCCAAAGCAAGCTATTTCATTGAGAATCAGAGTGATGAAGAAAACCGGCATGACAAACTGGCGCCCAGCATGAGCGCCCTGATCCTGATCTCCCACATCAAGGAGGGCGCGGAAATAGCGCGGGAAAGGCGACTCGGGCAACAAATTATCGATATTATCCGCCAGCACCATGGGACTGGACTGATCAAGTTTTTTTACGAACGGGCCAAGTCCCAAGCCGATGTGAACAGTGGTCAGATAGATGAAACCGATTTCAGGTATCCAGGACCAAAACCACAGACACGCGAGGCCGGAATTGTCATGTTGGCCGACTGCGTCGAAGCAGCCTCCCGCACTTTGGTCAATCCAAGCCCGGACCGCATTCAGGGGATGGTGCAGAAACTCATCAACAACGTATTTATCGATGGCCAGCTCGATGAATGTGAGCTTACTCTTAAAAACCTGCATGAAATAGCCAAGAGCTTCAATAGGATCCTGATCGGCATCTTTCACCACCGGATTGATTACCCTGAACCGGTCCACAAGGGAAACAACTCCAGAAGAGTAGAAGCACAAGACCACAACAAGCGTGAAAATGGAGATTCACCGCATGCTGATATTGATGAACAACCGCCAGAGGAGACATCGCTTCGGGATTCGACAATTCAAAAAGGTCGCGGAGAGAATCTTAAGCGCCTTGGAATGTCCTGAGGGCAGCGAGCTGTCCGTGTCTATTGTCGGGGACCGTTCGATGCGAATCATCAACCGTGACTATCTGAACAAGGACCGCCCAACTAATGTAATTTCGTTCTCCCTGCAGGAGGGCGACTGTTCAGGCATAAATCCGCTGTCCCTGGGAGATGTGGTAATATCAGCTGACACCGCCGCCAAAGAAGCGCAGGAAGGTGGCCTGGAATTTTTCGAACGCCTGTCGTTCCTTCTCCTGCATGGTATCCTGCACCTGTGCGGATATGACCATGAACGCAGCGGTGAACTTGAAGCAGAAAAAATGCAGCAAAAGGAGCAGCAGCTATTCAGGATTCTGAAGAAGGACGGGTTGTTAAACCCGACCGGTTCATAGATTCGGCCAACTGTGCTATCTCGGGCATACTGCAAGCTGCCCGCACTGAAAAGCATATGCGAAACAACTTCATTTCAGCCGGAGTGGTACTGCTTTTAGTGCTTTTCCTGAAGGTAACTCCGCTTGAATTCGCTCTGCTGGCGCTTTCAATCCTGTTAGTGTTGTGCGCTGAGCTGTTGAATACTTCGGTGGAGGCGGTTGTAGACCTTATTTCACCTGGTTATCACCCTCTGGCAAAAACTGCAAAAGACACAGCCGCCGGAGCGGTGCTGATTGCGTCCTTCGGCGCCGCTATCATGGGCTACCTGATCCTGGCCAAGTATGTCCTACCGCACTATGGAAAGGTTCTCGCAATGTTCGGTACACCTTCGGATATGGGTACTCTTATTTCGGTACTGATAGTTATAATCGTCGTAATAATAATAAAAAGTCGAACCGGCACAGGGACGCCGCTGCATGGAGGACTTCCAAGCGGACATGCTGCGGTTGCGTTTTCGATTGCCACTGCCGTCTCGCTCAACACACAGGATCCGCTGATATCTGTTTTGTCAATATCGCTGGCCTCGATGGTCACCCATTCGCGCCTGCTGATGAGGGTTCACTGTTTGCGCGATGTTGTGATCGGTGCATGTATCGGCAGCGCAATCACAACCGTAGTATTGCTGTTATTCAAAAAATTTGGTGGATAAATCAGGAGGAACAAGAATTGGAAGAAGGCAGCAGTAGGAAGTCCGGGTTTATTGAACGGTTGAGCCGTTTTGTATCCGGACGCAGAAAAACGACCGAAGAAGAGATAAATGATTTCATTGATGCTTCCGAAGAAGAAGGCCTGGTAAATGAAGAAGAGAGCGAGATGCTGCGCTCTATTTTCTCGTTGGGGACCACGATAGTCCGCGAGATAATGGTTCCCAGAACCGAAATGGCCTGCGTAACGGTTGAAGCAACCGTACGTGAACTGCTTGACACGATCCTCGACTGCGGCCACTCGCGCATCCCGGTTTATGAACAGACCATAGACAACATCATTGGCCTGCTTTACGCCAAGGACCTGCTTAAACATTGGGGAAGTCCCGAAGATTCAATTTCTGTGCGTTCAATCATGCGACCTCCCTACTTTATTCCCGAATCTAAAAATCTTGAAGAACTTCTTCAGGAATTCAAACGCAAACGCGTCCACCTGGCGATTGTCATCGACGAATACGGCGGCACTTCCGGCCTGGTAACGATCGAAGACCTGCTGGAACAGATCGTTGGCGACATCCAGGATGAATATGACAGCGAAGAATCGTTGTTTTTTGAAAATCCGGATGGGAGCGTAACCGCTGACGGCCGGCTGCCGGTCGAAGAATTGGAAGAACATTTCGATATTGAAATAGAGTGTGACAAATTTGATTCCGTCGGCGGACTCGTATTCTATCTGACCGGAAAAATACCTGATGTGGGCGATACCATTGAAGGAGCCGGACTGCGTCTGAAAATTCTGGATGCCGATCAAAGACGCGTAAAAAAGGTCAGCATCTTCCTTCTGAACGGCGACAATTCAGAAAATTTGGTGCGCGAGTGACGATACTGCCGGATTTTTTCTCAAACTGCCGGGAGCTGTTTGATCGGCGCGGACTGCTGGCTGTTGCCGCAGGCGTATTAATTGCCATCTCTTTCCCAACCCCTGGTTTTTCATTTCTGGCCTGGATTGCCCTGATTCCTTTATTGATCGCAATGGAGGACAGTACGCCAAGAACCGCTTTCAGGTTAGGCTGTACCTGCGGTGTCACTGCCTATGCACTAATCCTGTACTGGCTTAATATTGTTTTTACCCGCTATGGGCACCTTCCATGGTCAGTCAGCATCCCGGTTTATCTCCTGCTGGTATTCTGGTTGGCATTATTTTACGGACTGTGTGCAAGCGTCGCCCGCCTGGGAGAAAGCGTAGGGATCAAAACCGCCTTCACACTGCCGATTGCCTGGGTGGCCTTCGATTTTGTCCGTTCGTTCCTGTTTTCCGGATTTTCCTGGGCCATGCTGGGACATTCCCAGTTTCGTACCCTGCCTTTGATCCAGATTGCCGATCTGTTCGGCGTCTATGGCATCACATTGTTGATAGTGTTGGCAAATGTGGTACTTTACCGTGCTTTGCGGGCCATATCGGGTAGCGGAGTCCGCTATCCGGTCAAGAGTGCCTTAATCCTGCTGGTGTTGCTGGTCGCAACGCTTTTCTACGGCTTCAGCCAGTTGCAGAAAGATGAAACTCAAACATCTAAGAAGCCGCTTCGGATCGCCCTGATTCAAGGCAACATCCCGCAGGATGTCAAATGGAGCCCGGAATTTCGCGAACAAACAGTAGACACCTACGAACGGCTGACCCGTGAAGCGTCCAAAGGTGGAGTTGATCTGATCGTCTGGCCGGAGAGCGCTGTTCCATTCTTTTTTCAGGACGAACCGCAACAAGCCGAGCGGATCAGAAGACTGGCCAGGGAAACCGGGGCTTACCTGCTGTTTGGAAGCCCGGCGCACGAACTGCGCAATGGGAAAAATACTTTTTTGAACAGTGCTTTCATGCTGTCTCCCACCGGTGAGACGACCGGACGCGCTGACAAGATGCACCTGGTGCCTTTAGGCGAATATGTACCTTTGGGTAATTTCCTGACCTTTATTAACAAGATTGTAGTTGGGATCGGTGACTTTGCACCTGGCGAACATGCGGTAGTGCTGGAGGCTGCCGGTGTAAAGCTTGGCATTCAGGTCTGCTATGAAGTCATCTTCCCGGAGTTGGCCCGGGAATACGTTCGAGCCGGAGCCCGGGTTTTGGTAGCAATCACCAATGATGCCTGGTTCGGTCGTTCATCGGCCCCCTATCAGCACCTTGCGATCTCAATTTTCAGAGCCATAGAAACCCGTACTCCTCTGATCCGGGCCGCCAACACCGGCATTACTGCAATTGTTGATAAAAATGGACATATCAGCACAATGACCGGCCTGTTTGTTGAGGGATATCGAACCGGAGAGATCGAACCAGGCAGCGGACAATCATTATATCTTAAAATCGGTGACGCCCCGGCCTGGCTCTGCCTGCTGCTAACCGCCGGAGTAGCTCTGCTGGCCTGGCGCAAAAAGAAAATACATAAACAAGGAGCAGCCAATGTATCGTGAAGAAATAGCCAAACTGCAGGATTGTGAAGAACGGACCGCCAAGCTTCGGGGGTCACTTTGACATAGATGTCAAACGTGAATCGATCCAGGAGATCGAGTCGATCATGGCGGTTCCAGGATTTTGGGATGATTCCGGAAAATCGCAGGAGATAATTAAAAAACGCACCCTGCTGGAGAAAATTGTCCAGATGTTGGACGGCCTGGTGCGCCAGGCCGAAGACATAAAAATCATGATAGAACTGGGAGAAGAGGCACAGGATGAAGAAACCCTGACAGAGGTGGCAGTCATGACGACCCGCCTGATTCAAGCGGTCGAAGCGGCTGAATTTCAGCGCATGCTTTCCGGAGACCACGACCGAAACTCCTGCTTCGTTATGATCAATCCCGGAGCTGGTGGCACAGAATCCCAGGACTGGGCCGAGATGCTGCTGCGCATGTATCTGCGATACTGTGAGAAAAAAGGGTGGAAAACAACTATTACCGAATTCCAGGCCGGCGATGAAGCCGGTCTTAAATCGGCCACAGTCAATGTCAGTGGGGAATACGCTTACGGCTATCTCAAGGCTGAAGCCGGCATTCACCGTCTGGTTCGAATTTCCCCCTTCGACAGCAATGCCCGCCGCCACACTTCATTCGCTTCAATGTACGCCTTCCCGGAGATCGAGGAGGATGATATCGACATAAAGATCAGCGATACTGATCTGCGGGTGGATACTTTCCGTTCCGGCGGAGCGGGCGGTCAGCACGTCAACACAACCGACTCGGCCGTGCGGATCACCCATATACCGACCGGCATCGTGGTGGCCTGCCAGAGCGAACGCAGTCAGATCTCCAACCGTGGTACGGCAATGAAAGTATTGCGGGCCAAGCTGTACGAACGTGAAGTAGATGAGCGCAGCGCCAAAGCATCCGAGATTGCTGCCGAAAAGAAGGATATCGGCTGGGGAAGTCAAATCCGTTCCTACGTGCTGCACCCCTACAAGATGGTCAAGGATCTGCGGACCGGTGTCGAGTCCGGTAATCCGGATGCTGTACTGGACGGAGCACTGGAAGAATTCGTAGTAGCTTATTTGATGGGAGTCCGTAGGCAGGTTGGGGATGCCGAATAATCTTACCAAAACGACAAGGAGACAAACATGTCGTTAGCTAATCGTCTGACAGCTTTCCGCACAAGCTTCAGGTGCAGACTTTTTGTTGTATTCACTCTTCTGACGGCGGCTCTCTCGATCATACTTGGTGTGCTGTATGTCAGCATTGAAATTCGTGAACGCCGTGAATATGTAACCAGTCAACTCCACCAACTGGCACAGCAGCTTGTCTATTCCATCCGTCTTCCTCTCTATGCAGGGGACCGCGAAACTTTGAGACGCTTCGCCGGAGAGGTGGCTAACACTCCAAATATTTACTCAGTAAGCATAATTTCATCCGATGGCGCACTACTGGCCAACGTTAGCCACCACCCTATTCCAAATAAGTCCGACACGATTGTTGAAACCATTAATGTATTCAGTAACCCGTTAGTAACTACGATCGAAGAGACTTTAACCGGCGAAAGAACTCCTCATGTTGCCAAGATTGGAACCGTACGCTTGGAGCGCTACACATCCGACTTGGCGAGAAAAACCCTAAACTTGATTTTTTCCTCAATCCTGATAGCCATCATTTTCTGGTTGGTGATTTCCTGCATCTGTTATTTGGTGCTTCGCCGAGTAACAAAATCTTTTAATGATCTCATCAAAGGTATCACGGCATTAAAAGATGGTAACTATGTTTCAGTGATACCAGTTGACACCGATGACGAACCTGGTAAAGCGGCCCAAGAAATCAATAGAATGGCTGCATTGTTACGCTGCCGGGAACAAGAAAACTCAATGCTTAATCAATACCTGCTTTATACCAACAAGTCTTTGGAAACCGAGATTAACGAAAGAATTCAGGCGGAGCAAATCGTTAGAGATAGCGAACAGAAGCTTAAGGACCTGCTTGACATAATGCCGGTAGGCATAGCCTGGTCCGACCCGTCTGGAAACATAGAATATCTCAACCAGTTCTTCGTGGAACGTTTCGGATACAACGAAGATAAAATACGAACCACCGATGACTGGTTCTCAAATGCCTACCCGGATTCCACATATCGTGAGGAGATTGTAAAGTCATGGCAGGACGCACTTGAAATCAGAGAAAAAAATTGCGGCTACACCCCCATGTTCGAAGCCAGGGTAACCTGCCAGGATGGCATGGTTCGTCACGTCATAACCAAACTGACCATATCCGAGAGACGAACCGTGATAATCCTGATCGACATAACCGACCGTGAGATATTGCAAGAGCAGTTAATTAAAACACAGAAACTGGAGTCAATCGGCATTTTAGCAGGAGGAATTGCACACAACTTCAACAACGCATTGACCGGCGTACTCGGCTTTATTTCTCTGGCAAGCAAACAACTGGATGAATCTCATAATGCCTGGATGTTGCTGCAGCATGCCGAGAGAGCCACAAAGCGGGCGACCGGAATTGCCAAGCAACTCTTGACCTTTGCCAAAGGAGGAACACCATTTAAAAAGCCTGTTTCAGTACGTAAACTTGTTGAAGAATCGATCGAACTGGCATTGAACGGAACAAAAGTGCGCGCCCAGACCCAGATACCCGAATCAATACACTCGGTCATGGCAGATGAAGATCAGCTCAGTCAGGTTTTCAGTAACATTACGATAAATGCTGTTCAAGCCATGCCTGAGGGAGGAACGCTGTCCATTAGTGCCGAAAATATCCGTTTAAGTGGTGAAGCTGTCTTAGCCACACAGAACACAACCCATGTACGCATAACATTTACCGACCAGGGGCACGGCATTCCGGCAGAAGAAATAAAAAATGTTTTTGACCCTTATTATACCACCAAGCCCTCCAACAGCGGGCTCGGCCTGGCCTCAGTAAATTCAATTATCAACAAGCATGGAGGACAGATTCAGGTAGACTCCATCGTTGATCAAGGCACGACCTTTACCATAATTCTTCCGTCAACGGGTCTGACTTCTACATTGTGCGAAACAACAAAAGAGCAGACTCTACTACAAAACCAGCCGATCGGTTCAATACTGGTCATGGATGACGAAGAAGTCATTCGGGAAGTTGCAAAAGAGACCTTCACTTATATGGGATTCCCGGTAACAACTTGCAGTAATGGAGACGAGGCCGTTGCAAAATACAGAGCGGCCTACGAATCAGGGGTTCCCTACATGGCTGTTATCCTGGATTTGACGATTCCGGACGGAATGGGAGGAGTTGAGGCGGCAAAAAGCATCCTGGCGATTAATCCAGCCGCCAAGCTGATAGTTTCGAGCGGTTATTCATTGGACCCGGTCATGGCGGATTACAGAAAGTATGGTTTTTTTGCCGCCATCGCGAAACCATATCGGGCCGATGAGCTTGGCAACAAGTTATCTCTTCTTTCAGGTTAGTATTGACTGCTTAACGATCTCAGGACGCTCATCAATGCTGACACGGTTTTTAATCACACCACGCCGTTCTTGGCCACTTGCATAACGCTTGCGACGTGGTTTTTGACTACGCAGATTCCGGCACAGGTCTCCTCCAGCACGTTTGTTCGCATAGCTATGCTGGTATATCACCTCATGGCTGATTTGCAATCCACCTTCCAAATCAAGCCGATTAGCGACCTGTTCTGGGCTCAGGTCTTCGCGAATCAATCTCTCGACTTCTGCCAATTCACTTAACTAGAATTTCTTGCCATTGTTACAGAATTGCTTGCGATCATCACTAAATGATTGTGCCTGTTTTGGTCGCCAGCCCCGGTGGCCCTTGTTTCGCTTGAACTCTCGTGAAATTGTGGACTTGTTCACACCATACGTTCTGCGCAATTTGAGACTGATCCATTCCAGATTGCTTTAAACCGTAAATATGGTATCGTTGCCCGCTGGTGAGCCGCGTATACTTCTTCATCTGTGCACCTTTTACTTGGTCGTTAAAGTAGCGCTGATAGTATCGCAGCTCACCACTTTAATTCACTTACAAAAGTTGCACTTCGAACTTGAATCCGCCCAGAAGAATTAATACAAAATTCATGCAAAATAAAATTGTATAGCGAATCAATTTAACATATAACAGTGTTTGCATTATGGGCTTATGCTGTAGCAAATTTTAAATACTTAAATTTAAATGAGGGTATCCAGATGCCAGCGTCAAACTCAAATGTCTCATCACAGACTGTGAAAAAAGGGTCCATTGCAACAAAAATATTATTTGTTGCCTCAATCGCACTAATTTCCGGTCTGCTCATAGTTGGCGGCGCTGCTTTGTATATGGCAAAACACGAACTGGTATCCCTACAGAAAAAAAACAGCATAAATGCAGCTAACATAATCGCTGATGATATAAGAACAATTATGCTTGCCGACAACTCAAAACTGGTAGATGCAAAAATAAAAGAAGTGAACGAGCATAAACAGGCACTCTCACTTGCAATTTTCAATGAGAAAGGTGAAGAGCGTGGCAGTCTCTCAAAGGATAATCCCTTCGTCGCCAAGGCCATTCAGAGCGGTCAGCCTGAAGTCATTGAAAAGTCTGAAAACGGAATTCACATTCTTGAATCCTATCTTCCGCTCGCAAATGAAGAGCGATGCAAGAGCTGCCACGACAAAGAGACAAAGATACTTGGAGTGCTGAAGCTTAACTCCAGCATTGAACAGGCTTATGAGGCCACAAAAAGTTCAAGCATTTTTCTTGTTGTTTGGGGGGTGGCGGCTCTAATTGCAAGTATTATCAGCCTGGCGATCGTGCTGAAAATCACTGTCACTCGTAAGATAAATGCCTTCGTATCCAAAATCACCGACCTGTCTCAGGGAGATGGAGATCTTACAAAACGACTTGATACTTCTGGGAACGATGAACTCACCGAAGCAAACAAACAGTTCAACCACTTTATTGACACGCTTGATGCCCTGATTTCACATGCAGCACGGACGGCAGTTGATGTTGCCAATTCTGCTGGTTCTATACAGTCCACTTCCCGGAACATGGCTAAAGAAGTTAGCGATGCTGCTTCACAGGCGACATCCGTAGCCACTGCCGGAGAAGAAATGTCTGCAACATCAAGTGACATTGCGCAAAACTGCTCAATGGCAGCAGAAAGTTCACAACTATCCAACAATCTCGCCTCTGAAGGAGCTTCGGTCATTCAGGCCACAATCGAGGGAATGACCCGGATTTCTGATCGGGTAAAGAGCACTGCTTCTGTTATTGAAAGCCTTGGCTCCCGTTCTGACCAGATCGGTGCGATCGTAGGAACCATCGAGGATATTGCCGATCAAACCAACCTGTTGGCACTTAACGCTGCAATTGAAGCTGCCAGAGCAGGTGAACAAGGAAGAGGGTTTGCGGTTGTTGCCGATGAAGTCAGAGCTTTGGCTGAGCGTACAACCCGAGCAACAAGGGAAATTGGGGAAATGATAAAAGCTATCCAGAAAGAAACTAAAATAGCTGTCGATTCCATGGAAGCAGGAGTCGTTGAAGTTGCCAGGGGAACAGAAGATGCCGCACGGTCAGGTAAAGCTCTTAATGGAATTCTTCATCAGATTAACGAAGTTACTAGCCAGATTCATCAAATAGCCACTGCTGCGGAAGAACAGACAGCGACCACTAGCGAGATCAGTTCAAATATCCACATGATAAACGATGTGTTCGGCAAAACTGCGCAAACAGCCCAAAGTACATACGATGAAGCTGTCAAACTCAACAAGTTTTCTGAAGAGCTTCAGGCAACTGTAAGTAGATTCAAAACAAATGGAAGTGGCACTCTCATGATGTAGTTTATTGACAAAGCCCTCAGGATGCTTGATAACAAGACAAGGGCGACGTGCTTGGCCAAGTTGATTATGGTTCGGATCCTCAGGGACGCGAACAAGCGGCTTGCTGATGCCATGCTGAGGGGCCTTTTGAGACTTAAAGCCAGTGTTGCTTGGTTTAATGACGGCTTGCACTGAAAAAAGAAACGGCGGCACACCGTAATAGGTTGCCGCCGATCTGTATTTTTCACTGGCGTGGTTGTTACTGCCCTACAAGATCCAGATAGCCATTGAAACCATCTTCAGCCGGAATAGCATCCAGACCCTTCACGCTGAACCCGCTGATCTTATAACATCTGAATCACCGTTTGCCGCCGTGTACTTTTCCAATTCGCTCATTAGTTCTGATATTTTCGTTATCTCCACCCTCCCTTTCGTTATTTGATGTTTGGTTTATGGCATAACAAATGGTTAAAGGTTTTGGTGCTGCCATATCCCGTCAATGGTAGACATACTGATGAAAGCAAACACCCCCCGCCAGATTGACGGACCGGAACAAAATAAATTTTAGTCTATTTTTTTGTTACAATTAGCCCGCAGGCTTTTTGCCTTGTCTAGCAACAGCAATACATACAATACAAGATACCATACAAAGCAATTAGCCAACAAAAAAGGACTCAAGCAAATTGCCTAAGTCCCTATTTTGACTGGAGCCGTTGGTCGGAATCGAACCGACGACCTGCTCATTACGAGTGAGCTGCTCTACCCCTGAGCCACAACGGCTTAAACTAAATTTTATGCGTCCACGCCAGACAGTCCATTGATTACGAGTGATGTGCTCTACCAACTGAGCTAAATCGGATTCATTGCTTTCAATTGATGACGGACCTGAATAATTACCTTAAAAGAGAGCCGGCTGTCAATGCCATAAAGCTCATTTCGGTTTAAATTTATGCTTTACCACCGCCCGGATTAAAGTTACTATCTGCCTTTATAACTATTCCACCAATTAAATTCAGATTGAGATCATGTACTTTCGAATTTTTGTCGTATCAATATTTCTGATTCTAGCAACGCTGCCTGTAGCTGCCGCAAAATCGGCTTCCATTACCCGACTGGGTTACGCCATTCAGATGGGTGCCTTTGCAGACGTCAACAATGCCGAACGATTTACCAATAAACTCCAGTCTCAGGGAATTGAAGCGTTCTATTTTCGTAAAGATAACGGCATCTACGCCGTACGTTTTGGTGATTTCAATAACAAGCAGAAGGCGCGTAGTGCGGCTAACAAACTGGTTGCCAGCCACCTGATCGACAGTTACTACATCGCCCCTCCCAACGAGATTGTTTTTAAAACCCCCAAAGAACCCGGCTGGGAAAAATCAAAGCCGGAAGAAATCCGTACCACTCGTGAACCGATTCATCCGGTTGTTCCAAAGGAACTTTCGGATAAGCCCCAGTCAAAACAGACCAAGAAGAAAAAAGATATGGGAGAAATAGCTGCACGCACCGCCGAACGTTTTGTAGGAATTCCCTATCGATGGGGTGGAGATAATGTTGTGGACGGAATGGACTGCAGCGGTTTCGTCAGGGCCGTGTACAACCTGTGCGGCCTGAGCATACCCCGCACCTCCCGAGATCAGTACAAGGCTGGTGACGCGGTTGAAAAACCGGACCTGCAGGACGGCGATCTCGTTTTTTTCGGTGCAGCGGCTAACAATATCAGCCATGTCGGCATCTATGTAGGTAGCGGCAGGTTTGTTCATGCTCCACGTCGCGGTGAAGACATCCGGGTGACATCAATCGATGACAATTATTTTGAGAAACGCTTTGTCGGCGCACGGCGCTATTTTTAATTTAACAGGTAACAAAGGATCAGATATGGCCATCATCAAACCGTTCCGCGCACTACGTCCCTCCAAAGAACTGGCTGAAAAAGTCGCCGCCCTCCCCTATGACGTTATGGACGTTGAAGAAGCCCGCAGAATGGCTGCCGGTAACCCCAACAGTTTTCTGCATGTTTCCCGTCCAGAGATCGATCTGCCGGCAGAAATTGATCCGCATGATGAGCCGGTTTACGTTCAGGGCAGAATCAACCTGGCCGAATTCATTTCACGCGGAACACTGGTTCAGGATGTGAGTGATTCGTATTACGTTTATCGCCAGAAGATGGGATCGATCACCCAGACCGGCCTGGTGGTCTGTGCCAGCGTGGACGACTACCAGAGTGGCATCATCAAAAAGCATGAACATACCCGGGCCGACAAGGAAGAGGATCGCGTCAAACACATCGATTATCTGGACGCCAACGATGAGCCGGTCTTTTACCTGTCGCGCTCCTGCAAAGAAGTGGAAGGGATCATAGATGGGATTACCGGCGGTCTGCCGGAATATGATTTTATCTGCGATGACGGGGTTGGACACACGCTCTGGATCATAACTGACCAGAACCTGATAACTCGACTAACCACTCTGTTTGCGGACATCCCGAAACTTTATGTTGCCGACGGGCACCATCGCAGTGCAGCAGCCGGTCGGGTACGCGAACTGCGCCGGGACAAGAACCCGAACCACACCGGAAACGAAGAGTACAACTCATTCCTGACGGTTATCTTCCCCGAGAACCAACTCAACATCATGCCCTACAACAGGGCTGTCAGGGATTTGAACGGCAGCAGTGCGGCCGAGTTTATTGAGCAGGTCAAAGATTGTTTCGAAGTTGTTCCCTCCCCTAGTCAGGTGGTTCCAGAAGAGCGTCATACCTTCGGCATGTATCTGGATGGTTGCTGGTACAGCCTGCATGCCAAGTCAGCAGTCGTAAATGAAAAGGATACAGTAGACCGCCTGGATGTTTCGATCCTGCAGAACAATCTGCTCAATCCTCTGCTTGGTATCCACAATCCACGTACCGACAAACGCATCCATTTTGTGGGCGGGATCCGCGGCAACGACGAGTTGGTTCGCCTGGTCGATTCCGGTGACTATGCAGTAGCGTTTGCACTGCACCCGACCTCTATCAGCGAGTTGATTGAACTGGCCGATCAGGATCAGATCATGCCACCCAAATCTACCTGGTTCGAGCCAAAACTGCGCAGCGGCCTGTTCGTGCACCTGCTTTCCTGACCCCGGATCATGCTGGAACGCGCCGCTGAAGCGATACGGAAGGCCGAAGTTTTAATCATCACCGCCGGTGCCGGAATGGGTGTCGATTCCGGCCTGCCCGATTTCCGAGGAGACCAGGGTTTCTGGAACGCCTATCCGATGTATTCCAGACTTGGTCTATCCTTTGTAGATTGTGCCAATCCGGAGCACTTCGAACGTGACCCGGCCTTCGGATGGGGCTTCTACGGTCACCGCACCAACCTGTACCGTTCAACAGTTCCCCACGAAGGCTTCCAGATCATCAGACGCTGGCTGGAACGCAACCGATCGGAATATTTCGTTGTGACCTCCAACGTAGACGGTCAGTTCCAGAAGGCCGGTTACGACGAAGACCAGATAGCTGAAGTGCATGGCTCGATACATCATCTGCAATGCCTGACCCCCTGTTGCCGACGGATTTGGCTCAACGATGAACAGATTCCGATCAACATGGATACGATGCGCTCCCGCAGCATTCCAGGCTGCCCCAATTGCCGCGGCACCAGCCGTCCCAACATTCTGATGTTCGGTGATTGTTCGTGGATTTCGGATCGCACCGACCAGCAGCGCAACAGGTTCAGGCATTTCCTGGAAAAAAACCGTGGCAAAAAAACGGTTGTAATTGAGATGGGGGCCGGCAAAGCCATCCCGACCATTCGCTACACGTCGGAACAGCTGGGAGAAGATCAGGAAATAACGGTAATCCGCATCAACCCCCGCGAAGCAGATATTCATGCGCCGCACATTTCACTGGAGTATGGAGCGCTGGAAGGCCTTCAAAAGATTAATGAGTTGCTTTAGTTTCCCACAATAAAAACGGCCCGCTGAATTCAGCAGGCCGTTTTTATTGTAATTCAGATTGTGGCAAATGGATTACCTTGCCATGGCATCATCCATAACCTTGTAAGCACAGAACTCCCCGCACATGGTGCA
>JBBQCH010000009.1:0-37573 GCA_038318485.1 Geobacterales bacterium
CCATTTTGCCAGTGCGGATGAACTGGATCAATCCGGACAACATTTTACAAGGCTGCAAACCGAACGCTTTCAAGGGGCCGTAGCCGATGCCCGCAAAGCCGGTTTTTCTCCACGCTACATCCATATTGCCAACAGTGCCGCCTCACTGCTGCAGGAGATCCCTGGATGCAACCTGATTCGGCCCGGCATCACTCTCTATGGTGCCCTGCCCTCATCCGATTTCCAGGGCAAATTGAACATGCAGCCGGTCATGCATCTAAAAAGCAGGATTGCCATGCTGAAGTGGGTCGAGGCGGGAACTACCATCAGTTATGCGAGGCGCTTTACGGCCGGAGCAAAAACATTGATTGCCAGTGTTCCGGTTGGATACGCCGATGGCTACCCACGAGCGCTGACCAACTGTGGTGAAGCGCTGGTACGAGGCCAACGTGCAAGAGTGTCCGGGACGGTCTGCATGGACTGGATCATGCTGGATGTGACTCACATCCCGGATGTTACGGTCGGCGATCAAGTCGTACTGATGGGACCGGACGACTGCGGCAACCGGATTAATGTCGAGGAACTGGCAAGCTTGGCAGGAACGATTCCCTACGAGATTTTCTGCGGTATCAGTAAACGTGTTCCAAGGGTATATTTGAAATAGATCTGTCGAGGAGTGTCAACAGGATGATAAAACTTACCCAGCTGGTAAAAGCCGCCGGTTGAGCCGCCAAACTGGGCCCCGGCAGCCTGGAGAAGGCCCTGGATGGGCTTTTCGTATTTAATGACAAAAACTTGCTGGTAGGGCCGGAAACACGTGATGATGCCGGGGTCTACCGGATTTCGACGGATTGCGCCCTGGTTGAGACAGCCGATATCATTACACCGCTGGTCAATGATCCCTTCACCTTTGGCAGGATTGCCGCAGCCAATTCCATTTCCGACGTCTATGCCATGGGCGGACGACCGATCACGGCAATGAATCTGGTCTTTTTTCCTGCCTGTACACTGCCCGGTGAAGTGTTGCGCGAAATACTGGCCGGTGGTCAGAGCATCCTTCTAGAAGCTGGTGTAAGCCTGGTAGGCGGTCACACCGTAGAAGATGACGAACTTAAATACGGCCTGTCCGTAACCGGACTTGTGAATCCCGACCGTATCATTCGCAACTCAACTGCCCGGCCGGGTGATGTGCTTTTTTTGACCAAACCGCTCGGCAGCGGCATCATCTCGACCGCCATCAAAGGCGAACTGGCTTTGCCTGAAACCGTGGAGCAGGCTGTGCAATGGATGACTACCCTCAACAGAGAAGCGTCACTTTTGATGAGTGAGTGTAACGCCACTGCAGCAACCGATGTAACCGGTTTCGGCCTGATCGGCCATGCCTGCGAGATGGCGTGCGGCGCCGGCGTTACATTCCAACTTGAACTTGCATCGATTCCTGTGATGCAGGGGGTTGTTGAGCTGGTTTCCGACGGAATGGTTCCGGCCGGTTGCTATCGCAATCGCGACCACTACCAGGCTTTTGTACAAAGTTCCGATTTTTTCAACGAAGCAGCATTGCTGCCTTTGTTCGACCCGCAAACCTCCGGCGGAATGCTGATCGCACTTGCTCCCGAATCTGTCGAACGCTTTATCATTGAAGCTTCCAAGCGAGGAATCTATACCCGCCAGATTGGAACGGTTCTGCCTTCGCAATCTTATTCGATAGAGATTGCGTAAAATGTCAGAATTCGCTCTTGCCATTGACCTTGGCACAACGACCCTGGCCGCCTCGCTTGTAGACTGCAGCACCGGTCAACGCATTAAAATGACCGGCGCTTTGAATCCGCAACGCCGCTTCGGCGCCGATGTGATCTCACGACTGGACGCGGCCGTTAATTCCGAAACTGCGCGACTGGAAATGACTGCCCTGATTCGCAGCGAACTTCTGAGCATGGCCCACGAACTCTGCCGGCAAACCGGTATTGCCTGGCATGATATCCGTAGTGCTGCCATTGCCGGTAACCCGGCCATGCAGCACATCCTTTTGGGACTGCCGCTCAGATCGTTGGCCTTCCCTCCTTACCGGCCGTTACATACAGCCGGTACAGCAGTTAAAGCGGCCTATCTGGAGTGGGATGGCAAAGCCGATATTTATATTTTTCCAATGCCGGGCGGCTTTGTAGGCGGGGATACGGTGGCTTTCATTTACGGTGCCAAACCAGAAGATTGCACACTCTGCTTGGACATTGGCACCAATGGGGAGATTGCCCTTTTTTCCGGTGAAACGATCTGGGCGACATCGGCAGCCGCTGGTCCGGCTTTTGAAGGAGGCAACCTTTCCTGTGGCATGGCTGCACTGCCGGGGGCAATCAACTCGGTTCGGATCGAAGAAGATCGAATCAAGCTGATGGTAATCGGCAACACCCAGCCGCTCGGTATTTGCGGTTCAGCAGCAATTGAAGCGATCACAGAACTGCTGCGCTGCGGAATCATTGAATCAAACGGCAGATTGAACGAAGCAAGTGAGATACCGTCTAATCTGTCGTCTCGTATAACTGTACATGATGGAGGCAACGCCTTCGTACTCCACCGCGATGCTCAACGCCAAATCATGATTACACAAAACGACATTCGTCAGATACAACTTGCTAAAAGCGCCATCCGGGCCGGAATAGAGGTTTTGGCAGATCGATCGTGTATACATTGCCAAGCCTTTAACAATGTGATTCTAACCGGTTCTTTCGGCGCAGTTTTGCATGCCGATTGGCTTAAAACGATTGGAATTTTAGATGAAAGCATGATACATATCACCCGCTTTAATGCTGAAGGTGCACTTACGGGTGCCGAAAAGGTACTATTACATAACAACTTCGACGAGGTAGAAGAACTTGCCCAACGTTTCCGGGTTATTCCGCTTTCGGGAACTCCGATTTTTGAGGCTAAATTTTTTCAGAATATTGACTTTCCACATTCCTGACCTGAGCGATTTAAAATATTAATTTAACACAACAGCAATAAGGAGTTTCATCAATGGCAAAAATCACCCGCGCACTGATCAGTGTCTCCTACAAACGGGGCATCATCGAATTTTCAAAAGTACTTGCCGGGCACGGTGTGGAGATTCTCTCAACCGGCGGCACTGCCAAGCTTCTGCGCGAGGCCGGGCTGACCATCAAGGATGTTTCGGAATTCACCGGTTTCCCTGAAATGCTGGATGGCCGTGTCAAGACGCTGCATCCCAAGGTACATGGCGGACTGCTTGGTATGCGTTCCAACCCGGAGCATGTGGCAAAAATGCAGGAACACGGCATCGAGAACATCGACATGGTGGTTGTAAACCTGTATCCGTTTGAGGCCACAGTTGCCAAGGAAGGCTGTAGCCTGGAAGACGCCATCGAAAATATCGACATCGGCGGACCAACCATGCTTCGTTCAGCCGCCAAAAACTATCCCGATGTAACCGTTCTGGTGGACTCATCCGACTACGCCACAGTACTGGACGAGATGCGGGATAATGACGGCGCTGTATCAGCAAAAACCAACTTCAACCTGGCCGTAAAGGTTTTCCAGCATACAGCTGCTTATGACGGCGCTATTTCCAATTACCTTGGTTCGCGACTGACTGACGAAGGTCAGGAATACCCTCCTACCTACACACTTCAGGTAAAAAAAGCTCAGGATCTGCGCTATGGTGAAAATCCGCACCAGACGGCAGCTTTCTATGTGGAGAGTGGTGTAACCGAACCATGTGTTTCAAACGCACAGCAACTGCAGGGCAAGGAGCTTTCGTTCAACAACATCATTGATCTGGATGCGGCCATAGAGACAGTCAAAGAGTTCGAGCAGAGCGCAGCAGTCATCATCAAGCATACCAACCCTTGCGGAGCCGCTTTGGCCGATTCGCCGCTGACCGCCTATCTCAAAGCACGCGAATGTGACCCGGTGTCAGCCTTCGGCGGCATCGTCGGATTTAACCGCACCGTGGACGCCGACACTGCCAGAGAGTTGACCTCTACATTTTTGGAAGCGGTCATTGCCCCCGGCTACACCGACGAAGCGCTTGATATCTTCACTGCCAAGAAAAATGTGCGGGTCATGCAGGTTCCGCTTTTGGACAGCTACACCCCCAAAGGATACGACCTGAAACGTGTAACAGGCGGCCTGATTATCCAAGGTCGGGATTTTGGAATGATCAACTCTCTTGATTGCCGGGTGGTTACCGAACGTACACCCTCGCCTTCCGAATATGAGGCTCTTGATTTCGCATGGCGAGTCTGCAAGCATGTCAAATCCAATGCAATAGTCTTCACCAACCGTGACCAGACCGTTGGCATCGGAGCCGGACAGATGTCGCGAGTAGATTCATCAAAGATAGCCGTACAAAAAGCATTGCTGCCGACTCACGGTACAGTGCTGGCTTCGGATGCTTTTTTCCCTTTCCGTGACGGTGTCGATGCCGCCGCTGAAGCTGGCGTAACAGCTATTATCCAGCCTGGCGGCAGTGTCCGCGATGAGGAGGTCATCAAAGCAGCCAATGAACATGGTATCGCAATGATCTTCACGAATATGCGTCACTTCAGGCACTAAACTATATCCAGGTTAAAACAGGAAACTGACCATGAAAATACTCGTAATCGGCGGCGGCGGCCGCGAACATGCTTTGGTATGGAAAATTGCCCAGTCCCCGCTGGTTGAAAAAGTTTACTGCGCGCCCGGCAATCCAGGTACTGCTTTACTGGCCGAAAACATAGCAATCGGCGTGGATCAACTTGATAAGCTTCTGGAATTCGCCCAAGCCAACGCAATCGATTTAACGGTAGTCGGCCCGGAGCAACCGCTTTCACTCGGGATAGTTGATCTGTTTAAGTCTAAAGATCTGAAGGTTTTCGGTCCTTCCAAAGATGCCGCATATATTGAGGGAAGCAAAGCTTTCTCAAAAGACCTGATGCGAAAGTATAACGTCCCAACCGCCGCCTACGGTGTCTTTACCGACCTGGGCGAGGCAGAAGCTTTTATTGAAAGCACCGGAACACCGATTGTTGTCAAGGCTGATGGTCTGGCAGCCGGCAAGGGCGTCATTATTGCCCAGACTAAAGATGAGGCATTGGATGCTGTTCGAGCCATGCTTAGTGGCAATGCCTTTGGAACTGCCGGATCACGGGTTGTGATCGAGGAATTTTTATCCGGCGAAGAAGCTTCGTTTCTGGTTATCACAGATGGAAAAAAGATTATACCGTTGGCTAGCGCACAGGACCACAAAGCCATTTTCGACGGCGACCTTGGTCCTAACACGGGAGGTATGGGAGCCTATTCCCCCGCACCGGTTGTCACTGCCGATATTCATGAAAAAGCTATGCAGCAGGTTCTACGACCGGCAATTGACGGAATGACTGCCGAAGGACGTCCCTACCGCGGTGTTTTATACGCTGGTTTGATGGTCAAGGATGGTGAAGTTAAGACGCTTGAGTTCAATGCACGTTTTGGGGATCCTGAGTGTCAGCCACTGCTGATGCGGATGAAATCGGACATCGTGCCTGTTCTGCTGGCTGTGGCCAACGGCGATCTGGCTGATTTGGAGATCGAGTGGCACAACAAGGCAGCTGTCTGTGTAGTCATGGCTGCAGCCGGATATCCGGGTGATTACAGCAAGGGTGAGGTTATTTCGGGACTTGATCAGGCGGCTAAACTGGATCAAGTATATGTATTCCACGCCGGCACCGCAGCGCAGGCAGGTAGTTGCGTAACGAACGGCGGTCGAGTTCTGGGAGTGACCGCTTTGGGGAGTACGGTAAAAGAGGCCATTGACAAAGCCTATCAAGGAACAGCCTGTATTACCTGGCCCGGCGTTCAGTATCGCAGTGACATTGGTCGTAAAGCCCTGGATCGCTTATAACCGGTCTACAATCATTTACACAGGAACAGTGCATGTTAACACAACCAAAAGTTTTGCTTATAATGGGAAGTGACTCCGATCTATCTGTTATGCAGGAGGCGGCAGATGTTCTTTCCCAGTTTGGTGTTTCGCATGAGATGAGAATTTCATCGGCACACCGCTCGCCGGTACGCACATTTGAACTTGCATCTCAAGCTGCTGATCGCGGCGTAAAGGTCATCATCGCCGGCGCAGGGATGGCTGCCCATCTGGCAGGGGTTGTGGCTGCAAAGACGATTCTGCCGGTAATCGGCGTACCGATGCCTGGTGGATCACTTAACGGCGTCGATGCACTATATTCAACAGTTCAGATGCCAGCCGGTATTCCGGTAGCGACAATGGCAATCGGCAAAGCTGGAGCCAAAAATGCGGGACTCTTCGCAATCCAGATTCTGGCACTGTCTGATGCCGAACTTTCCAATGCTATCAGTGAATATCGTATTGAGATGGACAACGAGGTAGAACGTAAGGATCAGGAACTGCAGAATAGATAGGTATTTCTATAGGACCGAGCATTAAATAACCGTAGGGGCGCATTGAAATGCGCCCTTCTTTGTTTTAAGCCGTTCTGAATACACGTTTAAGTGTTATTTTGGACTGGTTATCAGCAACTCCACTATATTCAGCCACCGCCACCAGTTCCTTTCCACGGGACAATCTGACAAGTGCCGGACTTGTCTCTGGGCGTGGTGCTTCAGATTCAAGTTCGTTCCACCCCGGAGACCGGCCATGAAAAACCTTTGCCAGTCCGGATTCGTTTAGCTGTAAATCAGTCAGCTGCCCCAGTGCAGAATACGGCGTAACAAAATAGTCAGCCTGTCGTCCCTCGCGGAAAACACTTTCCAACATTTCCAGTGTGACAGCTTTTTGCAGCAGAAACGGACCACTGGCTGTTCTGCGCAGCTCTTTCAGACAAGCTCCGCACCCAAGTATGGCACCGATGTCGTCAGCCAGGGTACGCACGTAGGTGCCTCGGGAACATGACAATTGGAAAGAGACAAACGGCAACGCAAAAGAAATAATTTTCAGGGAATAAATTTCAATCTGACGTGCAGCCCGCTCGACTTGCTGGCCTTGGCGAGCAAGTTTGTAGAGCGGTTGACCACCCTGCTTGATAGCAGAGTACATGGGTGGGATCTGACTGACAGTTCCGTTGAAGCGTGTAAAGGCTTCCTGCAACATTTCAAATGTGACTGACGAGTAATCTTGCTCTGACACAACCTGTCCGGTTATGTCAAGGGTGTCGGTAGCAAAGCCGAGTTGCATCAGTGCCTCATAGCATTTGATACCTTCATCAAGAAACGGGATTGCTTTGGTACCGTCATTCACAGCTATCGGCAGTACGCCGGTTGCAAAAGGATCAAGGGTTCCGGTATGCCCAACCCTTCTGGTACCCGCAATCCTGCGCACACGACTGACCACATCATGGGAGGTGATACCAGCCGGTTTGTCTATTATGACAAAACCGTTTATCAAAGATTTGCTTCCACTATTTTGTAAACTACAGCTTTAACTTCGTCAAGAGTTCCCTCGACATTGCATCCTGCCGCATTATGGTGACCGCCTCCACCCATTACAGCGGAGAAGGCTGCCACGTTAACCTTGCCTTTTGATCTAAAGCCGATTTTAAATTTCCGTTCTTCGAGCTGACGGAAAAAAATTGCTACTTCAACACCTTGTATGGAACGAGGATAATTTACAAAACCATCTGTCAACTCTGCACCAGCATTGGTAGCAAGATACATATCCAATGTTACAGTTACAGAAGCAGCCAGACCGCCTTTGATAATTTCAAGAGTTGGAAGACATTGAGCGAGAAGTTCAAGGCGCTTACGCGGCTGGTTCTCATATAACTGTTCAGCAACATACCAGGCATTGACACCAATTTCAATCATCTCACCGGCAATTGTAAATGCCTCGCGATTGGAATTGGAATACCGAAACGAACCGGTATCAGTGATTATGGCGGTATACAGGCAAAGAGCTGTGTCCAGGTCTATTTCATAACCGAAAGCAGTGGCAATTCTGTAAACCAGAACTCCGGTTGCCGCAGCGTTGGAATCGATCAGATTATGGACACCAAAATTATCGCAGGACAGATGATGGTCGAGATTGATCAGAATACCAATCTGTTTGAAATTGCCGAAGTCGCTGCCGGCGCGACGCAGCTCGCCAATATCCTGTACAAAAGCAACATCGTACCGACGTTCAGGGATATGAGGCAAAACAGAATCACAGCCCGGCAGAAAGGCATATAGTTCTGGAATTGGATCTATGAAATGAACCGTCACATCTTTACCAATTTTACGTAGAAACGACGCAAATGCCAGAGTCGATCCGACCGCATCTCCATCGGGACCTTCATGGCTGGTCAACAGAAAGGTAGAGTTACTGCGAATAACCTCAATGATCTTCTGAATTGTTTCCGTCATTGTCTGTATGTATCTCCTTGAGCAGAGATTCTATTCGTCTGCCGTAGTCCAACGAGTTGTCGTATTTGAAAACAAGTTCGGGAGTGTGACGGATAGTTAGATGCTTGCCGATTTCACGCCTGATATAACCCTTGGCACTGTTAAGACCGGCTTCAGTATCTTTTTTGGCCTTCTCCTCACCAATAACTGTAAAGAATATTCTTGCCAGACTCAAATCGTCGACAACCTCTACGCCGGTAATAGTAACAAAACCGATCCTGGGATCGTTAAGGCCTCTGGAAAGGATTGAGCAAATTAACTCATGGATGGTCTCTGCGACCTTGTCGGAACGCTTGTGTTGCATATAGATAACCTCAAGGAGCAGGGACAAGTAGCAATGCCATTAACAGTTGCATGTTCATTTAGACATTAGCAACTCGCCCCCAGTACCTATAGTTTGGTGGCGATTTTTTCCATTTCAAATGCTTCAATGATGTCACTGATTTTGATATCGTTATAATTTTCAAGACCGATACCACATTCATATCCAGAAGCGACTTCCTTAACATCGTCCTTAAAACGGCGTAGTGACGACATTTTACCTTGATATATGACAACATTATCTCTCAATAGTCGTACTTGTGCGTTACGAAGCATCTTGCCATCCAGTACGTAACAACCAGCGACGTTACCAACCTTAGGTACAGAGAACACATCACGAACTTCAACACGACCCAGGAATTTTTCTTTGAAAGTCGGCTCAAGCAGACCTTCCATTGCTTTTTTAACATCCTCAACCGCATCATAAATAATGCTGTACAGCCTGATGTCAACTCCTTCTCTCTCGGCATGAGCCTGGGCTTTGACTTCCGGCCGGACGTTGAATCCAATTACTATAGCATTGGATGCTGCAGCCAGATTGATATCTGTTTCGGTTACCGCACCAACTGCCGAATGTATTACATTGAGGCGAACCGCATCGGTTGAAAGCTTTCGCAGAGACTCACCGACCGCTTCGACAGAACCTTGTACATCAGCCTTGACGATTACATTAAGATCCTTTACTTCACCGCTCTGAATACGTTTATAGAGGTCTTCCAGTGAAAGCTTGGTATGTTTAGCAAAGATTACTTCGCGTTGTTTGATCTGTCGCAGAGTAGCAATTTCTTTGGCCTGTTTTTCGTCCTTCATCGAGACAAAGACATCACCTGCATCCGGTACTCCAGAAAGACCAACCAGTTCGACCGGCATCGAAGGACCGGCTTCAAGAACCTTTTCTCCGCGATCATTCTGCATGGCGCGTACACGCCCTGAGTGCACACCGACCACGCAATAATCACCGGCCTTCAGAGTTCCTTCCTGAACCAGCACAGTTGCTACAGGACCACGCCCTTTATCGAGCTTGCCCTCAACAATCGTACCCTTGGCCTGTTTGTTAGGGTTGGCTGTAAGTTCCATAAGATCAGCCTGCAACAGTACCATTTCAAGTAACCCTTCAAGGTTGAGGCGCTGTTTGGCGGATACTTCAACCATAGTCACGTCACCGCCCCACTCAGAGCACACCAAGCCTTGCTCGGTCAGTTCCTGCTTGACACGCTCAGGCTTGGAATCAGGCTTGTCGATCTTGTTTATTGCAACAATAATTGGAACACCGGCTGCTTTGGAATGGTTGATGGCCTCTTTCGTCTGGGGCATCACACCGTCGTCGGCGGCTACAACCAGAATTACAATATCGGTCACTTTCGCTCCACGGGCACGCATTGCAGTAAATGCTTCATGACCTGGCGTATCAAGGAAAGTAATCTTGCGACCGTTCAGCTCAACGTCATACGCTCCGATATGCTGGGTAATACCACCAGCTTCTCCAGCAATAACATTTGCTTCACGAATCGCATCCAGAAGAGAAGTTTTACCGTGATCAACGTGTCCCATGATTGTTACGACCGGGGGACGTTTCTCAAGGGTTTCAGGAGCATCCGGAACCGATTCAAGAATTTCATCAAGGTCCACTGCAACGTTTTCAACTTCGTAATCATATTCAGACGCCAGAATAACAGCAGTATCAAAATCCAGAGGATGATTAATCGTAACCATCATGCCCATTTTCATAAGCGACTTGATCAGATCATTTGCCTTGATTCCAAGACGCTTGGCAAGTTCACCCACGGTGATGCTTTCCGATATTTTAATAATACGCTTGATGGCCTTCGGAACTGTGATCTCGGTCTTTTTTGTATCCGGAGCACGCTCTTTTCCGCCTCTTTTTTTAGATCCTTTATAGACAGGATCAAAAGTGCGCTCACGTTTTTCAAGAATTTCATTTTTACGCGGCTGTTCCTTCTTCTTGGCAGGAGCGCCTTTTTTTGCTCCTTTGCCAGCATCGCCATAAGTAGGGCCGTCCTTTTTGACACCACGACGGTTGTCACCGCCAGGAGGTGCGGCAGGTGCAAGCTGAACCTGTTTCATCCGGGAACGGTCTAGCTCTGTTGCAGGTGCCGAAGGTGTAGGCGATGCCGTTCTTCTCGGTTCATAAGCTCCAGCCGGTTTTCTTTGGTCAGCAGCGGTAGCAGGTCTTCTCTGGGCAGCATCAGATGCTGGCCTGGGAGGTGCAGTCCTTTGCTGGACAGGAGACTCCTTGGTGACAACTCTCGTTGGACGGTTTGTAACACCCGGTATCTCGATCATTCCAAGGATTCTAGCCTGATTCGGACCGGCCTTTTGGGGTTCAGGAGCCACAACAGGCTTTGCAACAGCAGGTTCAACGGATGGAGTTGCTTCCGCCTTCACAACACTCTCTGTTATACGTGGTGCTTCAGGCGCCGGTGCAACCGGCTGAACCGAAACTGAAGGAGTGTCCGAAAGCGCCGGTGCAGCCAATACAGGAGCAGAGACCTGGGCCGGCACAACTTCGATGCGCTCTGTCATGTCAGCTTCAGGAGCTACGACTTCAGCAGACTCCGCAACCGGCACTATTTTTGCTCGACGGCGAATAATATTGGAGGCAACCCTGATCTCATCAGTTCCGCTTTCCCGGGGCTGAGGCGCAGACAACCTTGCGGCCAGTTCCTCATCAACCTGCGATGTGGCCGTTTTTGCGTCAACACCAATTTCTTTGAGTTTAGCAATGGCCTCCTTGGGTTCAACACCCAATTTTTTAGCCAAAGTACCCACACTAATCTTACTCATATTTTTTATACCTCCCCCAGGAAGTTTCTATATCTATCAATATTTCTTAGCAGTTGAGCAACAAATCCGCCACGTTTTACTGCAATGGCGCTTCTGGGTGCCTTACCAAGAATTGTTCCAAAATCATCTTTAGTCATTATGGTACGGTGTGGAACATGGTTAACGTCTGCAAGAAAAACAATTTTTGCACCAATAGGCTCTGAAATGTCAGTAGCAATCATAACAAGACCGGGTTTAGTTTTGCCCCTAAGTGCATCACTTACCATCGAACCGCCGCCGATTATGTTGCCAGCCTTGTTCGCCAATCCGATCAAACCTGTTATTCGGTCATAAAGCAGACGGTTTACGTGAGCCGACATAATGTCGCTGGACATAACAGAAACTTCCTGTTTAAAGGCACGTTTGAACTGTTTCTGTTCAACGGCCTTAACAAGGCAGGAACTGTTCACACAGGTATATGCACCACGACCGGGAAGTTTCGAGTCAATATCAGGAAACACTTCCATTTCAGGTGACAGAACGAAACGTAACAACTCATTCTTGTTTTTAGATATTCTACAGCCAAGGCAACTACGCTGCGGCTGATCTGCATTGCCAAGACGGGCCATTAACCAGGTTACTCCACCAGTTCTTCTGTTACAGAACCGTCTGGCTGCTCTTCAACTTCCTGAAGTGGTTCTTCCACTACATCGGTAGCATCGTAAGAGGCGAATTCCTGTAGTTCCGCTTCAGCAACCTTCGATTCACTCTTGATATCTATGCGACAACCAGTCAATCGGGCGGCCAGACTCACGTTTTGACCACGCTTGCCGATTGCCAGGGACAGCTGGTCGTCAGGAACTATGATTTCAAGGACACGTTTTTCCTCATCAACAAACACTTTGGAAACCTGTGCAGGTGACAGTGAATTACAGGCGAATCTAGCGATATCTTCAGACCATGGAATAATATCAATTTTTTCACCACGAAGTTCTGAAACAACATTCTGAACGCGGGCACCACGCATACCGACACAAGCTCCAACCGGGTCTACATCGCGGTCATTGGATGACACAGCAATCTTTGCACGACTGCCAGGATCACGGACAATGGCGTTAATCTCGACAATTCCCTCAGCTATTTCAGGCACTTCGGCTTCAAACAACTTGGCAAGCATACTTGGATGCGTACGGGAAAGCATGATCTGGGGGCCTTTGGTAGTCATGCGTATTTCGGTAATAATTGCGCGAATACGGTCTCCGGGGCGATAAACCTCTCTCGGCATCTGTTCTTTGGCAGGCAGTACCGCTTCGGCGCGTCCCAGGTCAATCAGCAGTTCACCCTTTTCAAAGCGGCGCACCATACCTGTAATAACTTCCCAGATGCGATCGTTATATTCATTGTAAATTGTTTCTCGTTCAGCATCACGAACCTTTTGTATGATAACCTGCTTGGCAGTCTGCGCTGCAATGCGACTGAACCCGCTGGAGTCAAGTTTTTCACCCAGTGAATCGCCAATTTCTGCTTCCGGATCAATTTCGTGAGCTTCCTCAAGACAGATTTCCTTGTAAGAATCCTGCACTTCATCAACAACGGTGACAAACTCGAACAACTCAACTTCACCAGACTCGTGATTATAGTGTGCTTCCAAGTCACGGGTATTGCGATATTTTTTATTTGCCGCAGTCAAGACGGCCTGTTCCATCGCCTCCAGCACCACTTGACGATCAATACCCTTCTCTTTGACAAGTTGTTCAATGGCGTGCTTGAGATTTATAGTTGTATCCACGGTTGCTTCTCCTTGCTGGCGTGTATAGTTAGTTCAAATCAGAGTTCAAATTCCAGGTTTGCTTTGGCAACCCGTTCCATAGGAATGGAAGCTGTCTGACCCTCTGTCAGTGTCATCTTGACAACACCGTCAACAAGCCCGTCCAGTTTTCCTACAAAAGTTTTACGCTTGTTACCCTTGTCGTCAGGGAGCGGTTCATAGGTTCTCACCTTAATCAGTCTTCCGGAAAAGCGCTCATAATCGGATTGTTTTTTAAGGGGACGATCAAGCCCTGGAGAAGAAACCTCCAATGTATAGTTACATGCAATTACATCATCAACATCCAGTACAAGTGATAACTCGCGACTGACGTTGGCGCAATCGTCAAGCATTATGCCACCATCTTTGTCAATAAAAAGCCGTAACACGGCATCGCGACCGACCCGCCCAAATTCTATATCGACCAGTTCGATTCCCAACGAATCCAAAATCGGCATGGCAATGCCGCGCACAACTGTGCAAGTATCTTCTTTAGGTGCAGCCATTTCCAACCTCATGAAACAAAAAAAGTGAGCTTTGCGAGCTCACTTTCGAGTGAACATAAATTTTGTCCTTTCTACCACGCTACACCTTGAAATGCAAGCATATTTTAAAAGTGGTGTTTTCTTATTTTATGCAGACTCGTCGCACTTCGTGGATGTCAGTCAGTCCCTGAAAAACCTTGAGCAGACCATCCTGCTTAAGAGTTGTCATACCATCGAGAACGGCAAGTTCTCGGACGCTATCAGTATCAGCCAGTCGCTTGACAGAATATGAACTTTCGTGTCCACTCAGAGGAATAAAAGCTGGCAACACTTGTGCGACAACTGGAACAGGCGCCTGTTTCTGTGGACTCATTTGTTCAATGTGCCTTGCCTTGGGCACAATTGTCGAGGGCTTTACCGCTGGTGGTGCTGTTGGAAAAATCATCTTACTTAATATAGTCAAAACAGTAGGTTTCTGTTTAACAAGGAACCAACCTGTTGCAGATACTAATATCAACAAAAGCAGTGCCAGTAACGTCCGCTTCATACTGGTTGTTTTTGACCTGTAATTTTTTTCAAATGCCATCAACAATTCTTCCGGGATAGGTTCTTCTGCAGAGACCTTATCCTGGCTGATTATGAAATCTGTTGGTGCTACCGGAATGTTAACTTCCTTAAGATTCTGGTTGGCCTGCGCCAGAAGCATGTCCGTAATTTTGTCAATTGTTGTTAGTGTGACCGAATCTCCAACTGGAATATCCACTGTAGAGTAAAATCCATCCGATTCAGAATCAGATGAAGAATAAGATGTTGTTTCAATATCCTGTATAAAATTATTTACAAGTTTATCGGCCTCTGGTTGCGACTCATGAGGCAACAAAATGAATGATGGGGCAGACGCCGTCTCTGTTGGCGGAACATAGATTTCATCCCATTGCTCACCGAGCAGGCTTTTAAGAGCCTCCTGAAAGTGTTTCAGCAGGTCTTCACAAGGTTGGTTGATATCTATTACATGCTCAAAAAGACCTTTGATCGACTTGGCTTTGCTGCTGCCGTCGTGCATAAGGATAAATCTTGGAGACCCGGATTTCAAAAGCATCTGAATGTGACGGGCAACACTTTCCCCGGTCACACCAGAAATCTGTTCATGAATACAAACCGTAGAAGGACGTTTTTCAAAAACATCCTTAAGGCCATGATCGAAGTCTGGAACAACATCGATAATAACCTTCAACACAGGTTGCAGCGCCTTTTTCAACTGCTGTACCTTTGGACTGTTCGATATAAAAAGCAGATTGAGCATGAACAACCTTTTAATCTAAATATTCAAATATGCACATGGCTTAAACAGGGTCGTCAACACCAATGACATAAATATTAAGCCGCTGAAATTCATTATAAATCAAACAAGAAAAACTTTGCTTGCCAAAAAGGCATTACTTACGACTTCAGCTTGTTGCTCAAGATGAATTTGATGTGATCCAACCGCCGGGCAGGAATCCGCTGCTCGGCCTACATAGATTAATGGAACTGACAATTCGTCAAACTTAGTGTTTATATACTGCCAGGCGCCCATATTTTGAGGTTCTTCCTGAACCCAGAAAAAGTTGCAACCAGCTGCGGTTTGTAAAATCAGTGTTGTTATTTCTGCGTCACTAAAAGGATAGAGCTGTTCAATCCTAACAATAGCAACACCGGCAGCCTGTATACGTTCGCGTTCCTCAACAAGTTCATAGTACAATTTTCCACTGCAGAACAGAATACGCTCTGCAGTGGAAAGGTCGACCGAGTCAACTATAACCTTTTGAAAGAAACCATTAGTAAATTCTGTAATCGGAGAGACACAACGCGGATGGCGTAAAAGGCTTTTGGGAGTAAACACAACTAAAGGCTTTCTGAACTGCTGCAGAATTTGGCGTCGCAAAAGATGAAAAGTCTGGGACGGAGAAGTTGGAGATACCACAACCATATTTTCCTTTGCGCAAAGCTGCAGAAACCGTTCTATTCTTGCGCTGGAATGTTCCCCACCCTGCCCTTCGTAGCCATGCGGAAGCAACATGACAAGACCACTGGCCCGGTTCCATTTAGTTTCACCAGCAGCAATAAACTGGTCAATGATCACCTGGGCACCGTTGGCAAAATCCCCGAATTGCGCCTCCCATATCGTAAGCGAATGGGGCGTTTCCAAAGAATATCCATACTCGAATCCAAGCACCCCAAACTCGGACAACAAACTATTCCAGGCTTGAAAATGTGCACTTTCACGGGTGACGTTTTCCAAAGGCGAATAAGAATGTTCATCATTGTTATCAATCACGACACAATGACGGTGGTTAAAGGTTCCCCTGCGCGAATCCTGGCCCGAAATACGGACAGACACACCCTGATCAAGTAGTGTGGCATACGCCAATGTCTCGGCATTTCCCCAGTCGATACCCTGGCCTTTTAATACAGCTTCGTAACGTTTTTGAATCAGATTAAGTATTTTCCTGTGCACAACAAAGTCTGGAGGGATTTCAGCCAGTTTCCTGGCAAGAGTCAGAAGAGTTTCACCCGAGACTCCGGTTGCTACAGGAGCAGAACTGTAGACAATACTGACATCTTGCCATTTGTCCGAAAAACCGATTTTGTGTTGTTCGGGCTGTTTACCGAAAGAGGATTCGAGAGTCAGGGAGACTCTTTGCTCTACCTCAGCCAGATCATCACTGGAAACCAAACCTTTTTGACCCAGCAAGTCAGAATAAATCCGGTTGACTGAAGGTCTTGTGGAAATCTGCCTGTACATGATCGGCTGGGTAAAGGCCGGTTCATCACCTTCGTTGTGACCATGCCGACGATAACAAATCAGCTCGATAACCACATCCCGCTTAAACAGTTTGCGGTAATCCAGCGCAAGATCGACAACATGCAGTGCGGCCTCAGGTGCTTCACCCTGTACATGAAAAATTGGACAGGCCAGCATCTTGGCTACATCAGTTGCATAACGGGTAGAGCGGGAGTCTTTGGGAAGTGTTGTAAAACCGATCTGATTATTCAGCACAATGTGAATTGTTCCGCCGGTCCCATAACCTTGGAGCTGGGACATGTTCAGAACCTCCATTACGCTTCCCTGCCCAGCAAAAGCAGCATCACCATGAATCAGCACCGGCAGTACACGCTCAGCCCCATTGCCACCGTAGCTATCCTGACGTGCACGGCATTTTCCTTCAACCACCGCATTTACCGCTTCAAGGTGACTTGGGTTCGGCGCAAGTGTCAGGTGCAGACGATAACCGTCAAAATCAATTTCGGCGGAATGCCCCTTATGATACTTGACGTCACCATCCCCGACAAATCCAAACGACAGTGAATCCTGAAATTCTGCAAAAATTGATTCATAGGATTTGCCAAAGATATGCGCCAGTACATTAAGGCGCCCTCGATGCGACATTCCCATTACCAGATCGGAGACACCGACTGCGGGACAATTTCTTACAATCCGGTCCAGCAAAGTCACCAGGACCTCACCACCCTCAAGTGAAAAACGTTTCTGACCTATAAACCTGCGGTGCAGAAACGATTCAAACAGCTCTGCCTGATGAAGCGTCTCCAGAATATGCAACTTCTCCGGCACAGTCAGTTTCATTTGATTGCCAAACGGCTCCATTTTATCAATCAACCACTGGCGTTCGTCAGGTTCCTGAATGTGCATGAATTCAACACCAATTTCACGACAGTAGGTTTCTTGCATGACTGCAATTATTTCGCGCAGGGTAGCTTTTGGCTTCATATATCTGCGGCAATTAAATGTTGTATCAAGATCGTTAGCATCTAGTCCGAAGCAACTTAATTCCAACAGTGGGTGTTGCAGCAGGCAGGGAGAGAGAGGATCGGTACAAGCCAGCAGATGCCCAACATTCCGGTAGCGATAAATCAATGACTGAACACCGGATTGTTTCGCGGCCTGGGTTTCATGAGCTGAAGAGGTTTCGCTAAAATCAGAAGCGAATTCATATCCCAAAAAAAAGGCACACCATTCATCCGGAACGGCATCAGGATTGCGTTTCCAGTCAGCATGCAGATTTCCAAGCCATTCGCCAGAAATATTTGCCAATATTGCCCTGTCCATCCCGGTGTCCTCTTGATTTAATCTAGAATTATTCAGCTTCTTCCGGTTAGGTCTTTGCATGGTTCTTTGAGAAAGTGAAATGCTGTAAAGTAACTATCCCCCCGTCAAAAGGGGGATAGTTACTCAAGTAAACAGGAGTTATCACCGTACCACACGACTTAATCAAGAGCAATACCTCAGCGGGTCACAAAACAACAGAAGCCCCCGTCAACCGGGGGCTTCTAATAACCATTCTGAATAAAGCTTGCTCAAAAAAACGACTACTCGCGGACAAATATATCCATATCAGACTCATGTACCATACCCATCAGACGCGCATATTCAGACTCAATCATTACATAGTGATTATGAGTTTCCTTGGCATTCAACTCATATACCGCCTTGATCTCAGCATCCTGAACAGTTGCGACCATTTCCAACAGGGCTTCCTCAAGTTTTTGTTCGCGTTCCATCGCTGCTTCCATAGCCTTTTTTTCATTAAAGTCTTCGGAAATCAGACGGGAAATGGTAGACACCCAACTCGACTCATTATCAGGAGGCAGATCCAGGAATGCATCAAGCGATGGTATATCCTTTCCAGTATAAATTTTAAAAAAATGACCAGCATGCTCACGTTCCTCTTTGGCCAGTAGTTCAAAGACGTTGCGGGCATCGGGATCGGTCATTTTCTTTGCACCAAGCTGGTAAAAATTCATAGCATTTTTCTCTGTTTGAATTGAACGCTTAACAGCCTCTTGAATGTTGATACTCATTGTGTACCTCCTTTGTGAAATAAGTTTTGACCAACAGTACCACTTTGGTCTTTTTTGTCAAGTCATCGGTAAATTAAATTGATTCTAAAGCGGTTGACAGGCTTGTATGACGGCGTGTAAAAGAACCAGACGTTTTTATGATTCTATTGGAGGTTTGAACAATGGCGCTGGAACCAAACAAGATTATTTACTCAATGATGCGGGTCAGTAAATTTTATGATAAAAAACCGGTCATCAAGGACATATCCCTGTCATATTTTTATGGTGCCAAGATTGGAGTACTGGGCCTGAACGGATCCGGAAAATCGTCACTGTTGCGAATAATGGCAGGAGTGGACAAGGATTTTAACGGCCAGGCAGTACTGTCGCAAGGATACACGGTCGGCTATCTTGAGCAGGAACCGCTGTTGGACGAAAGCAAGACAGTTCGTCAGGTTGTTGAAGAGGGTGCCCAGGAAACAGTTGATCTTCTGGCCGAGTTCAACGGCATCACCGACAAATTTTCAGAACCTGATGCGGATTTTGAGAAACTGTGCGATAGGCAGGCCGAACTGCAGGAAAAGCTGGACCATCTGGATGCCTGGGACCTGGACAGTCGCCTTGAAATGGCAATGGATGCCCTGCGCTGTCCTGATGGTGACACGTCAATCAAGGTTCTATCCGGAGGGGAAAAACGCCGTGTGGCACTTTGTAGGCTATTGTTGAAGAAACCGGATATCCTGCTGCTGGACGAGCCGACCAACCATCTTGACGCTGAAACAATTGCCTGGCTGGAACATCATCTGCACAGCTATCCCGGCACGGTCATAGCTGTCACCCATGACCGTTACTTCCTTGACAATGTAGCCGGCTGGATCCTGGAATTGGACCGGGGCGAGGGGATTCCTTGGAAGGGCAATTATACTTCCTGGCTTGAACAGAAACAGAACCGCCTGGCAACCGAGGAAAAGCAGGAAAGCGAACGCAACAAAACGCTGCAGCGCGAACTGGAATGGATAAAAATGTCACCCAAGGGTCGTCACACAAAATCCCAGTCCCGCATTAGCGCCTACGAAGAGCTGGCATCCGATACTGGCGAGAAAAGAGCAAAAGAGCTCGAAATATATATTCCGGCCGGGCCACGTCTTGGAGATATCGTCATTGAGGCCAATGATGTATCAAAAGGATATGACGATCGTCTTTTATTCGAGGGTATGAACTTCCGCCTGCCGCGCGGCGGCATCGTCGGTATCATCGGTCCAAACGGAGCCGGCAAGACCACCATGTTCCGTATGATTACCGGAAAGGAACAACCTGATGGCGGTTCGTTCCGTATTGGCGAGACAGTTCAACTGGCTTACGTGGATCAGAGCCGTGATGCTCTAAATCCTGATAAATCGATTTGGGAAGAGATTTCTGAAGGACAGGAAGTTGTGCAACTTGGTAAGGTGGCGGTTAATTCCCGCGCATACGTATCACGTTTCAATTTTTCCGGAAGTGATCAGCAGAAAAAAGTCGGAATGCTTTCCGGCGGGGAGCGCAACCGCGTGCACCTGGCCAAAATGCTAAAAAGCGGTGCCAACGTAATCCTGCTGGACGAACCTACCAATGATCTGGATGTTAACACTATGCGTGCACTGGAAGAAGCGCTTGAAAACTTCGGCGGCTGCGCAGTGGTCATCTCCCATGACCGCTGGTTTCTAGACCGGATCGCCACCCATATTCTGGCATTTGAAGGGGATTCCAAGGTCGTCTGGTATGAAGGAAATTATTCGGAATATGAGGAAGACCGCAGGAAACGCCTGGGAGCTGCGGCAGACATCCCGCACCGCATCAAATACCGCCAACTCACCAGATCATAGATAAATTGATAGCAAAAACGTCGAGTTCTCCGGGCATTTATAATGGCCGGGGAACTCGACGTTTAAGTGATACAAACATTCTATTTTATAAATTCTGCGATGCATGTTCCAGACTGGCCTTCATGAGTTCGGCAAACGCCTGGCGGGCTTCCGGGTCGCTGATAACAGAAGATTGTTTTTCAATCAGTGCTAACTGATCGGGAGTAAGCGGTTTTATGGGAGGCATTTCATCCTCGTCATCGGTGACAGCTTTTTGAATTTTTCCAGCCTTAAGCACTATTTCGAGTACAACCTCACCACCAAGTTTTTCATTCAGCTTTTCCCTCATCGTCCCGGTCATGAAACGAAGTTCCTGTATCCAGGGGGCACTGGAAACTGCCACCGTCAAAGTGCCATTAATGATTCGCAGTGGCTGGGCGCGATTAGCGACGGTTGCACCAACAACATCAGGCCACACTCTCCATATTTCAGCTTCTCGCAACCGTTCCGCAAGACCAAGGCATCCCAGACTTTCATGAATGAGCCCGGCTAATGGCCGGGGAAAAGGCATTCTAGGACGCTTTGCCATCGTGCTGTTTCCTTCGACTGATAACTCCACCCACGATCTGTCCGGCCACCGAACCACCTAAAGTAAGGGGAATAAAATGCCAGCTGATGCCGGCCTTTAATCGCAACAAAACTATGAAAGGGATCGGAAGATGGATCAGCAAGAACCACATGAATGAATATTTTACATAATTTTGGCGGAGGTAACCGCACGGTATACTGATGATAAACGACAGGACTGTAAGCCCTACAATCAGGATTGTGCCTTGCATGAACAACTCCTTTTCAGGCATAGTAGGAAGTCGCAGACTTTTTGTCAATCAGCTTTCCAATTCAGCTTCAAGTCAGGACAATATTTATATGGAGAATCGTACCATGGTACAGGAAGGACAACTGCTGGCAGTGTTTAATTCAGCACATCGCGTTATGAAAGCTGAAAGCGTGCTCAAGGCGAAGTCACTGCCGGTATTGCTTATCCCTGCACCCCGGGCTCTTTCAACTGACTGCGGTCTGGCTCTTCGCTATGACGATGATACCAGCGAAAGTGTCATGCAGGTACTCACTGAGGAAAAATTGTTACCGGCTATCATCTGCCGAAGAATTACCGGTGGCAAATACGAAATTGTATGGAATGAAGACGGCAGTATACCATAAACAAATTGAGGTTATAGAAAATGAACAAATTAGACTGTCGAAACATGGCTTGCCCGACACCGGTAATTACGGTTAAGAAAGCACTTGAACAGCATGGAGAGATACAAGTGCGGCTGGATGACGGTGCTCCACTTGAAAATGTAACCCGCTTTGTCAAAAACAGGGGATTCAATGTTCGTGAAGAACAGCTGGATAATAGCTGGCTGCTAACGATCACGCCTGCAGACACCCCCCTGCCAACTGGAACTGGTCAAAATCCAGACGACACAGTTTTAATGATCACTTCCGATTGCCTGGGTAACGGACCTGAGGAATTGGGACTTCTGTTGATGAAGAATCTCATCTTTACGCTTCTTGAAAGCCGGGAGTTGCCCTCCCGGATGATGTTTCTGAACAGCGGAGTAAAACTGACGACAGAGGGTTCAGATGTACTTGAGGCGCTGAACAAGCTGACCGGTATGGGGGTTGAAGTTTTGTCTTGCGGCCTCTGCCTCGACTACTTCGGAATAAAGGACAAATTAGTGGCCGGTGGTACAACCAACATGCTGACTACCGTTGAAACCATTATTTCCAAGGCGCGCGTAATACGGCTTTAAAAACAAATAGTTCTTGACAGTCAGCGCCACAAGCCTTTATAGTGACCCCCTTTTGGGACATCTCTTTAACAGGGACATTATAATACAAGATGTTTGACAGTTTATCCGACAAGCTGGAATCAGCCTTTAAAAAACTTCGCGGCCTAGGTGTAATGACCGAGGACAACATAAAGGAAGCATTGCGTGAAGTACGCCTTGCGCTTCTTGAGGCTGACGTTAACTTTAAGGTTGTCAAGGATTTTGTTGAAAATGTTCGTCTTAAAGCTATCGGCACCGAGGTTCTGAACAGTCTTTCGCCAGGCCAACAGATTGTCAGGATAGTTCATGACGAACTTGTAGCGATTATGGGCGGTGGCGAAGACAACTCTCTTGATCTTGCAGCCAAGCCGCCAGTATCCATTATGCTGGTAGGCTTACAAGGTGCAGGTAAAACTACTACATGCGGTAAACTGGGCAACCTGCTGAAAAAGCAGAAACGCAGCCCTTTGCTTGTTCCGGCTGACGTCTATCGTCCGGCCGCCATTGAACAGCTCAAGACTGTCGGTCGCCAACTAGGCCTAGAAGTATTCAATTCCTCAGCCGATCAGAAACCAGTTGATATTTGCAATAGTGCCATTCGATTTGCCGAATTGAATGGCTTTGACACGGTCATTATCGATACAGCAGGTCGTCACCAGATTGATGACTACCTGATGAACGAACTTTCAGAAATCAAAGCAGCCGTTCAACCACGCGAAATCCTTTTTGTTGCCGATGCAATGACCGGCCAGGAAGCTGTCAATGTTGCTGGCGGATTTAATGATCGCCTTGATATCAGCGGTGTTATTCTGTCCAAGCTGGATGGAGATGCAAAAGGCGGAGCCGCCCTTTCAATCAAAGCAGTTACAGGCAAGCCTGTAAAGTTTGTAGGATTGGGTGAAAAGCTGGATGCCCTTGAAGTTTTCCACGCCGACCGACTCGTATCGCGCATATTGGGAATGGGTGACGTTCTCACGCTGGTGGAAAAAGCCCAGGCCGTTTTTGATGAAAAAGAAACAGAGCTTCTTCAGAAGAAGATGAAGAAAAACCAGTTTGATCTGGAAGATTTTCTGGCGCAGATGCAGCAGATCAAGAAGATGGGATCGATGGAATCCATTATGGGTATGATCCCGGGCATGGGCAAAATGATGAAGCAGATGAAAGGCGCCCAGCCCAGTGAGAATGAAATTAAACGGATTGAGGCAATCAACCGTTCCATGACACCCGGTGAGCGAGCCAATCACAGTATAATAAACGGAAGTCGCAGACTTCGCATCTCCAAAGGAAGCGGCACTACCGTTCAGGAAGTTAATCAGTTACTGAAACGATTCACAGAAGCACAGAAGATGATCAAGCAATTGCAGAAACTTGGTCCCAAAGGGCTCATGAAAGGCCTTGGGGGAATGAGTAAAGGCATGATGCCTTTCGGATAGCAAACAGAACCGCACTAAGGTTTATATTAAACATCGCAGAAGGACAAAATCAGGAGGATACACAATGGCAACAAAAATCAGGCTGGCTCGTGCAGGCGCAAAAAAGAGACCTTTTTATCAGATAGTAGTAGCAGACGAGCGCTGCCGTAGAGATGGCCGTTTTATTGAGAATGTTGGAACCTACGACCCGACCAAGAACCCGGCTGTTATCAAATTGAATAACGAAAAAACTGCCGCTTGGCTTGAAAAGGGTGCCCAGCCTACCGATACAGTTCGCCAGATATTGAAAAAAGCAGGCCTGCTTGACAAGGTGGTTGCACCGGTCGCATAAAGTATCCAGATCCCCGGTCCGCCGGTCATTCTATATGAGCAGAGGATACCGCCATGAAGATGCTTGTTGAAACCATCGCAAAGGCACTGGTTGATGATCCGACTCAAGTCAATGCCATCGAAGAGACGGAAGAGGAAACTCTGGTCATCAAACTGTCCGTCGCAAAGGAAGACATGGGTCGTATTATCGGCAAGGAAGGACGAACCGCCAAGGCGATACGCACTATCCTTAATGCAGTGTCCACCAAGGACAACAAGAAGGCTATTCTCAAGATTGTGGAATAAATGAATGACCAAGACGAATTGATTCCAGTAGGCAAGATTACCAGTACTCACGGAATCAAAGGACAATTGAAAGTATTCTCGTATTCAGGGAATATTGAAAATTTGCAATACTCCGGTTCCGTCTTCCTGAAAGGGAGAAACGGCTTGATTCATGAGCACGATATCCGGGGGGTATCTGCCCATGCCGGTGGTTTTATCCTTTCACTTGACAGTTTTAGTGATATCAATCAGGTATTGCCACTTGTTGGTTCTGAACTCTGCCTGAAAAGAAGCCAGTTTCCAGAACCTGCTGAAGATGAATATTACTGGCGCGACCTTATTGGTCTTACAGTATTTACAGATCAGGGCGTTGAACTGGGACGCATCGCAGATATCTTTGAAACCGGCAGCAGTGATATTTATGTGGTGCGCAGTGATGACAAGGAATATCTGATACCGGCAATTGCCGATGTTATTCAACAAGTCGATATTCCTGGAAATAAAATGGTTATCACGCCTTTGGATGGTTTGCTGGATCTATGAAATTCGACATATTGACCCTGTTCCCAGGGATGTTCAGCGGCCCTTTTGATGAGAGCATTATTAAACGGGCCAAAGACAAACAGCTCATTGACATTTCGTTGCACAATATCCGGGATTACGCAATCGATCGCCATCAGACAGCTGACGATGCACCTTATGGTGGTGGTGCCGGTATGGTTATGAAACCCGAGCCTCTGGCGGCCTGCATAAAGACGGTCAAAGCACTGCAGCCGAATTCAACTGTAATACTGACCTCACCGCAAGGACGTCCTCTAACCCATCTCGTCGCTTCGGAACTGGCCAGTAAAGAAGGCTTGATTATAGTCTGTGGACGTTATGAAGGGATCGACGAAAGGATCCGGACTCTTTTCGCTGAGGACGATATCTCGCTTGGTGACTTTGTTCTTTCAGGCGGTGAAATAGCTGCCATGGCAATTGTGGATACCACAACCAGACTGATACCTGGAGTACTTGGAAGCAACGAGTCGGCCGGATCAGATTCTTTTGGTGATGGTCTGCTGGAGTACCCGCAATATACACGTCCTCCGGTTTTCATGGGTCTTGACGTCCCGGAAGCATTGCTATCCGGTAATCACGAATTGATCAGAAAATGGCGTCGCAAGGAATCACTGCGTAAAACACGTCTGCTTCGACCAGATTTACTTTCAGATATTTCACTGAACAAGGAAGATTTGAAGATGCTGAAAGAGATTGCGCAGGAGGATGCCGGTGGCATGTAACAATTTGGCCATAGCACTTTTGCACTATCCGGTCTACAACAAACACCATGAAGTTGTAACTACGGCTCTTACTAACCTTGACCAGCATGATATTGCGCGCTCATCCAAAACATTTGGTCTTGACCGGTTCTACATAGTTACTCCGGCCGAAGAGCAGCGCCGACTTGCTGAGCGTATCAGCGACCACTGGCAGGAAGGTTGGGGTGCCGACTATAATCCAGACCGACGCAGTGCCTTGGAAATAGTTCGAGTATGCCCGACCTTGCAGTCAGCAATTGAGGATTTTCAAAAGGGATTCACAAAGCAAGTCAAGGTTGCCATTACCGGAGCCGCCCAACGATCTGGTTCAATATCACTGTCAGCTCTCAGGCAGTTGTTGGACGACGTCGAGCAGCCATTTCTTATGCTTCTAGGTACCGGCTGGGGGCTTACTGATGAATGCTTCGAGGCAGTCGACCATATTTTGGAGCCCATTGCAGGAAACGGTTCATACAATCATCTTTCAGTCCGGTCGGCAGCAGCCATCATGCTCGACAGACTGAGGGGAACGCTTCACTAAAGCAGATAATCAAAAAACAAGCAGCATCATACAGGAGGAAAGCAAGCAATGAATACCATCGATTTTTTAGAATTTGAACAAATGAAAAAGAACATCGTACCTTTCAAGGTTGGCGATACTGTAAAGGTACATGTTAAGATTGTTGAGGGTGACAAGCAGCGTATCCAGGCTTATCAGGGTGTTGTAATAGCTCGTCAGAAAGGCGGCGCTCGTGAGACTTTCACCGTCCGCAAGATTTCTAACGGCATCGGCGTTGAGAGGATGTTCCCGCTTCATTCTCCAAGCATCGAGAACATCGAAATCATGGTTCGCGGTCACGTCCGTCGCGCCAAGCTTTACTACCTGCGTAAACTGCGCGGTAAGGCAGCCAGGATTCGCGAAAAGAAATATGTACCGGTTGCAAAGTAATTCACAAAGGCCCCGCTAAATGCGGGGCTTTTTTTTAACTATTCAGCAAAAACACTCATCGTATTTATCAGGATCAGGTACAATTATGGATATTCAGAAAAACCTTTTCCAAAAAGACCCTATCGACACCCTGGCCTTTGAGAAAATCGCACATAACTCAGGTTTCATCTATGTTGCCGGAGTAGATGAAGTCGGGCGCGGGCCGTTAGCTGGACCGGTCATGGCAGCGGCAGTAATCCTTCCAACAGGTCTGCATATTTCAGGGATCGATGACTCTAAAAAGCTATCTCCCCAAAAACTAGAAATCCTGTTCGATGTCATATCTGCCAGAGCAATCGCAATCGGTATTGGAGTAATTGAACCGGATATCATCGACAGAATCAATATACTTCAGGCCACCCGTCTGGCCATGCTGAATGCGGTCGAACAGCTCAAGCAGCAGCCAGACTATCTGCTTATCGACGGCATCACACCGATCAACACCACCATCCCGCAGAAGACTATCAAGAAGGGTGATTCATTGAGTATCTCAATCGCAGCCGCTTCAATCATTGCCAAAGTAACCAGAGACAGGTTGATGGTTGAAATGGATCGGCTTTATCCAGGCTACGGGTTTGCCGGCCATAAAGGATACGGCAGTTCCCTGCATATGGAAGCGATTCGGCGATTGGGACCCTCCCCAATTCACCGCCTGACTTTTGGCGGTGTTAAAGAGCACATACCATGTCCCTCTTCCTGATTACATTCCTTTCCATCTACGGAGGGATGCACGTTTATGCTTTCTTCCGCTTGCGGGCTGCGCTTTCCCCCTCTCCTGCCTTTTCCGGTGTTTTGGTCGCATGGATGCTATTGATGACGCTTGCACCGCTGCTGGTTCGCCTCTTTGAGCGAACCGGAATGGGTAGGGCTGCATTTTTAACGGCCTGGCCCGGATATATCTGGATGGGATTCCTGTTTCTGTTTGTGTCGTCACTATTGATTATGCAAGCGCTTAGTGGTGTAAACTGGCTTTCGAACCGGATTTTTTCCTTCCCTCCGCATGATTTTCTGTCCGCAGCCTTCTCGTGTAAACTGGCTCTTATTCTAGCGATAGTTGCAAGCGTCTATGCCTGTTTTGAAGCATATCAGATACAAACCGAACATGTGACCATCAAATCCGGCAAACTTCCGTCAGGCATGTCAAGAATCAGAATCGTGCAGTTATCAGATGTACATATCGGTCTATTGCTCGGCGAAAAAAGGTTGGAGCACATACTGGAGGCTGTCCGTCAGGCACAGCCGGATATTCTAGTATCCACCGGTGACCTGATTGACGGACGTCTTTCACGTGAGGAGATTTCACCGGATCTAAACAGGCTGGCCGCCATCTTGGCAGCTGTAAATGTTCCCTCTGGAAAATTTGCTGTGACCGGCAACCACGAAGCCTATGCCGGCCTGCAGCAGGCGCTGACCTTTACACATGCCGCGGGGTTCACTGTATTGCGAGGACAATCTATAAAACTTCCAAATGGCATCACGATAACCGGCATTGACGACACGGCCGTGACAGGAAACAGCGTAGAAATTCAAAACAGTGGCAATACCCTGCTTCGTTCCGTTTCCAAAAACGCATTTCATCTCCTGCTCAAACATCGACCGGAGATTGATCCGGAAAGTGACGGCAGTTTCGACCTGCAGCTTTCTGGTCATGTCCACAAAGGGCAATTGTTCCCGTTCAATTTCATAGTAAAGTACAAATACCCTATTCCCTGTGGAACAAGCACAACCAAGACCGGTTCACAAATCCATGTTTCACGCGGAACGGGGACCTGGGGACCGCCCATGCGGCTGTTGGCTCCACCGGAAATAACAGTGATCGACATAATCCCATCCGACGGTAGAAACGCCTTATATTGGTGATTATTGTTTGAGATAGCGATCGACGGCCCGATTGTGCTCATCCAGCGTACGGGAAAATTGATGGGTACCATCCTGGCGGGCAACAAAATAGATGTAATCTGTGCGGGAAGGATTCATTGCAGCCTGAATTGCGTCTTTTCCCGGATTACCGATTGGTCCGGGCGGCAGTCCCCTGTTGAGGTAGGTGTTGTATGGCGAAGGGCGTAGAATGTCCGCCTTTGTCACTTTGCCAGAATAGGCGCGGACACCATAAACCGCAGTAGGATCGCTCTGCAACGGCATCCCCAGCCGCAGACGGTTATGAAATACCGACGAGATCAGCGGTTTTTCTTCCGGTGAGACCGCCTCTTTCTCAATAACCGATGCCAGCGTAACAATCTCATTACGTGACATCCCTGCAGCCTCTCCGATGGTTTTAGATAATTCTGCATATTTCTTATTAAACTGGGACACCATCTGGGTAATCAATTGCTCTTCATTTGAACCGCGCGTCAAATTGTAAGTGGACGGATAAAGATATCCTTCCACACTTTGATGGTTCAATCCCAGACTAGATAACAGATCAGCATCACGGCATTTTTTCAAAAATTCATCTTTTTCGAAAAGCCCTTTCTGCTCCAGCAACTCAGCTGCCTGGTAGATCGAATAACCTTCCGGCATTGAGAATTTACGATAATCGACATCGCCAGTAGACAGTTTTTTAAGAATTTGAGCAGGTCTCATACCAGCGTTGAAACAATACTCTCCGGCCTTGAGTTTATGGGCCTGCCCCCGCAGACGGGTAAGCAGAACAAAATGCCATGAACTGCGAATAACTCCGCCTGCTTTAAGTTCATCGGCCAGTTTACGTATCCCACTGCCGGGCGGAAACGAGATATCACGTACAACGGTCCCATCTCCAGGAGGAGAAAACAGACATACCAGATACCACAACAGCACCAACACAAGACAAAGACGGACGACGCTCACTAGAAAAGGTTTCAGGGGGTATTTGGCAGGGATCATGTGCGCATTATGTTGATTATTAAGCTGCTAGTCAAGTCCAGGCTGTACATTGACAAACCGAAAAGATACGATTACAGCACAAAATATTTTTCCTGCCCTGACAAACAGGTTAAGTGCGTTACAAAGTTAATTGCTACCTAAAAAGCAGGGAAGAACTTCTATCATACTAAACAGAAACGGGACCCAACATGTCAAAAGATTTATGGCCAAATTGCAAAGGCTTTGCTCAACAGGCAGCGGTCAGACAACAGATCAATCCTCAACATGAACATCCCGGAAAACGATCCGGGTATCCGGATGCGATAAACCTTCCATTCAACTATTCATCCATATCCGATGATTTTATCTTTCATAGAACTGAAAACAGCCAGCCAGTCGAAGATTGTATCTGGGCAATCATGCAGGGCAACAATGCTGTGTTGATTGAAAATGGCTCAACACTGTCACTCCCAAACGGACCACTTCCGGAGTGGCTGACACCTCATCAAGAGCCACTTCAGATTGGTACTTGGCGCGGCAGGCCACTATACGCCATATCCGTCAGCAGCAGCCTGCAGCTGCAATCTCCTTATGTGGCCGAACCCTTCAACGCTTCCGGCGAACGCATGGATACCCAGACCCTCACTCTGGCAGGACTTGCCAAACAGATCCTGCACTGGGAACGCCAAAGCATTCACTGCTCACGCTGCGGCACAAAAACCGTCGGCCTGACAACAAGCTGGGGCAAGCGCTGCAGTTCGTGTAACAGTGACCATTTCCCCCATATCCATCCCTGTGCGATTATACTGATTAAACGTGGCAATGAGATTCTTCTGGCCAGAAAAGCAGAGTGGGCACCAGGTAGATACGGCCTGGTGGCTGGATTCCTTGATTTTGGTGAATCCCTGGAAGAGTGTGCCATTCGTGAGGTACGTGAGGAAACCGGTATTGAAATCTGTAATATCCGCTATGTGGGAAGCCAGAACTGGCCCTTTCCGGCTCAATTGATGGCCGGCTTTGTGGCCGACTATGCCGCTGGTGAGATCGTAGTCGAAAAGACTGAACTGGAAGACGCCCGCTGGTTTCCGATCGACGCCCTCCCTGCCCTGCCACCTTTGCGCAGCATCGCACGCTGGATCATCGACAACTTCAAATGACCCATGCGGCACCTCAAATGAGATATTGTACAGGAAACAACAATCACAAGCTCTCGATATTGCAGAATTTATACTACGGCATGCTATCTGCATCAACTTTACATCAAATTCAATCGCCATAGATAGGAGGATTAAAGTGAAACAAATACTATGTACATGCCTGCTACTGATACTGATCATTCCTACTTTTGCGCTGGCCGGTGTCATCGGCCCAGCCAGGGTCAGAATGCTGGAAGGAGATGTTATGTTCCGTACACCGGAGGCCGATGAATGGCTTCCGGCCGCAATCAACACTCCGCTTGATGAGGGTGATGCCATCTGGTGCTCAGATAATGCCAGGACAGAGATCCAACTTGCAGACGGCAGCATAGTTAGAATTGATGAAAGTTCACAACTTGATCTGCTGGCTAACGAAGATGGATTCACGCACTTGCATCTGGCCAGTGGACGGGCCTACGTAAAGACGACACAAACTCTCGCCAATAACGCACTTCAGATCGATGCCGACGACACCACCGTACTCCCTGCAGCACGAACCAGATTGCGAATTGATATCCTACCTTACAACCAGGAGGATGTTTCAATTTTCAGAGGTTCAGCCTATGTGGAAGGAAACGGCCGGCAAACAAAAGTGCGTGCCGGTGAACATCTGGTTCTTGAAGAAGGCTACAATGCAATTCTGTCGCTCAATCCGCCCGACAGTTGGGAAAACTGGAACATGGACCGGGACAGAGAACTATCGCGCGCCACAAGGTCAGATTCGTACCTGCCTGAAGAGTTACAAGGTTATTCGTCAGAACTGGATTCAAACGGCAGATGGGTCCGCGTCCCGGAATATGGCATGGTCTGGCGACCAACCGTAATCATTTCCAATGATTGGGCTCCCTATCGCAGTGGCCGCTGGATTTGGAAAGGAGACGACTATGTCTGGATATCCTTTGAAAGTTGGGGCTGGATACCTTATCACTTCGGTCGCTGGACTGTCGTCAGCGGTTTTGGCTGGTGCTGGGTTCCACCTGCCCGGGGAGATGTTTATTGGGGACCTGGCTATGTCGGCTGGTATCAATCCGGAAGCGACATAGGCTGGACACCGCTTGCGCCGGGAGAGCCTTTTTATGGACGTCGCCATTATGGTCGTAACAGCATTGACATCAGAACGACCCCTGTAATTTCAAGAAATATAATTTACAGAAACCGGCAAGTCCACGGTGGTTTGACGATTGTGCCTCAAAATGATTTCCTGAGGGGAAGAGTGGTTTCGCAACCAGGTTCCAGAAACAGGTCACCATCAGTATCGATTTCGGTCGGGAGCCCCCGTATTCAGCCGTTGCGTGAGACGCGTATGCCGATCATCAAACAGACCCCTCCGAGAGTTGTCCCACCGCGGATAGAGAATCGAGATAACCGCGAACTGCGTCAACATTTCCCGCGCGTAACTCCTGAAGCCTTGCCGCAACGCAGACCTCAGCAGGCAGCTCCAGTTCGAACTGCGCCTTCGCCAGTGCCTGCCAGCCAGCCACAAAATGTTCCAGTGCAGCGCGATGGGAGCCGACAACGTTCAACTACGCCGCCAGCAGTTCCACAGGCATCTCCAGCACCTTCCAGACCGGTTCCCCAACGCCTGGAGCAGCCACAGCAAACGCCAGTCACACCGGCCAGCCAGCCTTCTCCTGCTGTGCCCCAGTCCCGTGGTGAGCGCAGGCAGAATGCCGTGACTCAGCCGGTAACTGCAAACTCACCGGACGCTACTCCGCAAAAAACAGATAAACCTCAACGAAAGTTGAAAATCAGAGAGCCTAAAGAGAAAAGGGTTTGGAGAGTTACAACACCGGAAGAAGACAAAGAAAATGGACAATCTCAGAAGGAAAGTGCTCCCAGGAATATAGAACGGCGAAACCGATAGTTTCGGCAAACCAGCCTGTATTATCTAAAAAGGGCATCCGAATACAACCGGATGCCCTTTTCTGTTTAATATCAACAGTATTCAAGATAGAAGTTCATTCATCAGTGCATGGCCTTCCACAGTCAGACCGGTTGACTTGGCCTGGGATTCGTCATAGGAACTTGCACCATTCCCTGCGCCTGTCCCGCCACGATAAATGATAAACGGGACCGGATCGGAGGTGTGGGTCATCAGTTTGACCGGGGTTGGATGATCCGGTGTGCAGAGTATGGCGTACTCACCGAATTTTTTGATACCTTCCAAAACGGTCCCAACCACCAGTTTGTCGAAATCCTCAATGGCCTGGATCTTGTGATCCATTCTGCCTGCATGGGAAGCCTCATCGGGAGCCTCAACATGCACATACACAAAATCATGCTCTTCCAGGGCCGCCAGAGCCGCCTGTGCCTTGCCTAAATAGTTGGTATCGATATAACCGGTGGCACCTTCAACGTTAACAATATCCAAACCGGCACAGACTCCGATTCCCTTGATCAGATCAACGGCCGAGATGACGGCACCGGATAAACCGAATATCTCTTTATAAGGTGCTATCTTCGGGATCTTGCCATGCCCCCAGAGCCAGATAGAATTGGCCGGCAACAGGTCATCATCCTTGCGTTTTTTGTTGACTGGATGGTTATGCAGAACCATTTGAGCGTGGTTCATTATGTTGATCAGCACGTCGGAGCCATCGCCCGTGGGAAGATGATCGAGAATTGATTTACCGGTAATATCATGGGGCGGAGTACCATTCATGCCATCTTTGCCGCCACGCCAAACCATCAGGTGGCGATAACCGACGCCGGGATAAAATTCAATCTCGTCATTGCCCAGTTCCTGTTGCAGTGATTCGACCAGCTCACGTGCTTCTTCAGTGGAGATATGTCCCGCAGAAAAATCCTGCATATAGATGGAACTGCCGTGCGGCTTAAGCGTAATCAGATTCATACGGAAAGCGACATCCTCCGGTCCGAGTGTAACCCCCATACTGATGGCTTCCAGTGGAGATCGACCGGTATAACAATTGCGCGGATCATAACCGAAAACGGACAGATTGGCCACGTCACTGCCGGGAGGCAATCCTTTAGGAACCGTGTTAGCCAGACCTACCTGGCCATGCTGAGCCATGAAATCCATGTTTGGTGTTGAAGCTGCCTGAAGAGGAGATTTGTTACCGAGTTCGCTGTAAAGTTCGTCCGACATACCGTCGCCGAGGAGGATAATAACCTTCATACATGCCTTTCAGAGTGGGATTGGGGACATATTAGATTCTGTATGCAGCGTTGTCAATCAAACAAGACAAAAACGTCCTTCCGTGCAAGCCGTAAGGACGCTGTTATTGAAAGACAGAATTCAATTACCTGCTACTTTCTTACGAATATTTCCTTAGCCAGATTGCTGTCAATTGCAAATTCCGAGTAGCCAACCCGGAAGATGTAAGACGGGAAAGCCTGCAGCAAAACAATACGATTGCCCGGCAGCACCCCCATTGCCATCAGTTTCTGCATTTTTTTGCTGTCTTCAGTCTGGATGTAGGCGATCTCCCCTTCCTGTCCAGGCTTGAACTCGGTCAGCGGCAAAACCCCCAGATCACCCTCGGCTCGAGCCTGTTCACAGCAATCACCAGGCGGAATCGGCTTGCCATGCGGGCAGGTAGTGGGATGATTGAGCATCGTACAAACCTTTGTGTCAACACCCTCATGCAGCAGGTGTTCAAACTCGCAGGCCTTGTAATCGCCGGCTTCTCCGCGGATATTGAGAACGTCCATCATCAGACGCTCCGCCAAACGATGGCGACGAATCGTAGTGCGTCCTTCTATTCTCCCTTCCGGCCTGAAATAAACCAAACCCTGCCTGATCTCCACCATGGCACGACCAGTCAATTCAGCATAGGCAGGATCATCCAGTGGAATTGTAAAATCCTGCGGATCCAGTGATGCAAGTTTCTTCTCCTCAACAGCAATCCAGAGCGCCTCCAGAATCTCTTCCGCCTTATCTGACAGTTTCATGCCTTATCTCCTTTATGATGGTCGTTCTTATTGAAAATTTTACGTATTTTTTTTATTAAATCAGGTTCCAGCGGATTTTTGTAGTTACAACGCGGACAGTGAATCGAATGGCATCCGCCTGGACAGCCGCCACAACCCTGCTTTCCTTCATTCTGATCGAATATATGACCGCAGAATCCGCATTTCATGCCAACAGCCCGGTCACCAGCAGAAACTGGTTCAGCAGATAACCGCTTCCAAATGCCAACAAACTTACGAACAAGCCGATACTGCCGGCCACTTTCAAACCACGCTCCTTCTTCATGACTAGAAACTGGGCTATACAAGGGATGAACAGGGTCAGAGTGACGGCCGCCACCGTCAACTGGCGCGCATCCATCAGACCTTTGGTCTGCAGGTCATAAAGACCGGCTGCACCATAATCCCTACGGAAAAATCCGAAAATAAATGCTACAGCAGCCTCTTTTGGCAGACCGATCGAGTTCATCACCGGCGTCATGGCATCCACGGCCTTTTCAAAGAAACCGGTTATCTTGCCAAGCCAGAGCAGTATCGAGGCAATTACAAACAGTGGCATTATTTCCATAAAATACCACTGCATGCGAGTATAAGTCTTGGTCAACACATTCGATAATTGCGGCAAACGCATTGGAGGCAGTTCCATGTAGAACATCGGCGCCTCGCCAGGCAGCAGTCGTGCGGCCAACAAGCCGACGGCAACGAATATCAGCAGCAGACAGACACTCCAAACCACTAAAGCCCCCGGAGACTTGGAAAGCAACGCGATGATCACACCCAACTGGGCCGAGCAGGGAATTGCCAGAGCCAGCAGGACCGTTGCAATAACCCGTTCGCGAACTGTCTCAAGGGTGCGGGTGACCATCGTAGCCATCGTGTCGCAACCGAAGCCCAGCACCATCGGAATAACCGCCCTTCCTGACATGCCGAAATGCTTGAAGACCCTGTCCACCAAAAGAGCCAGGCGCGGAAAATAGCCTGTATCTTCCAGGAATGAGAAAAAAATGAAAAAAGTAGCCACAATCGGCAAAATAATACCAACAGCATAGCGGATTCCAAGCGTGATGATACCGTATTCACCTACTATCAGCTCCTGAATGATCTCCCAAGGGACAATATTTTTAATCAGATCTGTTACCCAGGGATTGACCTTATCAATAAAAATCTGTTTTTCCAGCAAGTCAACTAATGTTCCAGCACCAAACTCTCCCACAAACTTGTAGAGTCCGAAATACAGCACTATCAGCAGCATCGGAATACCGGTCAGGGGCTTGACCGACCAACTAGACAGCCGCTCAGACAAGGTTACAACGCGCTTATCCGGGGCCACAAAAACACCCTGCAGTAACTCTTTTGCAATCTCGTTGCGTTCCAGTGAGAGATTGAGATGGAAAGAACCGCGGCGCTTGAAGGAAATTTCACGGGCCACCTTGGCCAGCACGGCGTATTCAGCACCTTCATTGTGGCGCACTATCGATATAATTTCTTCATCCTTTTGCAGCAGCAGCATCGCCAGAGAGCGGCGGGAAAGGATGTATTCACCGGTCATCATAGCTGCAATTTCGTTGATGTCATGCTCCAACAGACGGCTGTAGGGGAAATGACGTCGTACATGCTTTTGACCAGCATAACCGGCAATTGCGGACCTGATCTCATCCACACCCCGGTTGCGTGCGGTGGCTGCACCGATGACCGGAATCCCCAGCCTTTCCTGCAGCAGCCCCAAATCGATCTTGAGCCCCATCCGCTCGGCCTCATCCATGATATTGACAACCAGGATCACCGGCAATTCGGCCTCAATCAACTGTACCGTCATAGCCAGCATCCGCTCCAGATTGCGAGCGTCCAGAACGTGTATTACTACATCAGGAGTCTCGTTCAGCAGGATCTCACGTGCGACCCGCTCCTCCTCGGTAATAGTGTGGATCGAGTACATCCCTGGGGTATCTATGACCTGCCAGGCTTCACCATCCAAGGTTGCGTTGCCACGCGAAACTTCTACAGATGTTCCCGGGTAATTGGAGACCGTCACATAAGCGCCAGTCAATGCATTGAATAGCACACTCTTTCCGACATTGGGATTGCCGACCAGAGACACCCGACGGACGCCGTCACGACGTGGCGTTGCGGATGTTGAATTGTTTCTGCTTGATGACATGATTACATCCCTTTTATGCTTTTGATTTTCAATTTCATTGTTATCTTAAAAAAAAGCCCGATTATCAGGCTACAACTCAGTTTTTCTGCAGTCGGCACAAAGACCGTAGATCTCAAGTTTGTGACTTCTGATCATGAAACCATGGAGTGTTGCAATTTCGTTCTGCAGTTTTTCTATAGTTTCATTTTCAAATTCGATAATGTTATTGCAGCCGGTGCAGACAAGATGGTCATGGTGTTCACCAGCCATTACATGCTCATAACGGGTCTGGCCGTCATGTAGCAGAATCTCGCGCGCCAGCCCCGCCTCCACAAAAAGCTTGAGTGTACGGTAGACCGTGGCGTGACCAATGCCCGGGTTGCTGGTTTTGATTTTCAGGTACAGTTCTTCAACGCTGACATGCTGGTGGGTAGAAAGAAAAATATCGAGGATGACATCCCTCTGTCGTGTGGAGCGCAAACCTTTGCTGGCAGCAAAGTTATTAAAAGCTTTTTTCTTTTCGAGAATCATGCGCCACCCCACTATTGAATTTGGAAATCAATATAGAGCCGGGAGCATTACCTGTCAATCTATTTTATCTTTATTTTAGAATTTGCAGCAAAACTCAGAGTTTTTCACCAAATCAGTCTCAATCGCACTCATACATAAATTTTTTTGATTTTATCAAATTAATGCTATCAATTAATACAATTCCATCTATAATTGCTGAGAATGGGGTAGGTAGTTAGCTCCTCCTGATGTATAATCGTCGTATCCAACCAACTTACTGGAGGGATTATGGCGAGCGAAAGTAGGAGTTTTCCTGATACCCACCGGAAATTTGTTTTGCAGTTTTATGATGATGTGCCAT
>JBBQCH010000010.1:0-35424 GCA_038318485.1 Geobacterales bacterium
TCAAAGATCAAAAGCTGAAACTCTTTCTGGATAAAAAACAGGTTGAAGAATTCGATTACAAATTACGTTGAATAAGATGAGTGTCCACGATGTCTTGGCATAATAAATCGTCCACGATGTCGTGGCACTCAACAACTAACCATTATCACCTCCTTATAGAAACACCAGATGGAAATCTATCCGCTGGTATGCGGCAGTTTAATGGCGTTTTTACTCAAGCATTCAATCGCAATAACGGCAGAGACGGACATCTTTTTAAAGGACGCTTCAAAGCTATTTTGGTAGAGAAGGAAAGTCATCTGTTGGAACTATGCCGTTACGTTGTTTTGAATCCGGTACGCGCGGAGATGGTGAAGCAGTCAGGTGAATACAAATGGAGCAGCTATCTCGCCACACTCGGCAAACAAGAGAAACCGGAGTGGTTGACCACGGAATGGACTCTGTCGCACTTTTCATCGTCACTTGGGCAGGCACGGCAACAGTATCGGCGATTTGTTAAAGAAGGATTGGCAGTCACGTCGTCACCTTGGGAAAAATTGTCCGGCCAGATTGTGTTGGGAACGGAAGCATTTCTGGAGAAAATGAAAGGTCATCTATATGAGAAGAAAAATATAACCGAGATACCGAGGATACAGCGCCATGCTTGCAGACCGCGCTTTCTGAGCTTTTCTCAGGTGCTGAAGCTGTACATCCAAAAGCAGAAAGAATTCGGTTGATTCATGAAGCACATATCAATCACGGCTATACATTGAAAGAAATTTCTTATGTTCTCGGCGTCCACTACACGACAGTCAGTAAAGTTCTTAATCGGTAAAAGTGACTTTTCAAGACCTGACCCCCGAGGCTTGTGACCCCCAAGGCTTGTGTGATTCCCCAGGCTGGTTGCCTTTAGCGCCAGATATGATCTGACCCGAGGTGTAGGTTCTTTTCGAGACCTGTTCGACGGTTATTTCCACAACCCTTCCCTCTTTGTTCCCAACATCAACGATCCCGAACTGCTAGACAAGATGCGCAGAATGCATGTTACTATTGCCATCGGTGAAGAGGATTCTTTTCTGAACAACAACCAGCAATTCCGGGATGTCCTGCATCAAAAAGGAATCCAGTTTTCGTTCCACGTCTGGGCCGGCGAAGCTCACCGGGCTTTCAGTTGGCGTGAAATGGTCGCCAATTTTCTCTGATTGATGGTGCCCAGTCTCGTTTCCACACTGCAAATTGCAAAACTATTAACTACAAGACAGGTTGCCCGATATTTGTTTGAGTTTGATGTGATTGCAGTTATTATACGTCTCTAAAAATGAATATCGGGGAGTGATATATGAAAGTGATTGCCCTGTATAACATTAAAGGTGGCGTCGGCAAAACAGCCGCCTGCGTTAATCTGGCCTACTCCTGTGCAAAGAGCGGCATGAAGACCCTTTTGTGGGATCTTGATTCACAGGGAGCGGCAAGCTACTATTTTAACGTAAAGCCTGAGGTTAAGGGGGGCACCAAGAAACTCTTCAAAACCAAAACGATTGGCGACCTTGTTAAAGAAACCGATATTGAATATCTGGATTTGTTACCGGCGGATTTTTCTTACCGACATATGGACCTGTTTCTTGATAGTGAGAAAAAACCCAAAAAACGAATGAGCGAGTTTGTCAGCCGCTTTGAAGATGATTATGATGTTCTTTTTCTGGATTGCCCTCCCAGCTTTTCGCTGGTATCGGAAAACATTTTTAATTCTGCTGACGTCATGCTGGTGCCGCTCATTCCTACCACATTGTCATTGAGGACTTACGAGCAGATTGTGGAGTATGTGGACCAGCACAAAAAACTTACGCTCAAGTTGATGCCGTTCTTCTCCATGGTGGACAAACGCAAAAAGCTTCATGTCGATACCATCCTGGACGACCAAAACCGGATTTTCGGGGTATTGCAAACCGGTATCCCCTACCTGTCAATCATCGAATATATGGGTGTACACAGGGCGCCGGTGGGGCTGTTCGCACCCAAAAGCCAGGCGGCGCTGCTTTTTGATCAGCTTTGGATGGAGGTTGTGCTTCGGGCGAAACTGAACAGCAGGTAGGCGGCACGTCTGATTCTCCGGTTCGGAGTTTTTGTTTTAATAATGTGAATCGACTTAGCTACGGAAAAAGTGTTCAATTACTATCCCTGAATATTTGACATAATTCAATCTGAGGAGAAATTACATGTACATTGCCCGAGATAAAAATAACGATCTCTATTTGTTTTACGAATTGCCTAACCGCGGAAGTGAATGCTGGTGGGCTCCCTCTGGAGTTGACGGCACCTATCTTCGTCTTGACAAGTCTCTTTATCCAGAAATCACCTGGCTTTCAGAACCGTTGGAGGTCGCAATCTCGACAGTCGAATCGTCTTGATGATTGCCATATTTTGGTGGGATACAAACCATTATCTATGGATATCGGTCAAGATGGTGCCGTTTACGGTGAATTACTCCGCTTGATGTCGGATCGTCACACAGTTGTAGAAAAGTTTACATAAATGTAACATTGTGTTTATTAAAGCGATGATATAAATATCCCCGATATGTCATTTGAAATAAATTCCAGTTGAATTGTCAGGTTGCTTCAACAGGGATCTATTAACGGTTGACATTGTAACTCAATCCAAGAATTAAAAAGGGAGGCTTAGATGAGCAAAAAAGAAAAAGCTGTATTTTCATTGGCTGATAATTTTCAAGCAATGATTGAAATTGTTCCCAAACTAAACGCATTTGTTAAGGCACACAAAGAGATTGCTGACGGGTATCAAAAGTACCGAAAAAATGGCGGTGAGGCGATTTCTGGAATTGAGAAACATTTGGGGATCAAGGAGCAAAGCGTCCCTACTCCTTTGCAAGCCAAGAAAACCGCATCGACAAAAGAACCGGAGCTATCTGAAATAGTACCTGAAACAAAAAAAGCCAAAAAGAAGGCAAAAAAATAAGCTGGTTTAGTTTGGCTTTGGTAGCTTTTCTACAGTATCTACTCTTCCAAAGAGTCGTCTCTATCAGATAACGCCGCCCGGTCATTCTTATGACTGGGCGGATAATAATAAAAGTGAAACAATCAAACCCTCTAATTTCCGAAAATAATTTCCGCATTATTTGAGAAACAGCTCCCCATTCCCAGCTCGAAGTAAATGTCAGATGGTCGTCAACCCCCAGTTTAGAATGGTCTCGATATCCTTAAACCGGACATCAAGGTAAGGCAATAACAGTAGCGGGTTGAGTATCAAAAGCGATGCAGTATGATGTTCGGGCCAGTACCAGGTATCTCTTTGATTTTTCCCTTCTTTGCAATTTTCAGCATGAAGCACTGGTTGCTATTACCGTAGACCGGAACGTGTCAAGCGCCTAATTCCTGTCTGAAATTTATATTATCGCTGATAGGTGCTGTTTCAAACATTTTGATAACACGGCACACCATTGTAACCTGCATTTTGTTATGATTGAAATATTCAATTCAAAAGGAGTTAAGGATGAATATTTCAGTACTAAGTTCAAACATACTTACCCAGACCGCTATTAAAGCCCTGACTAATGCTTACGAACAATGCAGTGATAAAGATGCAAAAGAATCAATAATTGCAGCCTTCAAAGCGATCATACAGCTGTAGTATGATTTTGGTAAACTTATTAATCATGACCAGGCCTATGAAGACGACAGTGACTGCGATCCCAGCGAGTATTGCGCTGCAGTGTGACCAACTAATAATAGGGGGTTATTGAATATGTATTGTCCAAAGTGCAAAGTCAAGATCGGGATAATTAAGCATGAAAGCATATTTGATTCAGGTTTTGTGCAGGGTTCTCTGTGCATAATGTGTGGTTACTGGTCTCAACCGATATATCCACTTGTTCGCAAAGAGCAAAACAATTCTATCAAAGCCAGGAATTAACAAGATTTTCCGGGTCCGAAACCAGTTCGTGAAATCGCGGCGTTATTCTTCAGTGAAAAATCATTGGGAGAGAAACGGCAATTAAAATCGCCTCTCTTGCTGAATCTGGATTAGCGTTGTTTAAAAAAATTAAAGCCCGATCAATGAGTTCCTCAATCAGCATTATTGGCATCATCGTTATAGCTGTTTTAACTCAGGTAACGTTCTGATGGTCAAGAAAAAACTAAACTGCTAGCATTCCATATCCCCCATTCAGGTCAATATAGCCCAGATACTCAGCCGGTTAAAAACTTTCAACGGTCTGCTGCTGGACGGTCAGATATCAATCGGCCAATTTTGGCCCGATTGCCGCAAATTTCACTGGAAACAACAGATTAATCTGGTTTAAGGTATAAGTCGGTAGTGCGGCATAACAAATTAGTCAGGTACTTGTAACCGAACCTGCTTATGGTAATCTAAAAAAGAGAGGAGTTCGACAATGGCAAATACGATCAATAATACATATGAGGAAATTGCACGCAAAATGAGGGAAATCCCTCAGGAAAAATCTTGCCCAAGTTACAAGTGGGAGGAACTTGTGCAAAAACTGTGTGCCTCGGATGATGCCCGACTGCACGATATTGGAGAGCGGGAATTGGAGCTTTTGAGGCAGAAGTGCCCCAACTGTCCGCTCTTCAAAGATATTTAAAGGATATGGAACAATTTACTTTCAATGCTTACGCTTTTAGCGGCGAGCTGGATCTGAATCGCCTGGCAGCCAAGCTTGGCATAACCCGCAAGTATCGTTGGGAAGAGCCGATGAAGCTCAACCCGGTTACATTCTCGCTGGCTGCTGATAAAGATGTTGAACTGGTTTGCCTGTATTATTTCGGCGGAGCGGTCTTTATTAATTGTTCCGCAGATATTATTGCCCGCTTTCTGGATGGTATTCCGGCCTATGCCGATAATCTCCAAGGACAGCCTCAATTACACTATCACGATGAATACAGACTTGAAATCGATCCGCAACATGCTCCGTCCATTACGAATGACTATGCTGTCATGCCGCACTACGACCTGGCGTTTGTGGATATTATTTGTTTTGTGATTGCCAAATCTGTCGCGCTGGAGAGGATTGAAGACCGGATTGACGTGGTCTTTGACGAGGTGGAGGTTCTGATTTCCAATCTGGGCAAGGGAAGCATGGAGCTTCCCGATCGGGACATGGCCAGGCTGGCTTCATCGATTTTGAGTTTTAAATTTACCTCAATCGCCCATATCATGGTGCTCGATAAGCCTGAAATCACCTGGGACAACCCGGAAGCCGACCGTCTATATCTGACGATGGCCAGTCTCTTTGAACTCAATCAGCGCTACCATGAGATCAAGCACAAATCGGAGACACTGCTGGACATGACTGACGTTTTCAGCAGCTTGTCCCATGCCCGTCGTTCGGCCCGTCTGGAATGGATCATTATTGCACTGATTGTGATTGAAATTATCCTCTACGTGCTGGAGATGTTCCGCACACACTGATTTTTAAATCGGTTCCTGGTGATGCATGTTTACTGTATGCACAACTGCTCCCCGCTTTCCTTTATATCTGCTGTTGAATAATTAAGTTTCGCTTGAGCTGCTGTCTGATAAGAATCACGCAATATGCGCAATTTATCAATCTGAATGTCAAGTTCAGCAAAACCGCTCCGTACCGGCAAACGCAACCATTCAGCCAATAACTTCAGGGATTTAGCCATGACTAATACAGCCCTGCTGCTATCTTGCTTTCATCGGCAGCGCTGCTCAGAGTCGGAAGGTTTATCGGCCGATGACAGGCGCCGCAGTATGTTCCATCCTGCAACTTTGCCCAGAGCACACGGTTTTCCGTGTCACACCAATCGCAGCAACAGAAATAATAGTCTTCACTCAGTCTGATTTTAGTTTTCATGGTTTCATTTCTCCTTTTTTCGTTTAAACCAGTATATGCGATTATTGTTACGTTCTAGTGGAGATCGCATAAATATTCTGTAAAATCTTCTTATGGCTCTATATAACGATAATTTCTACACAAAAGTTATTATACTGAAACACATCTGTAACAAATGTATGTTACAAAATGTTGAAACGATAATAATCAAAATGTCTCAATTCTGATAACTGCAGGAGAATGTCGTGAAAAAAGTGCTTATTATTGAAGATGAGAAGGATCTGGCCGAACTGTTGGCGTTCAATCTTGAAAAAGAAGGTTTCACTGCTTATTGCGTCAATGACGGCAAAATGGGACTCGAACGGGCTCTTTCCGAAATGCCGGACCTGATTCTGCTGGATCTGATGCTGCCGGGTCTTTTGGGAACTGAGGTCTGCAAGGCCTTGCGCAAGGATCCGCATACGGCCCGGATTCCGATTATCATGATAACAGCCAAGGGCGATGAGATTGACCGGGTAGTCGGTTTCGAGGTTGGGGCCGATGATTACATTGTAAAACCCTTCTCAATGCGGGAGGTAACACTGCGTATCAAGTCAGTTCTGAGGCGTTTTGATCAAACGGAAGCTGCTCCGCCGTCATTGCTTTCAATCGGTGATGTCCTGATTGACAAACAGCGCCATCTGGTTACCAGCGCCGGAAGCGAGATCGAACTGACCAGTACCGAGTTCAAACTGCTGCTGTATCTGGCCGAGAAAAAGGGGCGAGTTCATAGCCGTGAGAAGTTGCTGCAGGATGTCTGGAGTTACAATAATGCCGGCGACACCCGAACCGTGGATACTCACGTCACCCGCTTGCGTGGCAAGCTGGGCGCTCCCGGCGATATAATCAAAACCGTACGCGGCTTCGGATACAAGATAGAGGAGTAAATTCATGGGATTCCGAACCAAGTTGATGTTGTCCTACATCTTTCTGATTATGCTGATTACCGGCAGTTTTTATTTCTATAACGATCATGTGCTGCAGAAAGAGCTGATTGAAGAAAGCCGAGCCAATCTGGCCAATCAGACCCAGTTGGCGCGTCTACTGGTGATGAACAACAAAGGCCAGCAATTGCCGCAGGATTTGGCGGAATCGATTGGAACGGCAATAAAGTCCAGGGTGACGTTGATTGCCACGGATGGCACAGTTACCGGCGATTCCGATGTGGGAAAAACCCGTCTGGCGCAACTGGAGAATCACCTTCAGCGTCCCGAGATACAGGCCGCCCTCAGTAACGGTGCCGGCAGTTCGTTGCGCTATTCTGACACACTGCGGACTTCAATGCTTTACTCGGCCATGAGTTACGGAATTGGTTCCCCCCAAGGTGTGATACGCCTGGCCATGCCTCTGGAATATCTGACATCCACCCGCAGCAAGTTGCACGGTCTGCTTGGAGGCGCCTCGCTGGCGACGGTGCTGATTGCGCTTATATTCAGCGGAATTCTTTATAAATTGACTACACGGCCTTTGCGTGACATGGCGGATGCCGCAGCGCTTATCGGACATGTTGGTCGGGCGGCCAAAATCAAGGTAGATTCTAAAGATGAAATTGGTATGCTGGCCGGAGTTCTGAATGATATGTCAGAACGGATTGAAGAACAGGTCCAGCGTATATCGGCTGAAAAACAACGGCTTGACACGATTCTGCGCAGCATGGGAGAAGGGGTGATGGTAACGTCACCGGATGGTGTCATCACCATGGTTAATCCCGCATTCCGCAAACTTTTTCTGATTGAAGGAGAGGTGGAAGGAAAAAAAGTTGTCGAAATCTCCCGCCATCCTGACCTTCTGGAGGCTTTCAATGAGATGGCCCAACCGGGAATGAACGATCTGCTGCGGGAAATATCGATCCAGCCCAATAACATCACTCTCTTCACTCACTGGGTTCCGCTGAACGTCAATGGTGTCATGAAAGGCATCGTGGCAGTGTTCCACGATATCAGCGACCTGAAGAAGGTCGAGAACATGCGTCGCGACTTCGTTGCCAATGTCTCCCATGAACTGAGGACGCCGGTCACAATCATCAAAGGTTATGCTGAAACCCTGCTGGATGGCGCACTGGAGTCTGAACCTGTCCACGCCCGCCGTTTTGTCGAGATTATAGCCAGCCACTCGGAGCGTCTGACCAATCTGATCAATGATATTCTGACCCTCTCGCACCTTGAAACCAAGGAAGCTCTATTGGAAATGCACCCCATAGATGTTTGTGGAACCATGACCAAAGCCTGCATGCTGCTTCAGGAAGGTGCTGACCAGAAGAAAATTGCCATAGTCAACGAATCTGTCGGCTGTACAGTCCCGCGGGTTTTGGCCGATCAGGGGCGGCTTGAACAGGTGCTGGTCAACCTGCTGGAGAATGCCATCAAATATACGCCTGAGAAAGGTACAATCCGTCTGTTCACAGAGGACCTGGGTGAGTTCGTGCGGGTATCGGTCGCCGATACAGGCATCGGCATTCCGTTCAAGGATCTGCCACGTATCTTCGAACGCTTTTACCGGGTGGATGAGGCCCGAACCCGCGAACAGGGCGGCACCGGCCTGGGGTTGGCGATCGTCAAGCATATTGTGCAGCTGCACGGCGGAGAGGTGGCCGTAGCCAGCGAGGCCGGCAAGGGGTCGCTGTTTTCGTTCACAGTGAGGAAGGCGTGATGATTGCGGGTGTGAAATTATAACTCTGTAGATTGACCTCAATTATTAAAGCGGCCCGGCATTAATTGCCGGGCCGTTAAATTTTGCTTCTTCGCAGATAAACAAACGAGCTGGATTTGTGGTAAATGGATTAACCTTGAAATCACGCTTAGAATCTCATTGTGCGCATAAAAAAACACCCAGCCAGTTCACCATCCGCCCCTTCAACCTGCTCTTGCCGTGGCTTCATCACTTTAATCCCTTGCTTTCTCTGTCAGGCTAAATAATACTCGCTTTTCAATTGTCCGTACAAATCCCGCCAACGCTAACGCAATGGCTTGATCAATAATATCGAACTGGAAAGTTAACCGATGAGAACTTTTGCCAACCTGTTCCTGATCCTGTTTCTTGCCGATGGGGGTTTCTCCCTTGTTGACGAACTTGTGCCCTTGCTTACCCCGCTGGCACCCTTTACCTCGCTCAGACTTTTCCTGGCAGCCATCGTGATCGTTATGGCCGCTGCTGTTTATCTCTGTCTCGGTATCGACCGGCGGCTGCCCAAGCGGGTCTTCCTCCCCCAGATTATTTTCGTTTTCTTGATTCCGTTGTCCACCTGGCTTTTTCCGGTTCTGACCGAAATCCGGATCTACGGTCTCCTTGCAGCGGTTGCACAGGTTCTGCTCGGGATGCTGCCGCTGCGTTATTTTAGAAATGATAGCGCCCGCTCACTGATGATGCCGCCGACAATCTTTGCCGCTCCATTTTTCAGCCTCCGGAACAGCCTGGTCTTCAGCGCGGCAAGCCTTCTGGTTGTCCCTCTGGTACTGTTGATGTTCGGGCTTTCTGCGACCGATGCGTACATGGCTGGATATACTTCGGGCTTTCTGCGCCTTGGCCCCGGCGGACTCCGGATGGCCGAGCGGGTCTACCGGAGAGACGGGCGCACGATCCGGCTGGCAGCCATGATTCATGTGGGGGATAAGAATTATTATGACGACCTGGCCGGTTCGATCACCCCGGGCCGGACCATCGTGCTGGCAGAAGGGGTCAGCGATGACAGGAACCTGCTGCACAACAGCATCGATTACGGGAAAGTGGCCGGTTTCCTGGGGCTGACGTCCCAGAAAGAGATGCGTTTTCGGGGCAGACTCATTGATGCGGAACAACTCGATTTGCCAGACCTGAGGCCCGTTGGGGCCGGAAAAGGAAAACAGGCGGACCTGGCCGATATTCTCAGAGCCGATCTGGATGTCAGCGATTTCAGCCCTCCGACCATCCTGCTCCTGAACGCCGTCGGAAAGAATATGCAGGAGAGTCCATCCTTCGTGAGGGGATTCCGGTCGCTCAATTCGTGGGGTGAGAAGAACATCACCCCCGAAATGTCTGAAGTCATCATGGACGACATCCTGCATCGCAGAAACCTGGCAGTCATCAGCTATCTTGAAAAGGCCCTTGTCCGCTACGATACCGTCGTGATCCCATGGGGGGCGCTGCACATGAAAGAGGTCGAAGCGGATGTGCTCAAGCGGGGTTTCAAGCTGCAGGAAGAGCGGGAAAGGATCAGCATAGATTTCCGTAAGATGCTTCTGGGGGCATACAACCATGAGCAGCGCAAAATATAGCTGATTTGATGCACTGTTCCAGTATTAACCTGAAATGCTGCACTTTGAAGAAGTCATTATTACGAATCGGATTTCAGATTGCGTGATTACTCGATGTTTGGTCGGGGTAGCTGGCTGGTGAGCAGGGATATGAGGTAGCCTGTTATTCCAAGTTCAGTGGATTGCAGAATAGTATTCCAGAAAACCACATCAAGAAAAGTTGAATACAACTGACGAGGTATCAATGCCGAACCCAGCAGTTCCAGAATGCATATCACAGTGAAATAGAGGCAATTGCGCCTTCCAAGCAGTTTTGCCGATACGTAAATCGGTAGTATGTAAGCAACCGTAATGCCGTAGTCTCCGGAAAAATGATCAATTATGCCTACCAGCACCGTCAGAGCGATACAGATAGAACCCTGCACCATTGGAGGAAGACCGGCTATGTAGCTTTTAATGGAGTTCATTCACATCCAGTCATGTGCCGTTGCGACAGACTAAACCGCCGCAGTTTCTAAAAAAATCTTTTGGAATTGCAGTATAACAATGTAGTTTGAAAGTGACGCTGATATCAGTTTAAGTGGTTACTCTTTTTGTAAATATTCTTGAATTCTTCAAGTTCCTGTTTAACAGACAGAAGTTCGGTAAGCATCTGCTCTTCACTGATGACCATCTCTCTGATTCGCGAAAGTGTCATGGCTGTAGTGAGAAATGAGAGCAGCCGCATGAACATCTCCCAGTATATTAAGTATGAGTGCGAATAGGGGTGAAGTGTGTATTTGTCGGATAGGTACCAGACAATGGCTGAGCCGACAGCAATCTGAATACTTGGCCAGCGGCCACAGTACCAGGCTGAGATGGCAACCGGGACAAAATAAAAGATAAAAAACCCGAACTCATAACCAGTGATGTAGTCTAGCCAGCCAATCAGTGCCAGCACAACCAAACTTGCCAAGCTTACCGCACGGCAATGTCCCGCAAATGCTCCCGGATGGGTAAACCTCATGTTCTTGAGCGATTCGCTTGTGCCATTCATCAGATTGCGGCTCCCGAAAGGGATAAAATGGATCTATGGCAGAGATGGAAATCTGCTTTTGTCGCGCAGAATCTATACTAGTCCGAAACCGCCGTCAATCTGATTTCAGATGTCGTGCTTCCGCCTGTAAATGACTAGTTGGCCCGTAAATACTGGTTTGGCCAGGGTGTCTCCGCGAGCAGAGTCTTGGCGGCATGGAGCGGCCAGTAGGGGTCGCGCAGCATTTGCCTTCCAAGCAGGACGACATCGGCCTGGCCGGTGGCCACTATCTGCTCGGCCTGGGCTGCTTCGGTGATTAAGCCGACTGCGCCGCAGGCAATCCCGGCCTCCGCCCGGACCCTGGCAGCAAAGGGGACCTGGAATCCGGGACCGAAGGGCACCGGTTCGTTCGGTACCGCAAATCCTGAAGAACAGTCAATCAGGTCCACTCCCAGCTCTTTCAGCTGCCGGGCCAGTGCCACCGACTGATCGATGTCCCAGCCCCCCTCCACCCAGTCTGTCGCAGAAATCCGGACAAAGAGCGGCAGTTCCGCCGGCCATTCTTCCCGTACAGCACGCGCTACCCGCAGGGGAAAGCGGAGTCGGTTTTCCAGGCTGCCTCCGTAGTTGTCGTCTCTTTGGTTAACCAGCGGCGAGAGGAATTCATGGAGCAGGTAGCCGTGGGCCATGTGCAGTTCAATCAATTGGAAGCCGGCTGCAAGTGCCCTGCTCGCCGCGGAGCGGAACTGTTCTTCGACCACGTCCATTTCATCCAGTGTCAGAGCATGGGGAATGGTGTGGCCAGTATCAAAAGCGACGGCGCTGGGTGCAATCGGTTTCCAGCCGCAGGCCTCCGTCCCAAGAGGACCGCCGCCAAGCCACGGCAGTGAACAGGAACCTTTGCGCCCGGCATGGGCCAGTTGGATTCCGGCAATCGCTCCCTGTTTTCGTATGAAGCTGGAGATGGGAACAAACGCTTCGGCATGGGCATCGCTCCAGATTCCGCTGTCATCCGGGCTGATACGTCCCTCCGGGCTAATTGCGGTTGCTTCTGCCATGACGAGCCCTGCGCCGCCCACGGCACGGCTGCCGAGATGGACGAGATGCCAGTCCGTGGGTAAACCTTTGTAACTGGAATACTGGCACATCGGTGAAACGAAGATCCGGTTGCGAAAGGTTATGGACCGCAGGGTAAGTGGTGAAAATAGAAAGCTCATGTGGTGTCTCCTCATGTTTTGTCTGATTGCAACGGTATTTCAGCAAGTATATCTGCAAATAAGCATGTTACAACCTGTAAGATGAATAACCGCACCAAAACCAGTTCCCAATATCATCTCTCCAGATTTAACAAATATTTCCCCTCCCTGTAACATGATTGTAACAATTATCTGCTAGAGTGCTCTGCAGGTTGTAACGTATCTATCAAGGAGGAACATTAAATGTTCAAGAAGTCAATTCTGACCGCAGCAGTCCTGATGGTCACCGCCGTTGCCGCACAGGCCTCACCCACTCACGTAGATGCCAACATCAAGAAGTATACCCCGACTGCCGGCGTGGCCGGTAACCTGGGCAGCATCGGGTCCGACACGCTCAACAACCTGATGACCTACTGGGCCGAAGGTTTCAAAAAGAAATATCCGAATGTCAACATCCAGATCGAAGGCAAGGGTTCCAGTACGGCTCCTCCGGCGTTGATCGCCGGCACAGCCCAGCTTGCTCCGATGTCACGTGAAATGAAAAGTTCCGAGATTGAGGAATTTCAGAAGAAGCATGGCTACAAACCGACCAAAATTGGCGTGGCGCTGGATTCTCTGGCCGTCTTCGTAAACAAGGATAACCATATCAAAAGCCTTTCGCTGGACAAGGTCGATGCAATTTTCTCCAAGACCCACAAGCGTGGCGGTGCCGACATCACAACCTGGGGGCAGCTGGGTGTGACCGGCAAGCTGGCCGAAAAACCGATCAGTCTTTATGGCCGTAACTCGGCTTCAGGTACCTATGGTTACTTCAAAGAGCACGCCATGGGCAAAGGTGATTTCAAGAACAGTGTCAAGGAACAGCCCGGCTCGGCTTCAGTAGTGGAAGGCGTTGCCAAGGATATCGCAGCTATCGGCTATTCCGGTATCGGCTATGCAACATCAGGCGTTCGTGCTGTACCTCTTTCCAACAAGGAAGGCGGCAAGGTTGCTGAAGCTACCTATGCCAACGTACTGAATGGTTCATACCCACTGAGCCGCATGCTCTATATCTATGTTGCCAAAAAACCGGGTCAGCCGCTGCCCAAGGTGGTGGAAGAGTTCCTGCGTTATGCACTTTCCAAAGAAGGCCAGGAAATCGTAGTTAAAGACGGCTATGATCCGCTGACCGCCAAACTGATTGATGCCCAGTTGAAGGAACTTAAGTAACCCGATTCAGGTACGCACCATGTTGCAGCCCCCTCCCTCAATCAGGAGGGGGATTTTTTAGTAATTAATCAGGTGAACATGAAAAAAAACTTTACCGATAAATCCCGACGCAACGACCGTATCGCCGAAGTATTGATTCGCATCGGCGGAGTGATGGTTATCATCTCGGTCGTCTGGATCCTGGTGATGATTTCGCAGGTTGCACTACCGCTCTTTTACCCGGCCTCCGCCAAGATTGCCGCATCCGTCAAGCTGCCGGCCACCATTTCAAACAGTAAAATACTGGCGGTCGGGTCTGGTGAAAATCAGCAGGGCGCCTATGTTCTTGATGACAGCGGCACGTTTCACTTTCTGACGGTTCCCGACGGCACACTTTCGGCCAGCATCAAAGCGCCCAATATCCCACTTGGCGCTGCCCGGGTCGTCTCCGCAGAATACACAGGCAAATCGGACTACAATCTGCTGTGGGATAACGGCGCCATTTCATCGGTTGCGGTTGAAATGTCCTCCTCCAGGGATGCGGGCGGCAAGGTTTCTCTTAGTCATGATGTCTCGGCCAGGGATGAGCTGGTGTTTGCTGCCGCCGGTACTGTTGTACATTCTTTTGCCCGTCTCATGGAAGGGCAGGGGACTGTCCGGGTTGATCGTCTGGTCGGAGACCGCCTTAGGGTAACCCATCAACTGGTTGAAAAGGACTTTCTTGGTAATGAGAAGCGGAGCAATAACAGTTTTGAGATCAGTGATCCGCTACCAGGCCGGCTGTCCGCCGTGGCGGTCGATTCAAAGGGGCACTATCTCTATGCCGGCACCGACACCGGCTGGCTTTTGCGCTGGGATATCTCGGAGCCGGATCAAGCGCGTCTGCTGGACAATATTCAGGTTTCGGTTGATCGCCAAGCCATAACGTCTCTGGCTCTCGTGCTGGGTGATGTGTCTGTGGCGGTTGGAAATGCCAAGGGTGCGCTGTCAACCTGGTTCCCGGTCAAGTTGGCCGGCAGCGGCGAAGACAGGCGCCTGATTCGTATCCATACATTGAGGCCTACCGGTGGACAGGCTACGGTCATATTGCCTTCACCGCGTTCAAAGACCCTGATCACTTTGGATGACAAGGAAATTCATGCCGACCACATGACCTCGGAGCGCAACCTGCTGACGATACCGCTGTCCACACCGATCGTGAAAGCTGCCCTGTCACCCAAAGGCAACAGTTTGTGCGCCCTTGACAATGCCGGTATGCTGAAGGTCTGGAAGTTGGATATCCCGCATCCTGAAATCTCGTTCGGAACTCTGTTCGGTAAAGTCTGGTATGAAGGCTATGACAAGCCGGAATATGCCTGGCAGTCCTCGGCTGCCAATGACGACTTTGAACCCAAGATGAGTCTGGTGCCGCTAATGTTCGGTACGGTTAAGGCCACCTTGTTCGCAATGATGTTCGCCGTGCCGCTGGCCATTCTGGCGGCGCTTTACACCAGTCAGTTCATGTCGCCCAAGCTGAAAGGGCGCATCAAGCCGCTGGTCGAGATCATGGCTGCCATTCCTTCCGTCGTAATCGGTTTTCTGGCGGGTCTCTGGCTGGCGCCATTGATCGACAAGAGCATACTGACGGTGTTTCTGAGTATTGTACTGGTGCCGCTGCTACTGTTAATCACGATCTTCTTCTGGAAGCGGATCAAAATCAACTCTCTGTTGCAGCGCCTCACTCGTGGCCAGGAATTTGTCGCCATGATCCCGCTGGTCGTGCTGGGTTGCTACCTGGCCTTCCTGCTGAGCGGAATCGCCGAAATCCACCTGTTCGCCGGTGACTTCAAACAATGGCTGTTCAGCTCGCTGGGAGTCCGATACGACCAGCGTAACAGCATCATCATCGCCATCGCCCTCGGTTTTGCAGTGATTCCGATCATCTTTACAATTGCCGAGGATGCTATCTCCAACGTGCCGCGCAATCTGACCGCCGCATCATTGGCGCTGGGTGCCAGCCGTTGGCAGACCGCCTGGCGGGTCGTACTCCCCTCGGCGTTGCCGGGTGTCTTTTCGGCTGTCATGATCGGCTTCGGACGTGCCATTGGCGAAACTATGATCGTGCTGATGGCTACCGGCAATACCCCGATCTTGAGTTGGAGCCTCTTTAACGGACTGCGATCACTATCTGCCAATATCGCCGTCGAGATACCTGAAGCGCCGGTATTCAGCTCTCTTTACCGGGTACTGTTCCTTTCGGCGGTGCTGCTGTTTGTTTTTACCTTTATAATTAACAGCGTTGCTGAAGTCCTGCGGCAGAGGTTTCGTAAAAAGTATGGACGATACTGAAATCCCCCTAAATCCCCTTTTGCAAAGGGGGACTTGAAACCAAGAGGCTTAACGTAATGAAGAAATTCTGGAAAACAGGCGAACCGTATGTGCTGGCAACCGGTGCCGCTCTGGCAATCGTGCTGGTTATGACGATAACCTTGATAGGAACAGTGGTTTTCAACGGATTCAGTTATTACTGGCCGAAGGAGCTGGTACGTTTTGAATTGAAAGATGGCAGCTACGCCCTTGGTCAGATCATGCAGCACGAAAAGAATCCGATCAACGGCGATCGCCGTTTGCAGCTTAAGGTTGCCAACCGGGATGTGTTCGGCCAGGATTTTCGCTGGATTGACGAAAAAGAAATCACTACCCGTACTCTACCGGCTGATGCGATGCTGCTAGAACGCCGTGAGCATGGCAACTTTTTCGGTTTTCTGATGGGTGTTACCGCGGAGGGGCTGGATTTCCCGGCAGCGTCAACACCAAATCAGAAGCTGGAGCTGGCACTGAAGCTGGTTGCAACTAAGAATCAGGCTACCCGGAAGATCAAAGACCAGATGTCGGATCTAAACAACCGGGCTGAACGGATCCGGCTCAAACTGCTCAAGCTTGAATACCGGGATAAGGAAAAGAACAGTTCCGAGATCGCTGAACTGACCGTTGAGCGGGAAAAGGCGATGGCCGATTTCAATGCACTGAATGAACAGCTCATTGCCGCCCGGGCCGGAATCACAAGCATCACCGCCCAATTCTTGGATGTGACTGGAGCCGGCAAAGATATTGCCGTATTCGATATCGTTGCCCACCAGTACCCCAACAGCATGTCGTTTTTTGCCAAGTGCGGAGCTTATCTGGAACGCGTTCGCGAACTGCTGCTGGACGATCCACGTGAATCCAACACCGAAGGGGGCCTGTTCCCGGCCATTTTTGGTACGGTCATGATGGTCTTGCTGATGAGTGTTTTTTCGCTCCCTTTTGGCGTCGTCGCCGCCATTTATCTGCGGGAATATGCCAAAGATGGACTGCTGACCCGTATGGTGCGGATTGCGGTCAATAATCTGGCCGGTGTCCCGTCGATAGTTTACGGTGTTTTTGGTCTTGGATTTTTCGTCTACGGGATCGGAGGCAGCATTGATTCGATGTTCTTCCCGGAACGTCTGCCGACACCTACATTCGGTACCGGCGGCATTCTCTGGGCCAGTTTGACCCTGGCACTGTTGACGGTGCCGGTGGTAATTGTCGCCACCGAGGAATCGCTGGCCTCAATTCCAAAAGGTATTCGCGAAGGTTCACTGGCGCTGGGCGCCACAAAGTATCAGACGCTTACCAAAATTCTGCTGCCGATGGCCACACCCGGCATCATGACCGGTCTGATCCTCTCAATGGCTCGTGCCGCCGGCGAGGTGGCACCGCTGATGATCGTAGGGGTTGTTAAACTGGCCCCGGCGCTTCCTTTTGACGGATCTTTTCCGTTCTTTCACATGGACCGCAAGTTCATGCATTTGGGTTTCCATATCTATGATGTCGGTTTTCAGTCACCCAATGTGGAGGCCGCCAAGCCGATGGTTTATGTCACTACCATGCTGCTGCTTGCGATTGTGATTGTAGCCAGCAGCACCGCCATATACCTGCGCAACCGAATGCGCAGAAAATTCACAACTTCAACGTTCTAAAAGCATAGTCAAGGAATTAACATGCCACAAAACCAGCAACAAATTGATACGACCCCGATTCTTTCAGTCTCGGACCTGAACCTGCACTATGGCGAGGCGCATGCCCTCAAAGGGATCAATCTTGATATGATCCGTCATCAGGTGACCGCTTTTATCGGACCCTCCGGTTGCGGCAAATCAACCCTGCTGCGCTGTTTCAACCGCATGAATGATCTGGTGGAGAGTGCCAGGGTCAACGGCAGCATCCGCTTTAACGGCGCGGAGGTTAATGAACCAGCTACCGATGTCATTTCGCTTCGTCGCAGGATCGGGATGGTTTTCCAGCAATCCAATCCCTTTCCCAAGTCGATCTACGAGAACATCGTCTATGGCTTGCGAATTTCCGGGGTAAATGATAAAGCCACTTTGGATGAAGCCGTCGAGCGCAGCCTGAAAAGTGCCGCGATCTGGAACGAGGTCAAGGACCGACTGAACGATTCGGCTCTGGGACTTTCCGGCGGTCAGGCCCAGCGTATCTGTATAGCCCGGGCAATCGCCGTAAATCCGGAGATCATTTTGATGGATGAGCCCTGCTCGGCTCTGGACCCGATTTCTACGCTCAAGATTGAGGAGTTGATTGATGAGTTGAAAGACAAGTATACTATTGTAATCGTTACCCATAACATGCAGCAGGCAGCAAGGGTTTCGGATGTGACCGCATTCTTTTATCTGGGGGAATTGATCGAGGTCGGGGCAACCCGCAAGATCTTTACGAACCCGGAGAAGAAGCAGACAGAAGACTACATCACCGGAAGATTCGGTTAACGGACGGTTTTTTTCCGCCCTGGTTTCGCCAGTCTTCACTCCAGCTTGTGCAGCGTACTTTTATGTACGCTTCTGCGCTGGATCTTGATTGTCTGACCAGGACGAAAAATACCTTGTCCATATAAGGGGAGAAATAATGGAGAGAGAACACATCAGCGCCGTATTCGATGCGGAGCTGAACGATTTGAAGCAGAGCATTCTTGTCATGGGTGGCAAGGTGGAATTGATGATTGCCAACTCGGTGAAATCCTTGGTCGAGCGGGATACCATTCTGGCTGAGCGAACCATTGCGATGGACCACGAGATCAACACTGCCGAGGTGTCGATCGACGAGCGTTGTCTTGAACTCCTGGCGTTGCGCCAGCCGGCCGCCCGTGATCTGCGCTTCATCACGATTGCACTGAAGATCGTTACCGACCTTGAACGTATGGGCGATCAATGCGCCAACATTGCCAAGCGGGCCCGCGAGATGAATGAGGAACCGCCCCTCAAGCCCTATATCGACATCCCCCGTATGGCTCACCGGGCCGAGGTAATGGTCAAGGAAGCCCTGGATGCATTTGTGCGGGGTGATTCGGAACTGGCCATCAAGGTCTGCAAGGACGACAGTTTTGTGGATGAACTTAATATCCAGATTCAACGAGAATTGTTGACTTTTATGATTGAAGATCCGTCCACAATCTCACGTGCCATGCGGCTGAATTATATTTCCAAGTCGCTGGAACGGATTGCCGATCATTCCACCAATATCGCCGAGATGGTAATTTTCATGGTCAAGGGTAAAGATATCCGTCATACGATTGCCTAAGGTAGATTGTAAATGAACCAAAAAGAGGGGGTTTGCCGTTTGCGGCAAGTCCCCTCTTTTTGATTCATACGGCTATGTTGCGATAGCGGACTAATCGACCGACTTTCTTAGGAAGGTCGGGATGTCGTATTGATCTTCGTCATCCTCTATAAATGATACCGTCGGGCGGATGCGGCTGACATTCTCGTTTCTGTCACGGTCGCGCAGGTAGGTCGGGCGATCAAGAGATGCAGCAGGTGCAGTCATATGCTTTTCGGCGACCGACAAATTGCTGTTTTTACGGCAATCGCGTCCTTTTTCAGTATCAAAACGATCGCCGAAACCGGTTGCAATAACGGTTACCTTGATGTTGTCCCCCATTTCATCATCTCTGACGACACCAATCTTGATGTTGGCATCTTCATGGACTTTCTCGTGCACAATGCGGTTGACCGTGTTGTAGTCATCCATGGTCATCGATTCTGAACCGGTGATATTGACCAGCACTCCCTTGGCGCCTGAAATGTCATTGTCTTCAAGCAGCGGGCTGGAGATGGCGTTGTTGACGGCCTCAGCCGCCCGATTATCGCCGCTACCCGTGCCGATACCCATCATGGCCATACCGCGAGCGCTCATGACAGTCTTGACGTCGGCAAAGTCCAGGTTCATCAGTCCGGTGGATGTGATCAGTTCGGAAATACCTTGCACCGCCTGGCGCAGGACGTCGTCCGCCGGTTTAAAAGCATCAAATAGCGACATGTTCTTGCTGGCCATGCTGATTAGTCGGTCATTGGGGATAATGATCAACGAATCAACATGCTTTTTCAACTCTGCAATGCCCTGTTCTGCAAGAATTGTACGGGCTTTGCCTTCGTAAGTGAATGGCTTGGTAACTACTCCAACCGTAAGCACGCCGGTTTCCCTGGCAGACTCTGCGATGACTGGTGCAGCGCCGGTTCCGGTGCCGCCACCCATGCCGGCAGCAATGAATACCAGGTCAGCCCCTTTGATAGCAGCTACCAGCTGATCCTTGTTCTCAAGGGCAGCGGCAGTTCCAACTTCAGGTTTGGATCCGGCTCCCAGGCCTTTAGTCAATTCGCGGCCAAGCTGAAGTTTTACAGGAGCTTTGGAGGTACGCAAAGATTGTGCATCGGTATTCGCAACGATAAAATCTACTTTATTTAAAGAACTGGAGATCATGGTATTGACAGCATTTCCGCCGCCACCACCTACTCCAATTACCTTTATAACGGCACTCTGCTCAATTGTCTCATCAAATTCAAACATGCATTAACCTCCCTTTAAGTAACGGCAGCGATTCACTCCATTAGCGTGAGAATGTAACCCCAATTTAAGCAAGAATCAAAGGAAAAAATTATAAAAATAAACACACAGAAAGGTGCCTCGAAAAATCAGAGTGTTAGCTGGTCAAGTTCATTTGCTGCATCCCAACTTATCTCTGTAATGGCTTACAAATATCAGCTTTCTGTGCATTACCCACCCAGTTAGAAAAACTCGCGAAACCAGCCTTTCATGCGACCAAACACGGATCCGAACAGATTGTCTTCGGATTTGGTGGTGGGGAATTCACGTGCTCCGGAATTACGGCTGCCGTAAATCACCAAGCCAACGCCGGTAGCATAGACCGGTGATTTAACCACATCGTTCAATCCGCCAATCTGCTGTGGGAGCCCGCGTCGTACCGGCAGGTTGAAAATCTGTTCGGCAAGTTCCGGCATCCCTTCAAGTATGCTGGAACCACCGGTTATGACAACACCTGATGCAATTGAATCTTCCAGTCCGGATTTGATTATCTCACGGTTGACCAGCGCAAAAATTTCCTCCACGCGTGGCCCTAGGATTTCGCAGAGTACATTGCGGGAAAGCTCGCGTGGTTTACGTCCTCCAACACTGGGCACCTCGATCTTGTCCTCTTTGCCGACCAGCGCCGAAAGGCAGCAGCCGTATTTCTGTTTGATTTTCTCCGCCTCAGCAAAGGGGGTGCGCAATCCGACTGCGATGTCGTTGGTAAGCTGGTTGCCGCCCAGAGCAATTACAGAGGTATACTTGATAGCGCCGTCAGCAAAAATGGCGATGTCGGTTGTCCCGCCGCCGATATCAACCAGGCAGACGCCCAGTTCTTTTTCGTCGTCCGATAAGACTGCGTGGGATGAGGCCAGTTGTTCAAGGACGATGTCGGCCACATCCAGGCCCGCCCGGTTACATGACTTGACGATGTTTTGAGCGCTGGCTACTGCGCCGGTTACAATGTGAACTTTGGCTTCAAGCCGGACACCGCTCATTCCCAGCGGTTCGCGGATTCCATCCTGCTCGTCGATAATGAATTCCTGTGGCAGGATATGCAACACTTCGCGATCCATCGGAATATTTATGGCCTTGGCCGCATCAATGACGCGCCGTACATCCTCCGGGGATACTTCGCGGTTCTTGATTGCAATGACACCGTTGGAGTTGAGTCCCTTGATATGACCTCCGGCAATCCCGGCATATACGGACTTTATCTCGCACCCGGCCATCAATTCGGCTTCATCGATGGCTTTGCGGATGGCTCCGACTGTGCTCTCGATGTTGATGACCACCCCCTTTCGAAGACCGCTGGAAGGACTTGTGCCTATTCCTACGATGTCGATGCCGTCCTCGGTTACATTGCCTACGATGGCACATATCTTGGTTGTGCCTATATCCAAGCCGACGATCAGATTGTCCCGTTTTGTTGCTGACATACTACCCTCCTGCTGTATATGAAAATGTGAGATTTAGCTCTTCTTTACGATGATCTTGTCGTTATAATCCAGGTCGATATACTGCAGTTTCTGATTTTGAGCCATGAGTTCTTTGTAAATGCGTGCAAACCGCTCAATCTTTGCCGTGAAATCACCTGCACCGATTTTGACCGGCAGCGATCCAGAAGAAGTGAACATTGTAAAGCCGTAACCTTTGTCATAATGAATCTCGGATACATCCGCAAGGATAAAGGCTCCCTTGTCTTTTAAAGTCTTCAGCAGTTCACAGGTTTCCGCAAGGGCCTCTTTGGTTCCTTTTGGGTCGCTGCCCATTTTTTCCTCGCTGAAACCGGTGATAACTGGAAAATCAAGTTTGTCTCCCTGATTCAAAACTTTGAATACAATGCCGTTCTTGTCCATATAGTAGATGAAACCCATATTGACAATTGCCAGCGGCTCCCTTTCTTTAATGGCAATGGTAATACCGTCCGGAAAATAGCGGTTGATGCGCACCGATTCAACCCAGGGGTTCTGGAGAAGGTGCTCGCCCATCAGCTTAAGGTCCAGGCGGAGAAGGTCTTTGCCTGGCTCAATGCCTGACAGTCCCAGGATCTCATCACGATTCAGGCGTTTTGTGCTTGATATATCAATGTTTTTCAGCTTGAAAAAAGTGGTTGAGGCAATTGCTTTATAAGCGCCCAATGAAATAAAAGCCAGCAGCCCCAGTCCGGTCAAACCGGCTGAAAACTTTGCCAGCGGACGCAGATATTTTTTCAGATTGAGCGGTTTGCGCTGGATCTTGACCTTGTTGGGCGCCACTTTCCGGCGCTGGTATGAAGATTTTGCAAAATCCTTCACTGGTTCAGTACGCCTTTATTGAGAGTGATGCTGAAGAAATTATGTCTAAAACAAGAGCTTCAAATGTCAGGCCGGCACCTTTGGTTGCTATTTCCGGCAGCAGGCTTAAGGCCGTCATGCCGGGCAGGGTGTTGACTTCCAGAACATAGCAGTCACCTGCCAATGTGACCAGCAGATCAACCCTGCTGTATCCCTTGCAGCCAAGAGCACGGTGGGCAGCAAGGCCTACCCCCAGAGCTTTTTCGTAAAGCGCCGCTTCAAGGCGGGCCGGAAAGATATGCTCAGCCATGCCGTCGGTATATTTTGCTTCAAAGTCGTAAAACTCGTTTTTGGGAACAATCTCAATAGCGCCGATCGGTTGGTCATTGAGGATACCAACCTGTACCTCCTGACCTTTGATATACTGCTCAATCAGAATCTCATCGTCATGTAAAAAAGCCAGTTCCAGCGCCGCTGCCAGTTGGCGTTCATCTTTGACAATGGAAATGCCGACCGACGAACCTTCCTGGACCGGCTTTACAACCAGCGGCAGACCGAATGGCAGTTTGGACAACAAGACCGGTTCGCCGCGCCTGAAACAGCAAAACGGGGCTGTCAGTATGTCGCTGGCTGCAAAGACTTGCTTGCTGTATAGTTTGTGCATGGCCAGAGCACTGGCCAAAACACCGGAACCGGTGTAGGGGATCTGGAGCAATTCCAGCAGTCCCTGCACGCATCCGTCTTCGCCGTAACGGCCATGCAACGCTATAAAAGCCGCTTCGACCTCTTCCGCTTTTAGCACTTCAGCCAGATCGCGGCCGACATCAATGGCAACAGCGTTGAAGCCCTGTGCAACGAGTGCCTTGTGTACCGCAGCGCCGCTGTTCAGCGACACTTCGCGTTCAGCCGAGAGGCCGCCCATCAGGACGCCTGTTTTTAAAGCCTTTATATCCATTAACATTTTGTTGCTGCTCATGGCACCCTCAGCCTGTTCCTATTCAGCGCCCACTATACGTACTTCTTCTTCCAGTGTCACGCCAGATGTTTGTAAAACCGCATTTTTTACAGTTGCAGACAGCTCTAGAAAGTCTTCTGCAGTCGCTTCGCCGGCATTGACAAAAAAGTTGCTGTGCACCTCGGAAACCATCGCTCCGCCACGCCGTATTCCGCGCATACCAGCTGCATCGATCAATCTCCAGGCGGCTTGTCCAGGAGGATTTTTGAAGAATGATCCGGCGCTCGGAAAGCCGACATTGTGTTTTGACCTGCGCAACTCGAGATCCTTGCGAATTTCTTCCTCGGTCTGGTGAGGTTCGCGGTTATCAAGCCTGAAAAGAGCGGCCAGAATGATGTCTTCCGGTTCCAGGTTCAGATGCCGATAATTGAAATCCAACTCTTTGATGCATAATTCGCGAATTTGACCATCACGCAGCAGTGTCAGGCAATGGGTGCGTTCAAGAATCCCGTTACCGTACGCCCCGGCGTTCATTTTGATCGCTCCGCCAACCGTGCCCGGGATTCCGGCAATAAATCCGATTCCTCCCAGTCCGTGCTCCTGTGCGAAGCGCACCACGGCCAGATTGTCGGCACCAGCTTCGGCACGCACATGTCCGTCATCCAGCAATTCAATTCGATTGAAGCGTTCCAGAGATATGATCGCACCACGAACACCTTTATCACGCACCAGCAGATTGTAGCCTTTGCCGACTGCCATCCAGGGAATAGTGTCTTCACGCAGCTGCAGCAAAAGAGCCTGTAGATCAGCGGCGTCCTCCGGTAAGGCATACAGGTCGGCCGGACCGCCGACCTTGAGTGATGTGTGGAGGCCCATTGGCTCGTTATGCAGAATACGGCCGCGTATTGTTCCGTTGAAAAGGTTCAGCTTCGTGCCTCAAGTATTTTTACTAGTGCTTCACCCTGTTGCCAGATATTTCCGGCTCCCAGCGTGATAACAATATCACCTTCTCTAACGATACCTGCCAGATGTTCGGGAATAAGTTCACGATCGGCAATGCAAACCACATCTTTTTGGCCGTGGCGCAGCACCTCCGCTGTCAGTCGCTCAGCATTGGCTCCTTCGATTGGCTGCTCGCCGGCTGCATAGACATCTGTCAGGATCAGTACATCGGCATCGTAGAAGGCAGTCACAAACTCTTCGAATAATTCGTGGGTCCGCGTGTAGCGGTGCGGCTGGAAGGCCGCAATAATGCGACGCTCCGGCCAACCCTGTCTGGCTGCAGAAAGGGTAGCTCGGATTTCGGCCGGATGGTGTCCGTAGTCATCCACCACCATGATCCCATTCGGTTCTCCTTTGACAGTGAAGCGCCGACCAACCCCGCTGAACCCGGCAAAGCCTTCCTGGATGGCACTGAACGGGACATCAAGTTCAAGCGCGACCGCGATGCAGGCCATGGCGTTCAGCACGTTGTGCGGACCGGGCATCGGGAAGGAAATTTCGCCCAGACGGTAGCCCTTGTAGTGGGCTACAAAAGAAGTCTGAAATCCTTCGTGCCGGATGTGTGTCGCCCGGATATCGGCTTGAGACGAAAGACCGTAAGTCATGTAACGCTTCTTCACGCGCGGCAGAATCTCGCGGATATTTTTGTCATCCAGGCAGAGAATTGCCAGGCCGTAGAACGGTACCTTGTTGATGAATTTGACAAAGGTATCCTTGATCTCTTCAATGCCGCCCAGATAGTGGTCCAGGTGATCTGCATCAATATTGGTTACGACAGCAATCGTCGGTGAAAGAGCCAGGAAGGAACCGTCCGACTCGTCAGCTTCGGCCAGCAGGAATTTGCCCTGGCCCAGCTGGGCGTTGGTGCCGATCGCATTCAATTTGCCGCCGATGACGATGGTAGGATCGATGCCGGCATGGCCCAGAATCGAAGCTGCCATGGAGGTGGTGGTGGTCTTGCCGTGTGTTCCGGCAATAGCGATGCCGTACTTCATACGCATCAGTTCAGCCAGCATCTCGGCCCGCGGGATGACCGGCACGTGCAGTCGTTTGGCTTCGACCACCTCAGGGTTGTCGTCATGCACTGCAGAGGAAATTACAACCACATCAACATTTTTCAGATTTTCGGCACTATGCCCGATGCTGATTTCGGCGCCCAGCCCTACCAGTCGCTCGGTTGTGTCAGAGGCACGCAGGTCGGAGCCGGAAACCTTGTAGCCAAGGTTAAGCAGGACTTCGGCTATACCGCTCATGCCGATGCCGCCGATGCCTACAAAGTGGATTTTATCTATTTTTCCGTACATGGGAACCTTCTTTTCTCTGTAGTGTCAGGGCATTATTTTATCTAAAGTCGACCCGTCGAATTGTCACACCTTCACCGCTTTTTTGGTCATCTCGTCCACAATAATTTGTGCCGCATCGAGCCTTGCCAGACTAAAGGCCAGTTGACCGGTACCTTTCAGGGTCTCATTATCCAGAGCCAGTTCGCAGATTGTCTTTGCCAGTCGCTCACCTGATAATTCATGCTCGATCAGCATGAAGCAGGCTTCATTTTTTAGCAGTGCCTCGGCATTCTTACGCTGGTGGTCGTCAACTGCATGCGGAAATGGTATGAATAAACAGCACTTGCCGCAGGCGGTTACTTCGGCGATGGTGGTGGCGCCGGCCCGGCAGATGATCAGGTCAGCCTTTGCATACTCCGAGGCCATGTCGCTGATAAACTTTGTCACGTTGGCCTGCATACCAACCGCTCGGTAGGCACCGGCAACCTCGTCGCAATCCTTCTCACCGGTCTGGTGAGTGATCTCTAGCCTGACCGGGCTGCTTGCTAATAACGGCAACGCTTCGAGCATGGCCATGTTGATGGCGTGTGCGCCTTGGCTCCCTCCGAAGATGAACAGACGCACGGTCTTTCCGTAATTCTGATCGTAATTGGTGGTGTCCGACGGGGCCTTCTTATTCACTTTATCCACCATGTCCAGTATCTGGCGACGCAGCGGATTACCGGTCAGCAATATTTTGTCCTTCGGAAAATATCGTGCCGACTCCTGCAGCGTGATGAAAACCTGATCAGCGAATCTGGCCAACAGCCGGTTGGTCTGTCCGGGAATTGCGTTCTGTTCGTGGATAAAGTGCGGAATCCGCATTCCACCCGCCGCCAGAACCATCGGTAACGAAGCGTAACCGCCGACGCCCAAAACCAGGTCGGGCCGAAAGTTCTTCAGTATTTTGCGTGACTGGGCATACCCGTAAAACATCTTTGCGATACCGCTGACCTGGCTGAGTCCGCGTTTGCCACGTATGCCGGCGGCCGAGATCAGCTCCAGCCGGTAGCCGGCTGCCGGTACGGAGCGAGCTTCGATACCTCGTTCAGTGCCAACAAAGAGCACTTCGTTGCCCGGATCCCGCGCCAGGAATTCTTCTGCGACCGCTATGCCCGGGAACAGATGACCACCCGTGCCTCCACCCGCTATGATAAGCCTCATTTATCCTCCTTAAGGCTGATCGAGGATATCTTCAGACCCGATGAAATATTTAAAAGTATGCCGACCCCGAACAGGCTGATGATCAGTGAACTGCCGCCATAGCTTATGAATGGAAGCGCCAGCCCTTTGGTTGGCAAAAGGCCGGTTACTACTCCCATGTTGACGGATGCTTCGATGCCGAACAGTACGGCAATGCCCAATGCCAGAAATCGTCCAAAGGCGTCGGGAGCCGCCACCGCAATGCGCATGGCTCGCTGCACCAGCAGAAAAAACATGCCGATGATCACGATTACTCCCAGGAACCCCAGTTCTTCACCGACTACAGCCAGGATAAAGTCGGTATGGGCTTCCGGCAGATAAAATAACTTTTGTTTTCCCTCTCCGAGTCCCTGCCCGAAGACTCCCCCGGTGCCGAGTGCAAGCCAGGACTGGATAATCTGAAATCCGCTGTTCTGAGGGTCCTGCCATGGATCCAGAAAAGCAAGAATTCGGCGTTTGCGGTAGGCCACATTCATTACCAGAAAATATAGAAACGGCATGGACATAAGGAACATCGAAATTATGTACACTAGTCGTGTGCCGGCTGCAAAAAGCATGATGATCGCAACCGCTGCGAGGGTCAGGGCTGAACCCATATCAGGCTGCTTGAGCAGGAACCCCAGCAGAACCAGCAGAATCAGCATGTAAGAAACAAAACCCGGCCCTAGCTGCTTGATCTTGTCCTGCTTTCTGTCCAGTGAATAAGCCATGTACATGATCAGGGCCATCTTGGCCATTTCCGACGGCTGCAGATTGAATCCTGGCAGCCTGATCCAGCGCGATGCGCCGCCGGCACTGCCGCCAATGCCGGGTATCAACACCAGCACCAGCAGTACCAGGCATCCAAGCAGAACCGGAACGGCCAGCTTGCGCCAGAATTGGTAGTTGATCCGCATGACGCCCAGCATGACGGCAAACCCGATCAATGCGAAAATACCCTGACGTTTCAGGAAGAAAAATCCGTCGTGGAATCGTTTGGCGGCCATGACCGATGATGCCGAATAGACCATCACGACTCCAAAACAGGTCAGCGCGATCGCCATCATCATGATCACCAAATCATATTCTTCCAGTTTTTTAAAAGTCAGTTTCATGGTTGGTTCCGTTGTGCAAAGCTTTGCGGCCGCCCTTATCGGGTCGGGCAAGATCCGCCCCTTACAATCTCTTGACAACTGCTATGAAACGTTGAGCGCGTTCTTCATAATCCCGGAACATGTCGAAACTGGAACAGGCCGGTGACATCAGCACAGTGCCTCCGGGCGCCGTTATTTCTGCCGCAATTTGCACAGCTTCTTCCAGGCTGGCTGCCTGTCGTGTGTCGGTCAGGGCTCCCAGTTCCGACTTCATTCTTTCGGCAGCCTCTCCGATTAGAATCAGGTGGCTGACGCGCCCCCTGACCAGCGGAACCAGCGGAGTATAGGAACCGCCCTTGTCCTTGCCGCCAGCGATCAGTGTGATGTTCTCAAAGCTTTCCAGAGCCTTCTGAACACTGCCCACATTGGTGGCTTTGCTGTCCTCGTAGTATTGTACACCATTCACCTCACGCACAAATTCCATGCGATGGTGCAGTGATTCGAAACAGAGCACAGTCTCAAAGGTTTCATCAGGTCGACAGCCGAGCAGCAGGGCGCAGGCCATGGCCGCCATGATGTTCTCCAGGTTGTGCACCCCTTGCAGCCGGATCCCGGCGGTGGGGAAACATTCTTCACGTCCTTTATGGCGGAAGGTGATGACGCCGTCCCTGTAGAAAATACCTTCCTCCAGCTCCATTGTCCGGCTAAATGGAAATACCCTGGCTTTGATTGTCCCGGCTTGTTGCCAGACCAGTTCATCATCGCGGTTCAGCACGGCATAGTCAGCGGAGGTCTGATTTTCAAAAATACGCAGTTTGGCATTGATGTAATCCTGATAGCCCGGGTAGCGGTCAAGGTGATCTTCGCTCAGGTTGAGCAATACCGCGATTGCCGGCCGGAAAGTCGTGATCCACTCCAGCTGGAATGAGCTGATCTCCGCCACGACCTGGTCCACAACCCGGTGCGACTCGGGCATCTCGATCAGCGGATTGCCGATGTTGCCGCCCACAAAGGTACGGTAGCCGTTATGCTTGAAAATTGCTCCCAACAGGGTGGTCGTGGTGGTCTTGCCGTTGGTGCCAGTGATTGCTGCCAGCGGTGCATCGATAAAACGTGATGCCAGTTCTATTTCGCTGATGATCTCGACGCCGGACTGCTGAGCCTTGATTAGTTGCGGCAGGTCCATCGGCACGCCGGGTGAGACCACGATCAGATCACTTGCCAGAAATGTGGTTTCATTGTGCCGCTCCAGTTCATGACGAATCGCAAAGCCTGCCAGTTCCGCCAACGGTCCGGCCAGCTGGGTTTCGTTGCGCATGTCGGTGACCGTTACCTGGGCGCCTTCTGATGCCAGAAATCTGGCACAGGCCGCTCCGGTTTTGGCGAGGCCCACGACAAGAATTTTTTTGTTTTTCAGATCCATAAATAACTCTATCTCATTTTAAGGGTCGAAATTGCCACAAGTGCCAATATTATTGTGATAATCCAGAAACGCACAATGATCTTGGGTTCGGCCACACCCTTAAGCTCGAAGTGGTGGTGGATCGGGGCCATGCGGAAGATCCGTTTGCCTCTGTATTTGTAAGAGCCGACCTGGAAAATGACAGACAACGCTTCGACTACGAAAACACCACCGACGATCACCAAAAGCAGCTCCTGTTTGGTTAATACTGCGATGGTTCCAAGCGCGCCTCCCAGGGACAGGGATCCCACGTCCCCCATGAAAACCTCGGCGGGATAGGAATTATACCATAGAAAGCCGAGGCCGGCTCCTACCATCGCGCCGCAGACAACCGCAAGTTCGCCGGCTCCTACAACCCGCGGCACCTGCAGGTAAGCCGACAGTGTCGCGTGACCGGCAACATAGGCGAACAGCATGTAGGTGGCGGCATTGATTGCCACCGGACCGATGGCAAGTCCGTCCAGTCCGTCGGTCAGATTGACAGCGTTGCTGGCTCCCACTATGACGATCGTGGCAAAGGGGATGAACCAGATCCAAAGGTCAGGGTGAAAATTCTTGAAAAACGGAAAAAAGAGCTGCTCGCTGAAGCCAGGTTTTATGAAGAGAAATACCGACACCATCCCGGCCAGCAGCACTTGCCAGAACATCTTCTGGCGAGGCGAAAGCCCCTTGGGATTCTTCTCAACGACTTTTTTGTAATCATCCACGAAACCGATCACGCCATAGCCGATTGTGATAAAAAGTGTAATCCAGACGTAATGGTTGGTGAGGTCCGCCCATAAAAGGGTCGGAATGACGATGGCAGTCAGAATCATGACTCCGCCCATAGTAGGCGTCCCCTGCTTTTGCAGGTGTGATTCGGGCCCATCGGTGCGGATTACCTGGCGGGCCTGCAGGGATTCCAGCTTGCGGATGATCCAGGGGCCGACAACAAAGCAGACGACCAGCGCAGTGATCATCGAATAGATCGTTCGAAAGGTCAGGTATTTGAATATGTTGAACAGCTTTATATTGGCTGCCAGTGGATAAAAAAGGTGGTAAAGCATGGGCTATTCCTCTTTGCCGTGTTGTATCAGCTTTTTCAGTTCTGTTGCCACCCGTTCCATTGCCATGCCGCGCGAACCTTTGACCAGAATCACGTCATCCTTCTGTAAAGAATTGTACAATTCGAGTGCAATCTGTTTGTGATCAGTGCAACAGAAAATTGACTCCGCTTGCATCTCTGTCAATCCGGCGCCTTCTGCAGCATACTTAACCATCAGCTTGCCCATCAGGTAAAGTTTGTCGGCATTCTGTCCGGCAGCTTCTCCAACACTCTGATGAGCTTCAATCTCATGATCACCCAGTTCCAGCATGTCACCCAAGACGGCGATGCGGTGCCCTTCTACAGCAACCTGCGACAGGGTCTCCAAGGCGGCCTTGACCGAGGCCGGATTGGCGTTGTAACTGTCATCGATAATTGTGATGCCGTTGATCTGTTCGGTCTGGAAGCGTCCCTTGTAAGGTTCAAAGACCTCCAGTCCGGCGACTATGACCGGCAGAACGACTTTCTCCAGTAGCGCAGCGGCAGCGGCCAGTGCGTTGTAGATGTTGTGGCGGCCACAGACTTTCAGGGTTACTACCGATTCACCTTTGGGAGTGATTAGCAGAAAGCGCTGTCCTGCCAAACCTAAGGTTTCAATGTCCTTGGCCCGCACTTCGCCCCGATTGATGCCGAAGCTGATTCTTCTTGCCGAAGGGTTCTGGTGAAGCGACGCCACTCGGGGGTCGTCGGCGTTAACCACCGCCAGACCGTTGTCACTGATGCGGTTAAGCAACTCTCCCTTGGCAGCCGCGACCGCTTCTACCGTCCCCATACTCTGCAAATGGGCTGGTAATGCGTTCAGCACGATCCCCACACGAGGTTTTGCAATCTCAGCCAGACGGTCAATTTCTCCCGGTTGGCTCATCCCCATCTCCAGAACAGCCCAGCGATGTTCCGGTTGCAGCTGGAACAGCATTTGGGGCAGTCCGATCAAGTTGTTGAGGTTGCCGAAAGTTTTAAGCCCCGGGCCGGTATGCTCAAGAATTGTGGCCAGCATTTCCTTTGCCGTCGTTTTACCGTTGCTGCCGGTTACTCCGATCACAGGGATGTCAAAACGCATTCTCCAGGTAGCGGCCAGATCACCAAGGGCTTTCAGAGTGTCTTTTACAGCGATGCCGGTAACGGCTTCAGGCAGGGGATTGGTCTTTAACCACTGTTCCTCGGCCAATACGGTGTTGATACCCTTTGCGGATACCTCGGAAATGAAACCGTGGCCATCAAAATGTTCCCCTCGCAACGCTACAAACAGTTGGCCCGTTGCAACCGTTCGGGAATCAGTGGAAATGCTATCAACTTTGCCGGTCGCGGGTCCGATGACGCGCCCATTAGTCGCGGCAGCTATTTCAGCTATTGTAAACATCAGATGCATTTCTCCGCAAAACCTGCCGAGGCTTCTTCCCGGTCATCGAAGTGATGCTTGGCTTTGCCGATGATCTGATAATCCTCGTGTCCCTTGCCGGCCAGCAATAATATATCGCCTGGCTTTGCCAACTGGATTGCCAGTCTAATTGCCTTGCGGCGATCTTCCTGCATTGTGAATCCTTTTTCAGTAATGTTAATGCATTCTTCCAGGCTGTATTCACGGATTCCAAGCGGAATTATCCCGGCTTTGATCTGGCTCATGATACTAAGCGGTTGTTCGGTGCGGGGGTTGTCGGAAGTGACGATTGCAAAATCCGACATCTCAACCGCAATCCGCCCCATAATTGGCCGCTTGCCGTTGTCGCGGTCGCCGCCGCAGCCAAAGACCGTGATAATCCGACCCGTGGCAATCTCTTTCAAAGTAGCCAGCACATTTATCAGAGCATCGTCGGTATGGGCATAATCCACCAGACAGGTGACGCCATGGTCGTTTTCAACCCGTTCCATGCGGCCCGGAACGGTAGTGTGGTTCTCTATTCCGCTCTTGATCGCCTCCAATGGCAGGTTCAACCCAATTCCAGCTGCTGCTGCCGCCAGAATGTTGGACAGGTTGAAGCTGCCCAGCAGTTTTGATGAAAACTCAAAACTTCCCTTGGGTGCTATCAGCTTGCCGCTGATGCCGTTTACAGATGAAGTGATTTCGGTCGGGCGTACGTCGCACTTATTCTTTATCCCGTAAGTGATAACCGGGCAGGCGCAGCATTCGGCGATTGCGGTTCCGTAGATGTCATCCATATTGACCGCTGCCCGACGTTTGGGCTTTAAATCGTTTGGTCGCAGCAAATCTCTGAACAGGTGTTGTTTGGCCTGCAGGTAGCTTTCCATGTTGCCGTGGTAATCCAGGTGATCACGTGTCAGATTGGTGAAAATTCCGACATCGAAATGACAGCCGTCGGCCCGCTTCTGTTCAAGGGCGTGAGATGAAACCTCCATCACGAAAGATCTTGCTCCGGCCTCAGCCAGCTTTCGGAAGGCACTCTGCAGTTCTGTGGATTCCGGAGTAGTGTGGGATGCATCGATGACGGTTGTACCAAAACGGTAGCTGATTGTACCAAGCACTGCCGCTGGAAGTCCGGCCGCTGCCATGATCGCTTCAATAATATAAGTCGTTGTGGTCTTGCCGTTGGTTCCTGTGATTCCAATTAAGGGGCGATCGGATGTCGGCTCACCGTTATAAGCCGCAGCAATTTGCCCCATTGCCAAACGGCCGTCGGTAACCCTGATCCATGGAATTTCGTTCGGTGCAAAGGACTCATCTTCAAGAACGACCGCTGCCGCTCCGGCTTTTACAGCTTTGTCAATAAAGTGGTGTCCATCAGCCGACGTGCCGCGCAGTGCGAAAAAAAGTGTGCCGGGCAGAACGTTGCGCGAGTCACAGGTCAGGGCGCTGATCTGGACTGATCTATCGCCATGAATCTCGTTTCCCACAGATTTTTTCAATAGCTCATGCAGTTCCATGCGTTCTCCAATCATGCAGAAGGTGCGAACTTAATCCACACCGCTCCTGTTCCACTGATCGCATGCCCTGGCGGCGGGCTCTGCTCGATAGCGCGACCGCTGCCTATCAACCGGATGTTGATGCCCTGCTTTTCCATCACCTGCAGTACGTTCCTCATGCTCATTCCCCTGAAATTCGGCATGGTGCCCTTTACGTTTGACGCGTCCACGCTATCTTCATCAGAATCAGCCTCGGGTTCCTGGGCTGGAGCATTATTTGTCTCAGTCTGTTTTTGGGTTCTGGCAATCGGCATGTTAGGCGAAATTTTCAAGTAGGCCAGTGTATTTTGGGCGATACCCATGAAGGCCGGGGCAGCCACTACCCCGCCGTATTTGATGCCTTGCGGTTCATCAATGATTACGGCGATGGTCAGCTTTGGCTTGTCGGCAGGAACAAAGCCAACAAAGGAACCAATGCGTTTAGATGGCGAATATGTGTGAGTAACCGGATCCACTTTCTGTGCTGTGCCGGTCTTCCCGGCCACTCTGAAACCTTCCACAGCAGCTTTTGTTCCTGTCCCTCCTTCACCGGTGACAGTTTCCATCATTTTTGAAACCAGTTGGGCGGTTTCCGGAGAGATGACCCGACGTACTATCTGTGGCTCAAAATGCTGAACTTCATTGCCGCTTTCATCAAGAATCCGCTCCACCAGATACGGTTTCATCAGCGTGCCGCCATTGGCAATTGCAGATATGGCTGTTACTAGTTGTATGGTTGACAGGGACACACCCTGGCCAAATGAGATGGTTGCCAGATCGATTCCGTACCAGTTGCGTTTCAGGTTGCCGGGTGATTCTCCCGGAAGATCAATTCCGGTCCGTGCGCCAAACCCGAAGTTGCGGAGATAGCCGGACAATCTTTTTTCGCCCATTTTGAAGCCGATTTTTGCAGCTCCGATGTTGCTGGAATATTTTATAACTTCTGAGACCGACAAACGTGAGTGGGGATGATCATCATGTATGACCCGGTCTGCAATGCGGTAGGTGCCGTTTTCGCAATTATAGAAGTCATTAGCCTTAATTATTCCGGCGTCCAGGGCCGCGGCGATGGTGAAAACCTTGAATGTCGAACCCGGTTCAAAGCTGTCTGTCACAACGTGATTACGTATCTGGGCAAGTGAATAGTGTGAATATGCATTGGGATTATAAGTCGGGTAGTTGGCCATGGCTAAAACCTTGCCGGTATCCGATTCCATCACCAATGCCATGCCGCCCTTGGCGTTGCTTTCGATTACTGCTTTGGCCAGTTCTTTTTCGGCAATGAACTGGATTGTCTTATCCAGCGTCAGGACAACATTCTTAACCGGGGACGAGTCGCTGAAGACGGTATTCTTGATAACGATATTTCTGCCGAGCGCGTCCCGCTCCGTTATCATGTAGCCGGTGTTGCCCAGAATGGTGCTGTCATAGCGTAGCTCTATCCCCTCCAGGCCGTTCGGGTCCCGTCCGGTGAAACCAACCACATGAGCTGCCGTCTCGCTGTTGGGATAAAAACGTTTGGATTCCGGAACAAAACCGATGCCGGGCAGTTTCATGTTTTTGATTTTTGCGGCTGCGTCAGGGGCAAGCCAACGTTCAATCCAGGTGAAGGCTTTTTTTGTCGAAAGCTTTGCAACCAGTTCCTTCTTGGGAACTCCCAGTATTGGAGCGAGTACTGCGGCAGTGCCGTCAGCATCGTTGATCCGCCTTGGTTCTGCGTAGCAGGAGTCCATATGTATCGATTCTGCCAGCGGAGTGCCGTTGCGGTCAAGGATGCTGCCGCGGGCCGGG
>JBBQCH010000011.1:0-33864 GCA_038318485.1 Geobacterales bacterium
GCTTCATTGGCGTCCTTTCGGTACTGTTCTCGTCGCAACAGAACAATACCATAAAATGCCGTGAAGCTCAATTATTTCAGTAGCTTAAATTGTTAAAACTAAACATTCAAAACCTTGAATACACTTTTGCAAGAAGCTCAGTCATGCATGACAATTTTGTTTAGGGAGGACTATCGGTATGCAAAGAAAGCAAACGTTATTTTGGATAGTATTCGTGTGTTTAGCGCTTATGGTGTGTGTCACTGGCTCTGCATTTGCCGCAACAACCGGGTCAGTCAAGGGAAAGGTCCATAAAAACTCTGCATCGGGTTCTGATCTTTCCGGAGTCAAGGTGTCGTGCGGTGGCAAGAGTGATACAACCGATAGTAATGGGAAATTTGAAATAAAGAAAATATCAGTAGGAAATCAGACGCTTTCATTTTCTAAGTCTGGATATCAATCATTTCAGACCAGCGTTAAAATTGTGAAGGACAAAACGGCTAACATTGGCGATAGATGGCTAACAGAAAACAAACCTGCTAACGGCTCTATTTCGGGGAGATTGCATAAGAACGCTGCTTCGGGCTCGATACTTTCGGGTGTGACGATAAGTGGAGGTAGTAAGAATACAACGTCTGGTGGGGATGGTAGCTTCAAGCTGGATGGGTTGGCAGCAGGAGATCATGCAATTTCATTTTCCAAGTTTGGATATGGATCCTATCAAACAAACGTCAAAGTTGTGGCTAGTAAGAATGCCAATATTGGTGATCGATGGCTTATTGAAAATACTCAACACATCGCCACATCTAATACTATTGATCTTAAGTCATGGCAAAGGGAAAAAGTTAATGCCGTGATGAATAAGTTAAATACGAGAGATTATGTAGAAGGACAATGCACTGATAGAGGCCAATATACTTGGTGTTATGGATTTGCGCGTCAATTTTATGGATTACCTAAAATTCAGCATGCTGATGATGCCTTTTATGAACTCAAGAAAAATCCAACCTATAAAAATAACATAGTAGTTGAATCCACTTTTAACAAGATACCTATTGGATCTTTAGTCTTTTGGCGTGGTGGTTCTTATGGGCATGCTGCCATAAAAGTTAATGAAAGTGACATAGTGGGCGAAGGCAACCCTCAAATAAATAAAAATGACATGTGTATAGTCACTAAAGTTAAAGCATCCTCGATAAATTTGCCTTTACTTGGATACTATGTGCCATGACTAAAATTGCTGAAGCACATTTATTTGCCGCTGCAATATGAACCATTTATGTAATTGGAGATTTATATGATCTCAACAGGTCACATTCATATCGTGCAATTTAGTTTTGTCATGGGGGCATTGGTTCTCCTCACAGGCTGCATGCCCGCAACCATCGCCGACGTCCGTACCAGCATCGGCCAAGAGTACCACGTCCTGAAATTCCCGGTCATGCAGCACAATATCGGCTCGGAATGGTCGAAACAGTTCAACGCCACCGGCAAAGGGATGTTGACCGAGGACAAGATCAGGATCGATAAATCCCTGAAACGCATGGACCGTGGTACAGCCAATCAGATCGCACTGGGGGTTGCTGCCTTGAGTCCTTCTGGTCTAGGTGGTGGAGCAGGAATCGAAGCCGACGTGCTCAAGCAAATCAACCTTCATGGCTTGCAGGTCGTCAAGCCAGTTTCTCTCGGCTATATACAATTTAAACCGGGCGTCAGATATGTAACGGAAGCACTACGCCTGGAAGGATTTGCCATTGACAACGAGAACCGGCTAAAGTTTCAGGCAAGCGTAACTGGCAGTGTAACTCCTAACAGTGGTTCTGCAAATCTTGGGGCAGAAACAGCAGCTAACAGCGGCTACGGTGGAGAGGGGTTGGTGATCGGCTATGTAGTTCAAACTGTCGATCGTGGCACGTATGCTAAGCAAGAGTACGGCCCTGTGGAATTTGCCTTAAACGGTAAGAAAGTTCCTGTCGGTTTGTCGAATATTTCTGTTGGTGCATCTTATGAAAAAATTGTCGCCGGTTCGGGCAAGTCGTTGCCTAAAAATCTCCTTTGGGCTTGCAGAAAAGCGGCCAGCAAGAAGGACACTATCAATGCCGCCTGGATTATTACGCTAAATATGACCGGTGATGAGAAGAAAACGCTTAAAATTGCTTTCCCCGCTTATCCGGATATTGAAGACTGCGGCGAGTTTGAAAGTATTGTTGCCACTGGTATCAACTCTGTTTCTGATCAGATTGAACGGACCGTTGCCAGAGTTGTGGTAGACAAATCATCGATCAATGAGATGCTTGATCCAACTGATTTCAGCGCCTCTGTTTCCGCTACCAAGGAGTCGTTCAAGGTGATGACCATCAATCCTGAATAATAATCAGGGGGGAACGCATGTCCAATACTACGTATGGCAAAAACCTATTCCTAACCTTGCTGACTATGCTTACATTAACGATGCTTTCACAGTTTGCAGAGGCTGGTAGTCCGGTAATTATTCGGCATGACGCGCATCTCATGGAAAAGGATATCAGGATCAACCTTGCCTGGCAGTCGGATGAGCCAATTACGAAGATCATCGTATCTGCCGGCAAGGAGCAGATTGTCCTTGAAAATATAGATAACGAACGTAACGAGAGTGGGTATAACGGTGAGACTAATATCGTTGTTCCCGCGTATCTTTATAGTGTCTCCGGCGAACAATCCATGTACATGAGCCGTCAGAGTTCAAGCCCATTCCAGCAAAACAGCATGGAAATGTATGCCAATTCGGGATCTCCAGCGAATGAAGTCGTGCAGTACACGCTTCAAATCGTAGATGAAGTTAACCAGCGCAGCACGCTTTTGAAAGACAAGGTGCGGAGAGAGGAACTTTCCCATAACGTTATCCGACAACCACCTCAACTTAAATCAAACACAGGCACTGTAACAATCAATGCAAAAGACCCGTTAAATACCGCCATCAATACAACCATCGGACTTATAGGGAAAAATGGTCAGGTACCGGAAATTAAGAATGTAAAGGTAATAAACTGGACTGATAACAGGGTCTCATTCAGTTTTGATGCAAGCGACGACAAAGGTGTTGCCAAAGTCGTTTACGAGGTGCGTAATGATCGCGGTGACATTACTTCCCAGAATACAATTGAATGCAATTCGGAAAAACTGTGTTTAAAGCAATCAGACCCCTTTGCGCTGAATGCAGGCAGCTATGTACTATCTGTCATCGCCGTAGACACAGACAATAATAATTCCATTAAACGGGAACAGTCCCTTCATGTTCAGGGCAGTTCGAGTGTCGTGCAGCAACCTGTCCCACAAAATTTACAACAAACGATTCAGCAGCCTCCTCAGCAGACGTCGCCAGTTTCTGCTCCAATAAACGATCCGGGCGTCATTTATGAGAATCAGTGACATGATTTCCCGCCGAATGGCAGGAAGCATATTACTTTCATTACTTCTGGTAGTGTTAGTTAGTGGGCTAAGTAGTGCGCAAAGCATATCAAATGTTGACTGGTTGCAGGGATACGTCAGCGCAACCGGGAAAGGATATGCGAAAAAGACCGGCACGCCGATGGATATTGATAATGCCGTTGACGCAGCCAAGGTTGTAGCTCAGACGGATCTTCTTGAGGTAATCAAAGGTGTAATGGTTGATAGTCAGACCGCCGTCAGCGACCTGATGATTGAAAAGACTGAAACATCAGTCAGGGTCCAAGGGGTGCTGCATAATGCAGTAATAGTTGGTGAGCCGCAGATAAAAGAATCCGATGGTTTTGTATCTGCTACAGTAGAGATGCGAGTATGCCTTTATAACAATGGTTTTGGGTGTCACTCAGAGAAGCCATTGACAAATGTATTACCGAAATTATCTATAAACAAAAATAAATCAAACGACACTTGCAGTCTGCTGCCTAATATAACCTCCACCCAGGAAATATTATCGAAAGTCACATATGATACACGTGAGTCGCTCAAGCTGGTTGTTATTAATCTTAAAGGCCGTCCTGTTAATACTGATAGCAGGGATTTTGCGATAGGGTTTGAAGCCGTAAAAAATCAAAACTGTTCGGTCTATAGTCCGGAAAAAGTTGATCCAATTGTGAGAAGAGACCGTGGAACTGCGGAACTGTTTATCCATGTTAATGATGCCAACGCAAAATATGGGACAAATGTTCTTGTAATCCCTGCAAAATCAATTAACAGTCAAAATTATATTACTATCGACAAAAAAGATGCTTATCTGATTAGTCTCGTTAATGAGCAGGCCAAAAACCTCCTATTCAAAAATGCTCTGATAGGAATTGCCGTTCAAGAATAAGGTATGTAGCCGAAGTTAGTATAATTATAATTTGCGTGTTCTTATAAATTTTATTTATCAGCCGTATGTTTAATCGAGTCCAAAATTGATCTATTAATAGTACTTGAATATAGAATCTGCCCTGTTATTGAGGCAGCTTTGAGCTCTTTGAATTAACATGTAGCAGCCCATTACTTTTGCCCTAGACACGAAATTGGATTAGGCGTGATTCCATGGCATGGGGAAGGTGCCCAGCAGATTTGGGCGATGGTTTGTGTGCGAATCGGCGTGGAACTTTGACTCAGGATCGGCGTCTCGATTGACCCATGCAAAACGTAAAATTAGTATGTTATAAACTGAGGGTGGGTCAACCACTATGCCGATTGAGCTCAGGAACAAAAAATTCCAAGCGCATGGATTGTTCGATTGTACTCTGGATGAAAACATCCGGCTGGTATGACGTACAAAAGTGGGTACTGTCATTCGGAGTAGAGGCGCGGGTACTTGAACCGGAAAATCTTCGGGATAAGGTTAAAAACGAAGTTGCAATGATGTTTAAAGGATATGGTGGAAAAGTGTCGTGAATGCTACGCCCCTCATTAAACAAAGGGAATTGGGTCGCATTACCCTACTAAAAGCGTGAAGGTGGGGAAAGACAGAACTAAACAAAGAATATTTTTCACCTTACTTTGGGGTTTAAGTCGCAATGGAACAATAACCGGGTTAAGCAGCCTTCAAAAGTGTCACATGTAAGTTGCCCCTGTTTTGCTCCGCCTGCCAGAGGTCATATTGAGCTTGCTGGATCAACCAGCTTTCAGCAGAAGTGTCCAATGCTATGGAAAGCCGCACTGCCATTTCTGGGCTGACCCGGGAATGACCATTCAAAAGCTCGGATAATGCTTTTCTGGATACTCCTAATGCCTTGGCTGCTTCAGTTACGGTAACGCCCAATGGTTCCAGGCATAATTCCCTGATGACTTCACCTGGGTGTGGTGGATTGAACATGGTGGCCATGATGTGACACTCCTTCAATGGTAGTCGATCAAATCGACATCAAATACGTTTACACCCTCAAATCTAAAAATAATTCTCCAGTTGCCACTTACATCTACTGCCCAGAATCCGTTTAGGTTGCCTTGGAGAGCATGCAAGCGCAATCCTGGAAGATTCATATCTTTTGGTTCAGAGGAAGCACTTAGGCGGCCCAAAATAAGCCGAATCCGTTTCTCGTATTGAGCCTGTATGCCGGATTTGTTTCCGGTTTCGTAATAACGCTCAAGACCTTTGTGAGAAAATGACTTTATCATTCTATCTATGTACCCTGTAACGTATCAGGTGTCAATAGACTTTCGATTTACCACTACAACTCTCTGATAACGTCACAAAATAGCCACGATAAATAGCCAAACAATGAGTGGCCAAATTACATTGGTGATTGATTTATTGGCTACACACTTTATAATGGGGTTTGAGGCGCCATAAGAACGATTGTACGCTAAGGAAAAGGCAAAGAATTGTTGCCTTTAAGCCGAGCCATGTACTGCGGGATAGATCAATGGATAAGTGCGGCATGCCGACCGATTTTTGTGCTACTACGCCCCAGCTCTCTTTTTTTCAGTTCTGCCCTGGGACTCCATGACAGTTCGAAGAATCTTATTGGTCCGTGTCTGATACCCTTTCCCACTCCTTTTCAACCATTCTACAACATCGGTATCAAGTCTGATCGTTACGAGTTGCTTCCCGGGCACGAATGTAGCCTTGGCAAAAAGATCATCACCTATCTCTGGAATATCAGAATAATCAATAGTCTGATCCGTCTGAGCGTCAACCCTCGCCCAATCAGACTTTGATTGTTTTATCAAATCGTTCTTTTTCACGATCATTCGCCTTTCTTACGGATATAATTCTTATGTTCCTTGGAGGCCGCTGGGTGTAGATCACAACTACCAGGCGGCCGGCAAGGTGTCCAAAAGTGATAAAACGATCCTCACCGTAATCCATTCTCGTGTCTGGAATTGTTATCCTATCTCCATGGAATAATTCACACACATCATTGAAGTCAATGCCGTGCTTCTCAATATTCATTGTGTTTTTGGCTTCATCCCACTCGAATTTCATATAGTCTCATTGTAAATACATTTGTATTTATAGTCAACAACTACCGACAGATTGGGTCTGCGACAAAAAAATAGGATTACTTGACAGAACTCTTTTTTTGCCTCATTATCTGCATGCTGTATAAGCATTCAGGTAATGAGGAGGGCCATCAAATGACTGCAATTACTGACTTAGAGGCGAAACGAGAAAATCTTTATAAGCAGCTTCAAGAGATTGGGGATTTCAGGCGGGGGATAATTTCAGTAACATATCGCAAGTGTGGTAAAAAAAATTGCGCTTGTACGCAGGAAGGTCATCCGGGGCATGGACCGCAGCATTTATGGAACACTACGATCAAAGGCAAAAGCTACGCAAAAAGTGTGAAGCTAGGCCCCGAGATGGAGAAGTATCTGGAAGAGATATCCAACCACCAACGTTTCTTGAAGCTTTCAGAAGAGATTGTTCTGGTAAACGAACAAATCTGCGATATGCGCCCTGTCCAAGTCATCGCAGATGAGGATGAATTGGCTGTGCTTAAAAAAAAATTGCAGCAGCTGTTTACGGCGAAGTACAAAAAGAGATAGAACGCATCGTTACGGCTTTATTCTATTCCTGCTTGTATATACTTACGCTAAGAAATATAGATCAGTTCTGATAGCTGGTTTAAAGGCCTCAATTTTCCCTTCATGACGTTTTCCGCTAAAGTAAATGAATAGTGTCCCAGGAAGGTTTTTTTCCCTTTTTTTACGGTGACGGAAATTTCGGCGGTTTGTGCTTACACCCCCAAGTCGCTGAAAATCTAGGTGTGTCAATCCCAACTCTCTATCAATGGACCCCTGCCACATAAAACAACTGAAAATCACTGGCTGAAAATATGCCTCTAAATTCTTACTCACTTTAAATTCAGTTTTCAGTGGTCCCCCCCGTTAAAGATTTCGCGGTTTTGGGCTTATACTCGCCTTGTTATGAGAGTGGAACAAACCGGGGGCTGGAATAATTGACTGACAATTTTGCCGGCCACTTGCTACACTTGCTACACTTGGACAATGATGACAAACCACAAAGTATACCGGCTCCACGTCTGGATTCGTCACATCAGTCCGATGATCTGGCGCCGGCTCTTGGTGCGTAGCGACAGCACTATCGCCGAATTGCATGACACCCTGCAGATTGTCTTCGGCTGGAGTGATGAGCATTTGAACCAGTTTCATATCCATGGCCAAGACTATGGTGTTTACCACGATGGTGGCATCAGCTTCGCGACCGATCCTTATCAAGTTCGGTTGATCGATTTCAACTTCCGCATCAACGAGCGCTTCCTCTATGAATACAACTTCACCGACTGCTGGCAACTGGAAGTGCGCGTTGAAGCGTGTTTGGCTCTGGAAGAGCACCACCTTTATCCCCGCTGCATCGGTGGACAGCGGCAGGCACCGCCGGAAGAGTGTGGTGGCCCTTTGGCCTTCATGTCACGCCGGGATGCCGTACCGTTACAACTTTGCGATGCGCTTGAGGAAATCCGTGATGATCTTGAAGCCAATGATATGGAGGCTGTTCGCGATCATGTCGAGAACCTTGAAGAGTTGCACGAATGGCTGACCTTGGACCGTTTTGAACGGCGAGCGGCCAACCACCGGCTCAAGCAGTATTCAACCAATGACGAGACCTGGAGGTGGCGGTAGAAAGGAGCCAGCGATGAAAATTCGGATCCAAGTGGTTATCGAAGACGAAAACGGCAAAACGGAGAAGATTGAGGAGATCGCCCATCTGGAACGCGGTGCGCTGCGTCCAGAGGACCTGGGCCTGACGCTAACCCTTTGGCGGGACTGGCTGACACCGGAGGTATTGGCTGGATATAACCTGAACGAGAGGCAGTTGAAAGCAGTGGCCCATATCAAAGGGCCTGGACGAATTACCAATTCTGAATACCAAGAGATCACAGGCGGCATTCGCAAAACAGCAGCCCGCGACCTTGACGACCTTGTAGAAAAAGGTGTTTTTGCCCGTTTGGGTGAAAAGCGTGGTAGCTACTACATTCTTGCTGGAAAGAAATGAGACATATTTGGGACATTTGAGACATGTCGCCTTGTTAAAGAGTGAGATACCGTTTATGAGTCATTTATGAGACATAAGGGACATCACCATGCAGGAGGAGAATTATATGGACTTGAGAAATATTGGCTTATTTATAGGTGTTCTCTGGATATTTATGGGAGGTTGGGGTATGGGAGGAGTTGTGAACGGTCAGTTCCCAATGTTAGCGGGGGTGCTCGTGCTTATATTGGTAGCGGGTGGAGGAACATCTGTCTGGCTACGGGTTAACGCCTCAGATAACAGTTAGAATTCGAGCAACTATGCCTATAAACATCCTCAACCTCTCAGCCTACACCATCACCGGCATCGAAGAGAATGAATACGATTACCACATCGATGCTGAAGTCAGGAACCATCCCTCAAAATGCCAGAACTGCGACAGTGACAATCTTGTAGGCTTTGGCCGCAACGAGCAGATTATCCGCGACCTGCCCATGCACGGTAAGCGAGTAGGTATCTATGTCGATACCAGGCGCTTCCAGTGCCGTTCCTGCAACAAGACCTTCTACGAAAGACTCCCCGAGGTTGACGACAAGCGTCTCATGACCTCGCGTCTGGTGAAGTGGATGGGCGAACAGTCGGTCAAGCGCCCTTTTGCCCACATTGCCGATGAAGTGGGCGTCACTGAAAACACCGTCAAGAATGTCTTCAATGATTACATCAACGAGCTTGAACGTACCGTCCGGTTCGAGACACCACTGTGGATGGGGATCGACAATATTTACATCATCAAGAAGCCCCGTTGCGTCGTCTCCAATATCGAGAGCAATACGGTAGTCAACGTACTTCGTGACCGCAACAAGACGACCGTCATCAACTACCTGAACCGGCTCCCGGGTAAAAAGTTGGTGAAGTGCGTGGCCATGGATATGTGGGAGCCGTACAAGGATGCTGTCAGAGTGGTCATGCCCCAGGCAACCATCGTGATCGATAAGTTTCACGTTGTCAGAATTGCCAACGATTGCCTGGAAGCGGTCCGGAAGAGCATCAGAACCGGATTGACAGACAAGCAACGCCGAGGCTTGATGCACGACCGCTCCATCCTCTTGAAGCGAGAAGACAACCTGCAAGGCCACGATCGGATTGCCATGGAGACCTGGACAAAGAAATACCCGGTGCTCGGAGCTGCCTACCTGGCCAAGGAGGACATTTTCGCGGTCTATGACTCCCTGGAGGTCAACGGCGCTCATGGTCGATTCCGGATCTGGGAGGCAAGCCTCGCACCGGAGATCAAGGATGCCTTCTATCCTCTTATCCGGGCATTCGAAAACTGGATGCCGGAGATCATGGCCTACTTCGAACATCCGGTCACGAACGCTTACACAGAGCCCTTGAACAACTTAATAGAGGTTATTTGGGATAGAGACCAAGAAGGTGGCCCGTTTACAAGAGGTTACAGCTTCGACGCGATGCGGGCGGCATTTCTTTTTAACCCTGAATACCACCGGATCGAGAACGGGGTGAATTATGGGGTGTATACGTTGAAGCTTTCTAGTCAGCAACACCATAACTGTGGATCGGCATGCAAAAACGACCCACCCATAGCCTAAATCGGCGCCCAATCTTGACCCACCCGACATTGAAATCAGTTATTTATGAATGGCGGATGGGTCAAACATGGCGCCGATGCTGGGTCAACCCCGAAGCCGATCCACACCTCGACTCATTCGCGAAATATTTTATGATCGGGACCAAGGTTCATCGGCCCCGAAATAGACATCCTCGCGAATACTGGTTGAAAAGAGCTGGGTATCGGGGTTCTGGAACACCAGCCCGTTGCGGGTACGCAACTGGCGTAACCCCTTTCGGCTGTAGTCCAATGGCGTACCATCGCAAAGGTTCATCCTCTTGAAACTAGAATCAAACTTGAAGTGGCTCGAGCTTATCGAACTGGAGTCATGGACGACGAACTATCCGGCTCTGGGGTCTGCATACACGGCCAAGGAAGATTTTCATGCGATCTATGACGCCATGACAGACCAGGAAGCCATAAGCCGGTTCAGAGTGTGGGGAAGCAAGTTTAGCCCCAGAAATCTAGGGTGCCATCCATCCATTAACTCGCGTAGTCAACAGCTGGATATCTGAGATCACGACCCACTTCGATTATCCGGCCACCAACGCCTACACGGGGCCCATGGACAACTTGATCATGGCGATGAATGGGCTGGGGAGGGGTTGCAGCCTTGAAGCGCTCAGAGCGAAGATTCTTTTTACGGAAGGAGTCTGTGTCTGTCAAAAAACAGAAATCCCAGAAACCGGCAAGACATGAAGAGAGGATGGCTTATTTTTACATGTTCTTTGGATTCTCAAAATGGCTCCATCAACACAAGAACCTGAGCGAGAGATAAACTACGGAGCAGACATATCAAATCTGGTGAGATTAATCGAGGAAGGCAAGTTACAGAACCTCATACATCACGAAATCTGGATAAAATTTTCTCTGGTAGTGTTCGATTTTTTTATTTTTATAATCTCACTGCTGTGCCATTATTTAAACCCCAGAAGGTTTTATATGATCTAATATGCTATGTTCATAAAATGATATATTTGATTTTATATCTTTTATTTTGGTTAGTTATGTGTTTCTAAACCATTTAAAAACATATTTAACCGCTCCTAAATATTACATTCACACGGCAGGGGTCGCAGGTTCGAAACCCGCAGCGCCCACCAAAATATAAAAAGGGCCGGATCATCGATCCGGCCCTTTTTGTATGGCCGCAAACGTACGAAGAGTCTGAACAATTTCTTGACTGGTTGTTCGGCTGCATCAAAGCCGAACGCGTCGATGCGCTGCTTGTTGCAGGTGATGTCTTTGACAATAGCACGCCCAGCAATTGGGAGAAGTGTTGAAGAACAGCCCGAAAATTGTATGTGCTTAGAGAACCGCCGTTGCCTCACAGCGCTCCATTTGCCCAGGTTATTTTACGCGACGCCGCTACGAATGAATCTTGACATCAGACAGACAGACGAAGTTTGACATTCACCTGACAGGTTACAGGCTGAATTGGTCAGAAAAATTCTCATCAGCAAACATTTTGGAGATACTGATGAATTCATCGCTTTTTGCCACAAAAGCGGCAACCACTTCAGGATCAAATTGATAGCCGGTTTCTTTCATGATGATATCTTTAGCTTCTGCGTGGGAATAAATTTGTTTGTAGATTCGTTTGCTAACAAGAGCATCATAAACGTCCGCCAGAGCCATAAGTCGTCCCGCTAGCGGTATGTCAGCGCCGCACAAGCCGTATGGATAACCGTTGCCATCCCATCTTTCATGATGCGATTCTATCATCTGTCGGGCATAGTGAAGAAAATCAAGGCCCTCAGGATGAGCAGTTCCGTCGATGGCCCTAGTAAGAGCCTTGGCACCAATAAGCGTATGAGTCTTAATTATTGCGAACTCTTCCTCGGTAAGTGGGCCTGCTTTTTGGAGAATGTGGTCTGGAATTCCAACTTTTCCGATGTCGTGGAGCGGTGCCGATTTTGTCAATAGGTCAATGCTGGCATCATCCAACTCGCAAAAATTGGGAAGTGTAACAAGTTGCCGCGCAAGGGTCTCCACATAGTTTCGGGTTCTCAGAATGTGTCCCCCGGTTTCTTTATCTCGTGCCTCAGTGAGAGCCGACAGGCTGATTATTATTGCGTCCTGCGCCTCCATCAGGTCGTTATTGCGCTGTAGAACTTTACGTGCTTCGATACCATATTTCAGCAGACTTAAGACAGTCACGACAATAATCGGCGTTACCATCGGCAGCAGCGGAGATACGAACATACCAGTGGAAATCAGTAGTTCTCTTCCACCCAGATAGCTCACACCGCTGCCTACTACAACAGTCAGCAGTGACAGGATAAATCCCGACTGACTAAGCAACAATGTGCTCACGATTCCCAGTAAAAGTACGGCGAAAAGTTCAGCACCCTTTGTCCATTTGGGAAGAGAGATATATGTCCCTGACAGAAGGTTGTCGATAACCGTTGCATGTACCTCAAGCCCGTTAAGTGAATGGCCAACAGGAACCTGATGAATATCCCCAAGACCTCTTGCCCAGGCTCCCACCACGACAATTTTACCCCGCAGGCTCTCAGCAGTAACAGTGCCATTTAAAACATCTTTAGCTGAGAGATAGCGGATGGACTTTCCTCCGCCGTAGAAATCAATCATGAGATTCCCATGGCGATCTATAGGAATGTGGCGATTACTCCAAAGCAGCACTGTTTCGGGTCCATCATTAACAATCCGGATACTCCGTTCCGGTGAAGCAAGAAGGACGGCACCAAGGGCGAGTGATGGCGAGTACTGCCCGTGGTATCGCAGTAGCAGGGGAACTCTGCGGAGCACGCCATCAACGTCATGCTGAGCGTTGGTAAAACCTTCAGCGCTTGCCGCAGTCGTAAGCACCGGCAAGCTCTGGATCAGACCTGTTGCTCGGAGCCATGCCTCGTCACTCACCGTGGTGCTGACAATAACCGTGCCTCTGGGGAGGACAGGAAGCGCTGTTTTTTCATTCATTTCAGCACCGAAAAAGTTAGCATAATAACCAAGGATTGTATTACCCTTTACCATGGTATCAGCAAGTCTCTGTGAATTTGAGTCCCGCTGGACAGATCTGACGGTAACGGCCAACTTACCGAGGTCTCGGCCTCGTTCCGCCATGATTACTTCGGGCGAGGTGCGATCCGGCTCTGGCATGAGAAAATCAAGAGCGATAACGTCCGCTCCCAGCTTTCTAAGCTGTTCCACCAACCGTGCCAACCGATAGCGGGGCCAGGGCCACTGTCCGTAGGCTTTGAGGCTGGCATCATCAATTCCGACCATAACCGGTACATTCGTTTTTGGAGTGGCCTTGCGATCGGAGAGCATGGTGTCGTAGAGGTGGAGTTCTGTCTTTTCGATAAATAGTGGCGGGTAAATAAGCAGCAGGGCAATACAGAGTGTCAGAAGCAGCCCTGTAGTAATCAACAGTGAACGACCTTCCCAGAGGGGGATCAGACGTCGCGGGGATTTGCGTGTTGGAGTCTCTGACATTAGATGTATTCAGCTAGCGTACGATAACCTCGACGCGCCTGTTTCGTGGTTCGGCAACTCCGTCGGCTGTCGGGACAAGCTGGTTACCCTTGCCGTGGGAAGAAACGTTCAAAAGTTTAGCATCGACACCCTGTTGAGTGAGCAGATCACAAACAACCTGAGCCCGATCATGTGCAAGATCGTCATTCAGTTTAGACGAACCGGTTGAATCAGTGTATCCACTGATGCTGATACTGATGGCTCCACGACGCTTGATAGAGCTCAAGATGGAGTCGATGTCTGCCCGGGATTTTGGAATCAGCTCAGTTGTGTTGGTGCGGAAGTAGAGAATTAGCTTTTCGGCTGGTGGTGGTTCAATTGCCATTACTTCAGCAAAAGTGGCAGCAATGAATTCCGTTGAAGCCACGGTGGCCGGAGAGGGTGCTGACGAAGGGCCGGAGACGGTGGTCATTCCCTGCGCCTTATCCAGAAGCTGATTCCCCCCGGTCGTTATAACCTCTGCCTTACCCAGGTGTCCGTCCAAGTCTGGAAGCAATATTACCGTGTGGTGTGAAGAGCATCCGGTAGCGAGCAGAATGAACATCCAGAGCAGGGTTGATACAAAGCACTTCATAGGAAACTCCTCGTTAATAACGGGTTATTTCCGCCCTATTCCTTAACTTCGATAAGTAGTTTTGTGCCACGAACAGCAATGGTGGCATCTGGAATTTCCAATCTTATGGAGTCGGGGGAGAGCTTGCCGATAATGCCGGAAAGATAACCAAAAGTTCCTTTGGTAATCCGAGTCACGAAGGCGAATTTTCCCTCCTTGGGGTTGAAGAGATAATCCTTGAGAGCTATTTCGCTGTTGGGGCCGAGGGAAAGCGTCGAGTCATCAGTCATGACAATGCCGACAGAGCCGGTTTTAGCGGTCCGGATCATGTCTCCGCGGTATACAACTGCTCCCTTGACAAGCTCAACTGTGTTGTTGTCTCGCAGGATGGATGCTGTACCATTTAGCTTTTGGATGTGGCCAATGACATCTGGCTGAAAAGCCGATGCCGTGGAGATGGTGAACAGATAGAGCGACAGTCCAAGAATCAAAGTATTCATATTGCCTCCTGATGCTGTTTCATACAGATACCAGCAGAGATCATGCGGACGTTATTTTATCGACTGACGAATAAAAAAATACTATCGCGTTCTTTGAGTGTTTAATTGCCTGTCACAGTAGTTAAGCATTGTCAAGTACAAAGTTTATCCAGGTAGAATGAATGTTAATTACTTTATTAACACTTTCTGCTTTTACCACTTGTACCGTTTCCTTAAAGTCCTCCTTTGTGGATCGGCATGCATAAATAACCCACATCTTAGATCAGGAAAGTATATTCCAGCGGTTTCAACTCGACCAGTTCTCTAAAGCTTTTCAGCAAGATGGCATCCTCTGACTGGAGAATATTTTCAAAATACTGTCGTTCATCCTGAGCCAGCTTTATTTCAGCGAGAATAACCTCAAACACCGCAACATCAATCATACGTCCTAAAAGCGACTGGTACTCTTTCAGCATGTCAAGAATACCGCTGTAATCACGATCTAATACATGAGCCACCAGTTCAAAAAAATAGCGCCATTTTTTGATAGCAATACGAAGCGAATGGCGCGACCCTCTCTGTTCAGGTGCGGACGAAACAGCAAACAGTTGGTGTATCGGCTGATACAGTCTGATAGATACATCCGATAAGTAAGCCGGAAGTGATATGATTTTCCCGTCGGCAGTTCCATCCCAATTGAATTCCGCAACCATTTCAAGCACTTTTCGGTCGAGTTTAGTATGGTCAAAGGCCCGCAAGGCTTTATTGATAAGTTTCATCTCTTTGGGGCGCATATCAGAAAGTGCGTTGTAAAAGCGGGCGTTACCAGAAATGTCAGAGCGGGTTCGCGACTGAAAGAAAAGAAGAGCCTCATCGATATTCCGTAATCCGCCCAAGTTGCGAGTCAGCCTACGAACACATTTTTTAAGCTTACTTATTGGAATTGATGATGAAACAGGAGCAAACAGTTCCAAAGCTGCCCTGAAGCGTCGCGATGCAACCCGCAAGTCATGAATATCATCCGGATCGGATGTTTTCAGAACAGCGCGCCTCAATCGGAGCAATTCTGCCCATTGGGCAAAGAGTACCCCCTTGGATCGTTCCAGGATGGTTGCCGAATCAGGCCATAATCGTACCGGTTCTGGTGACATTTGCAGTGACTACGCTTGAGAAAAGGCTTTATTGATGGACATGATCCTCTTCTGCTTCTTGCCTGGTTCAAGATACCAGTTGAAAACAGCCGGTTTATAGTCCTTTCCCGGATTAAACTCAAAAGCGACACAGGCTCCTTTTTTCAGCGTAATCGCCTTGTCCTCACGACCGGACAACCTGGCTACCAACAATCCAAGCTGAGGCTCGTGACCAACCAGCATGACCCGCTTGGCATCACCACAGGTCTTGATATGTGCTATCAATTGTCCGACGTCAGCTCCCGGCAGCAAAAGAGAGCTTGTGACCACCACATTTTTGCGACAGGCATTGGCCGCCATAATTTCGGCAGTTTGAATGGATCTGGTCAGGGGACTGCTGATGGTCAGACGCGGTTTGGGACCAATTTTGGCGATTGACGAACTCATTTTCTCCGCCGTTAAACGACCTTTTTCAGTCAGATAACGCCATTCATCCTGAAGAGTGTCACTTCCTTCTACCGCTGCAGCATGTCGTATTATGTACAAGATCATAACAACCCCCTGATAAAATTAATGTAATTCACTTCATATTATAAACAACATCAGAAGAGTTTCAACAACAGAAACAAAAATCACGCAAAAATTAACTAGGATTCTCTACAAGTGATTCTGATTCATTCTGTGCTGCGGGGATAACATAAGAGTAATTCCGATTACAGATCAAAGATTATATCGGGGCGGTGAGGACTGAGGCGAAGAAGGCATACAAAGAGTACGTTGAGGAGTTGAAGACGAACCAACAAATATAGCGCTTTGATATGGAATTGTAATAACATGTCTCTGGACATTGGCAATTCAGTAACAACAGGAGCAGGTTGCAAACATGAGGAGAGTGGAATTAAGGAACTTAACTGAAGATCCGAATTAAAATTAGATTCAACGGGTATATTAGTTTAAAAACCTGTACCGAGTCAGTAGGTTCAAGCGTACCCAAGTTTGAAGGAAAGTTCTTCGGTAGCGTCCCTGACTGCCGGTATCAGCTCATTTGCAATGTGTCTGGCTGTAAAACGGTTTGACGGGCCTGACACGCTGACAGCACCAATGATATTTTTTGTATAGTCCCGGATCGGCATCCCAACACATTTAGCGCCAATTTCAAATTCTTCATTTCCAACGGCATAGCCCATCTCAGCGACGCTGCGAAGATGAGCGGTCAGCTCTTTTGGATCATCAATCGTGTTTGAGGTATACTTTTTCAGGTCTCCGTATCGACAATACTCAAGCAGGCTTTTATCACTCAGTCCTGCAGCGAGCACCTTGCCGGCTGACATGCAATGGAAGGGCAGCATCTTACCTACACTGGCAACCACCCTTAATGGAAGTGCTGACTCAATTGCATCAAGATAAATGAGATGGTAATCCTTCATAATTGCAACGTATGATGTTTCTTTACTTTTTCTGGTAAGAGTTTCCAAGACTGGTCGTGCGTGCTGCGTGAGTCCGCCCTGTTTGACAAACTCTTGCCTCAATCTTAGATTTTTCATGCCAAGTCGATAAGTGGATGTTACTTTGTCCTGCTCGATAAAATTTTGGGATTCCAGAGTAGCAAGCAGCCTGAATACTCTGTTTTTTTGCAGTTTGAGACGTCGGCACAGTTCCGTAAGTCCCAGTTCCGTATCAGCATCATGGAACTGTTCCAGAATGTCGAGAGCATATCCGACGATCTGGATATTGTAGTCTGACTTTGTTTTATTCATAGTGCTTACCCTCAATTGTTCACCCGCTTCTCAGGACTCGGAAACTTTCCAGGTGCTTTCATGGAGGGCATTTCCCAGAAAGCTGACTGGATTGCCCCAGAAAACCTGCTTTTCTATTTCTTCCGGCAGTTTCAACAATTTCACTACTTTGATATAATCAAGAACCGTTTCGGCCTGATACAGAAAAGAATCGGAACCGAAACAGACGCGATCCGGATAGTGCATAATAAAGTCGCGGTAGCTCTCCGGATCAGAGCGAATGTATGAAATCATGCCGGCAATATCGGTATAAACGTTGGGATAGCGGTCAAGAATCTTGCCAAAGGCCTTGCGACCAATTCCCAGATGCGCAAAATTGACTCGCAACTGGGGAAAGTCTTCCAACAGCGCCATCATCTCATCGCCGTAGCGCCGGGCGTCCATATGATACAACAGCGGCAGATCACCTGTTTGGGCAAATGAAAATATCACCCATTCCCGCCGGCGATACTGCTCGAGACTTATACCAAAGGTATCAGGTACGCTTCTGACACCGATATCATTTTCATTATCCGGCAGGTAAATACCCTTGATGCCTTTAAAACCATTTCCAATATGTCCATCAAGGATATAGTCAACATCACCCCACAAGTGACGTGTATCAACCAGCGGCACGATCACCCGATCTGAAAATCCGCTCAATTCCAGCAAGTCTTCAACTTCATTAAAGCCAGGGTCACCCTGATTGTCGATGTAATCAGGAATCAGATCCCACATGGCTTCGGAATCCAGCAGCGTATTTATCAACCCCACGACAACCAGATGCCGGACACCTTGACTACGCAGTTTGCTTATATCGCGTACAACGGTTTCCGCATGATTCCGCCCGGTAAAACAGTGCATATGGACGTCTATGATCTTTGACGGATTACTGTTCAATGCCCATCCCTTTGTAAGAAGTCACGATAAGCTGGCGAAAAAAAGCGTGAGACGGCATCAACCGTTGCCATCTCACGCTGTATCATCTACACCAGTTCGTAGATCGTCGCAATGCCCTGACCAACGCCGATGCACAACGAAACGATGCCATAGCGTGAACCGCGGCGTTTCATCTCATGAACCAGCGTTGCCGTGATGCGAGCACCGGTAGAGCCGAGAGGATGGCCGATGGCGATTGAACCACCGTTGACATTTACTCGCGCCGGGTCTATTCCAAGCTCGCGAATACAGGGAATGGACTGCGCGGCGAATGCTTCGTTCAGCTCGAAGAGATCGATATCTCCAATCTTCAGACCGGCCCGGGCAAGAACCTTCTGGACCGCAGGGATGGGACCGAGTCCCATGTAGGATGGATCACAGCCGGCAACCGCACTGGCCACAACCCTTACAAGCGGCTTGTACCCCAGACGCTTGGCGGTCTCTGCCTCCATCAGGAGCACGGCAGCTGCGCCGTCGTTAATACCGCTGGAGTTGCCGGCTGTCACGGTGCCGTCTTTTCTGAATGCGGGAGGCAATTTGGCCAGTTGTTCCATGGTAATGTCGTAGCCACGAGGGAATTCGTCACGGGAAACAATAATCGGATCACCTTTTTTCTGGGGCAGTATAACCGGAACAATTTCGTCCTTGAACTTACCGGCGGCATCGGCAGCTGCCCACTTGTGCTGGGTCGCCAGGGCGAATTCGTCCTGCTCCAGACGAGTGAGGCCATACCGTACGGCAACGTTCTCAGCGGTTTCGCCCATGCCTTCCTTGGCATATGCTTCGGTCATCTTCGGATTGGTAAAACGCCAGCCGATTACCGTGTCAAAGACTTTGATGTCACGGGAGAATGCCGACTCGGATTTGGCCATGACAAAAGGAGCGCGAGTCATGGACTCGGTGCCGCCGGCGATGAACACATCGCCCTCGCCAACCTTGATAGCTTGAGCGGCGCTGTTCACGGCATTCAGACCCGAGGCGCAGAGACGGTTAATCGTCTGGCCGGCAACGGAATACGGCAGACCAGCCAGCAGCGCTGCCATGCGACCGACGTTACGATTGTCTTCGCCGGCACCATTTGTGCAGCCGAGTATGACGTCCTCGACCAGGCTCGGATCGAGATTGTTGCGTTTGACCAACTCGGAAATGCAAAGTGCCGCCAGATCATCAGAACGGACACCTTTCAACGCACCGCAAAATTTTCCTACCGGTGTTCTTACCGCATCGATAATTACCGCTTCACGCATTGGAACCTCCATAGCTTTATGAAATTTGGTATTTTGTTAGATGTATTGTCCGCCGTCTACTTTGATGCATTCACCGGTAATGTGGCGCGATTTTTCGGAGCAGAGGAAGGTTACCAACCAGGCTACTTCTTCCGGCTGACCCATACGGCCTAGGACGATATCGGCCAGTGATTTCTGTTTTACATCTTCCGGCAGGGCAGCCATCATTTCGGTCTCGATCAGACCGGGGGCGATGGCGTTGCAGTTGACATTTGATTTTGCAAGTTCACGGGCAATAGTTTTAGTCAGGCCGATGATACCGGCTTTTGCAGCAGAATAGTTTGCCTGGCCGAATTTGCCGCGCATACCGTTGATAGAGGTAACGTTGACGATCTTGCCGCTCCCCTGCTCCTTGAGCAGCGGGGCAACCGCACGAATGTAGTTGAAGTACCCTTTCAGGTTGATGGCGAGGCAATCGTCCCACTGCTCTTCAGTCATCTTCCAGATAACCGAGTCACGGTTCACACCGGCGTTGTTGACCAGAATGTCGACGCTGCCGAATTCAGCAACAACTTTGTCAACCATCGTCTGAGCATCTTTGAAGCTTGCTACATCGGCCTGAATTGCAATGGCGCGCCGACCCATCTTCTGGATTTCGGCACAGATGGCATTGGCTTCTTCGCTGTGCTTGCGATAGTTGATGGCAACGTTGGCGCCGTTTTTCGCCAGATCAAGCGCGATTGCGCTGCCTATTCCGAGACTCGCACCGGTGACAATTGCATTTTTACCTGTTAATTCCATGTAATCCTCCTTTTTAGTCCTGCGTTGGGTTGAGTTGCGTTATGGTCCAATTTCAACGGTCCTGCCACTCGGCAGGGCGCTTGTCAATAAAGGCGGTCAGTCCTTCTACGGCATCATGGGTTGCCATCAGCTCTTCCACGTACATCTTTTCTACGGCTGCGATCTTCGTTGCCACCCGCTGCATCAATTCACCCCGTGAAGCACGAACCGCAAACCGAATGGCACTCGCACTGTGCGAAGCCAGATGCTGGTCGAAGTAGTCAAGCGCCGCCTGGTCCGGGTCTTCAGTCACAGCGGTGAGCAGACCGATGCGCAGCGCCTCTTCGGCAGTGATGCTTCGCCCTGAAAACAGCAGATCGTCGGCCTGAGCCTGGCCGATCCGCTCCGGCAACAGACAGGAAGCGGCCGGTGCGAATATACCCAGCTTTATCTCCGGCTGCCCCAGCATTGCGCCGGGAGTTGCGAAGATCAAATGACCGGATAGCGCCACTTCAAGACCGCCACCCAAACATTGACCACGGACTGCTACCAATACCGGCACGGGGCTCTCCACCAACTGCATGACCAGTGCATGCAGCGCCTGGAGCATCTGGGCAAAAGATCCGGGCAGGTGTTCCTCAACACTCGCGCCGAAGCTGAAGTGAGGACCTTCCGCGGCCAACAGCACTCCCCTGAGCTTTGCCTGAGGAAGCTGCTCGGTAAGAGCCACCCGCAATGCGGCAATCATGGCTGCATCAACGATGTTGGCCTTGGGGCGGGCCAGAGTAAGACGAAGCAATTTGCCGTCGCGCTCCAGTGATACTTTGAGAGGTGATTCACTCATTGTCGTTTCTCCTTTGCAAGTTAAGGAACCAGGATTGCACGCCTGGTAAGCTTGTGTTCATGTGCAGTGGTAAAGATCTGATTGATGTCATTCAGAGGATGTTTTTCGATGAAAGGGGCCAGCGCTATTTTACCGTCCAACACCAGGTCGAGCGCAGCCGGATATAGTTCGGTCAGACAGCCCCAGTTGCCAAGAGCCCTGGCATGGAAAGCCATCAGATTCGAAAGTCGCAGTTCGAGCTTGTCCATGGTAAAGCCTACCACCGACAACGTTGCGCCGTAGGTCAGCAGGCCAAAAGCGGTTTCCTGACCAACTGAACTTCCTGAACACTCGAATATCTTCCAGCAGGTTTCACGAAGACCCTTTTCCTTGACAAAGGCATTAATAGCTTTCTTAATATCGCGCCCCTGTACTTCTCTGGCATTGATCGTAAGAGCGGCGCCATAGTTAGCCATATTGTCCAGCTTGGCCTGATCTACATCAATAGCCACCACCGTAGCACCCATGGCATGGGCAATTTGAACCGCATACCCGCCAACACCGCCGATTCCGATAACAATCGCCAGATCGCCCGGTTCAACTTCAGCCTGCACCGCCGCCTGATAGGGGGTTGTGACTGCATCGGCGACAACCGATATGTCAGCCAGTTCAAGACCCGCAGCCTTGAGTTTCGACTCATCCACGGGACAGATGCCACGGGCGGGAACCACAATATGGGAGGCAAAGCCGCCCTGAATGTCGTTGCCGGGCATCTGCTGCTTGCGGCAGATCGTACCGTGTCCGGAAAGGCAAAGATCGCATACGCCGCACGGCATGACCGCCGGTATCAGCACCGCCTTGCCCTGCCAGGCCTCCGCGCCGGCGCCTGCCGTAACTACCCGGCCGCTGATTTCATGGCCGAGCGTCAAGGGCAGTGGATGATTAAAGCGCACGCCATCATAAAAATAGCCCAGATCGGTATGGCAGACGCCGCAACCGGCCACTTCAACCACGACCTCGCCATCTCCCGGCTGAATCGCTTCAAACTCACTCTTTACCATGGGCTCGCCCATGACACTCATCGACCAACGATACGGTTTTTCCGACATACATCCTCCCATTAACTGTTTTTTTGATAAATCAATATCGGTTCAAATCAGACTCGTTCAATAATCAGCGCTATGCCCTGCCCTACACATTCAGGAAGTCCGGCCAGCAACGCGGACATCCGGGCTACATTTCGGTTGTCCTCGCCCGCCTGGTTGGCGCAACCATACATGACATCATCAACTTTTTCCCAATCGACGGACACATTTCTCTCAATGAGAGCCTTGATGGGGAGCTCCGCCAGATCATCGGTTCTAATACCTGACAAACAGCCACCATAGCTGCAGATCGGAGTGCGAATCGCATCACAGATATATACTTCGGACGTAACAGTTCTCCCTCTTGTTTTCAGCTGATCAGGCTCAGTCACCACAAAATATATGTAATATAGTACTTCATTACCTATTTATAGTCAAGCACGATATATCATCGTTTAATTTCCTTGCCATACGTTGAAAAAAAACTTTTTGTCATGAAATTGAATCAACCAATTAATTGCAGCTGAACCGCCGAACACGCCGATGAGCGCCGATAAAACCTAAATATATGCATGCAGATTGACTCTTCTTTATGATTAAGTCAAAAAGACTTACAAAATTTAGCTTTTCGGCGTTCATCGGCGGTTAAATACTTATTCAGGATTATTTTCCCATTATTTACTGGGCTAACGCCCAAGATAACCGGCGTGATCCGTAATTATATCAGGTGCACCATTTTCCAGAACAACCCGCAAATTGGTGGGCAACGCGATTTTCTCCATCGTATGCTCATTGATAAGGACATAGACCGTTTCAGCCGCAACAACGACCTTCTCGGCTCCAGCAATGTGCATTTCCGTGGCAAGAGTGAAGGAGGTGTTACCCAGATGTTTTGCAGACACCGAAAGTTCGAGTACCTGATCAAAGCGGGCCGGCGCTTTCCATTCCACTGTCTGCTTTACCACCTGGTAATCCAGCCCACCGCCGCAACCGCACCCGAAACCCAGTGCCCGAAAAAACTCAACGGTTGCCAGATCTACATAATCACCATAGCGGCTGTTAAAAACCACCTTCTGGGCATCGCATTCAGCGTATCTAACACGAAGAAAATAGCGAAATTGTTTCGGCATACGAACAAACCTCCTGGTTGCTAATTCACCCGCCTGAGTCCCTCGGCCACCACCTCGGCAATATCCTTTACCTGAATCCGGTCGGCCTGCAGGTCTTTGATACCGTCGACGAACATGGTCAAACAGTATGGGCAACTGACACAGAGCGTATCCGGCTTGTCGGCAAGCGCCTCTTCAATCCGGTTCAGGTTGATCCTGGTCCCCTGTTGTTCTTCCATCCACATCCGACCGCCACCTGCTCCGCAGCAGAAGGAATTATCACGATTGCGCTCAAATTCTGCCGGCGCGCTGCCGGTTGCAGCAGCTATCACATTTCTAGGAGCATCGTACACGTCATTGTGCCGTCCCAGATAGCACGAATCATGATAGACTATTTTGCCCAACTCGGTGATTTGGTGATTAAGTTTCAGCTTGCCGGTGGTTATAAGAGAGTCGATCAATTCACTGTGGTGTATCACTTCCAGTTCCAGGCCATACTGCCGGTAATCATTTTTAAGTGTCGTGAAACAGTGTGGGCACTGGGTAATGACTTTGGTAATCCGCTTCTCGGTAAACAGCGCCGCGTTCTGCTTTGCTATCTTGTCAAAAACAAATTCGTTGCCAAGGCGACGCAAGCTGTCGCCACAACAGAGTTCTTCCTTGCCGAGGATTCCCCAGGAGATGCCGGCAGCATCCAGAATGTTAGCCATGGCAACGGTCACATGTTTCTGGCGGGAATCAAAAGAACCGGCACAGCCTACATAGAACAGATACTCGGTTTTTTCGGCATCGAACGTCTTCACGTCAAGCGTAGCATACCATTTGGTACGATCGGTAGGGGCAATTCCCCATGGGTTGGAGCGACCCTCCATATTTTCGAACAGGTTTAACAACTCTTCCGGGAAACTTGACTTCATCTGCACCAGATGCCTTCTCATCTTGATGACCTTCGGCATCTGCTCGATCAGGACCGGACAGGCCGCCATACAGGCTCCGCAGGTGGTACAGGACCAGATGGCATCCTCCGAAACGCTCCCCTCCCCTGTACCAAACAGAGGCTGGCCGGGAACGTAGCTATTCTGGTCAAAGTTGCCGTTCAGCAGGTTCACCTTAATATCGTGAACAACCTGGCGCGGGTTCAAAGGTTTACCGGTGATGACCGCCGGGCAGACGCTCTGACAACGACCGCATTCGGTACACGAAAACCCGTCCAGCAGATCCTTCCAGGCAAACTGATCCACACTGCCGGCCCCAAAACTGCCTCCCTTTACAAATTCCTCTCTCGGCTGGGTATTAGGCTTTTCCAGGCTTTTGAAGAAACAGTTCGGGATTGCGGTCAGAATGTGCATATGCTTGCTGTGCGGCAGATAGTTGATAAAAAGCAGCAGCACGACGGCATGGATCCACCAGAAGATTGACGCCACCGATTGCAGGCTGTCTGCCGGAACAGGGGCCAGTAATAAGGAGGTCAGACCGGATACCGGCATGTATGATGCCGATTCTTTGCCCATGGTAATCATGACGCCATGCAGGCCGAAGTATGCCAGCATTAGAACCGCAATGCTGCCCAGGATCAGAAACGACTCCGGACTTTTTGCGCTGGTGTATGAGGTTTCCATATACTCCGGAGCAAAAAAGAGACGCCGGCAGGTTGCGATAATGACGCCTGCCAGTGCAATCAGCGATACTGCGTCAAAGCCAAACAGCAGTAGATGATGGATCGGTTTCGGTAGCACCGCCAGGTTCACAGCGGGGAAAAGTCCTGAAAGCAGGAACTCGCCATTGGCAAGCAGCAGGACCAGAAAGGCCCAGAAAATGAAGGCATGGTTCAGACCGAACGGCCGGGCCATGACCCGTTTTTGACCGAAAGCATAAGTCAGGACCCCCATGAGCCGCTGGTCCAGATTTTCAAAGCGGTTCTCCGTCTGACCGACTGCGATCAGCGCAAACCTTTTGTAGCAACTCCAGCAGAAGAACAGCAGGGAGAAAGCAAGTAATGATGAGTAGATGATGAAATTTGGTGTCATGATTGATACCTCATAAAATAGCAAACTTAATGTTATCAGTTACGGCTGCTTCAATTCCCGTATCCCCCTGGTAAGTTCAGGGATCACCTGGAACAGATCTCCAACAATTCCGTAGTGTGCCACTTCAAATATCGGCGCTTCCTTATCCCGGTTGATGGCGATGATCAGATCTGAATCCTGCATGCCGACAAGATGCTGAATGGCGCCGGAAATACCGCAGGCGATGTAAATTTTCGGACGAACAGTTTTTCCGGTCTGCCCGACCTGCCGGTCATGGGGCATCCAGCCTGCATCGACAGCACTTCTGGAAGCACCGACCACGCCGCCCAGTTCATCGGCCAGTTCCTTGAGCATGGCAAAGCTGGCTGGGCCCATCATTCCGCGGCCACCGGAGATGATAAACTCGGCGCCGGCCACATCCACATCATCATTCCCTTTTTTATCGTTGATGACTTCAAGAACCTTGGTCAGGATATCCTTTTCATCAATCGGGCAGTTTATCCTTACTATCTCTCCATCTGCGCCTTCACTGCGTTCGGGGAGTGTCATGACGTGCGGGCGCACGGTGGCCATCTGGGGACGGAATTTATCGCACATAATGGTGGCCATGATGTTGCCGCCGAAGGCCGGTCGGGTCTGCATCAGGTTGCGCTTGTCATCAATTGCCAGTCCGGTGCAGTCGGCGGTAAGTCCGGTACCGACCACGGTGGCGACGGCACCTGCCAGATCACGTCCGAGACCGGTGGCGCCCATCAGAATTATTTCCGGTTTATGGGCATCAATCAGTTGACAGAGCGCTTTCAGATACGCCTCGGTACGGTAAAATCTGAAGACCGGGGCATCCACCAGATAGGCCTTGTCGGCGCCGTACACGAAGGATTCACGGCAGAGCGTCTCAATATTTTCTCCGAAGACAACTGCAACAAGCTCAACTCCCAGACAATCGGCCAACTCCCGACCTTTGCCAAGAAGTTCCCACGACACCCTGGCCGGTTCACCTTCGGTCTGTTCAATAAAGACCCAGACATTACGGTAAGCAGCGAGTTTGGCAGCCAGAGCCGCTGCTTCCGGATCGTCCTCCTCCAGAGCGACGTCGGCTGTATTGATCAGTTCATCCAGGATTTTCTGCTCTTCCGGTGTAAAGAACATATCGATGGCCTGGGTTGGACAGACCTTAACGCATTTAACGCAGCCAATGCATTTTTCGCTGTTGATGACCGGCTCACCGGCGTCATTCATGCTGATGATGTCTACGGGGCATGAGCTTTCACAACGGGCACCGCAGGCAATACATCTTCCTTCTAAGAGACGGGCCTTGCCGCGAGGTTTTTTGACAGGTTTCTTTTCTGCAGTCATGGTCTTCTCCTTCTATATATCCCGCATCTCATACCGGCAGCAGATCCTTACTCAATAACTTTTCGATCAGAAGCCTGGAAGTACCCTTCGGGTCAAGCAGACCGTCTCCGACTATCTCCCCCATCTCCCGCTCGGGAGAGAAGATCCTGCTAACCCAGGTTGGAGAACCCTTCAGTCCAATTGAGTTAACCTCCAGCTTCAGAACTTCGTTGTTCCAGACCGTTACCTCCAGATCCTCCGACTCAAGCCGGAGCGGAACGGTTGGATAGCGGGGCCGGTTCAGTTCCCGCACAACGGTAAGCATGGCCGGCATCGGTGATTCTACAATCTCATGCCTGCCTTCCAGTTTCCTTCTGACCCGGATCTTTTTTCCGGCCAGATCAACTTGATCCACCCGGTCCACAAGTGTAAGCTGGCTGTAACCGTTCCTCGTTGCTATACCGGGACCTACCTGGGCCGTATCGCCATCAATTGTCTGCTTACCGCACAGGACCAATCCAACTTCCTCCTGTTCGTTTAGCTTTTTGATGGCTGCGGAGATTACTTTACTGGTAGCCAGAGTATCGGCACCGCCAAAAACCCGATCGGAAAGCAGGATCGCTTCATCCGCACCTAACGCCAGGGCTTTCCTGAGAGTCGCTTCGGCATTGGGCGGACCCATTGAAATAGCAACAACTCGCATACCGAATTGGTCCTTCAGGCGTAGGGCTTCTTCCAGCGCATGCGTATCGTAGGGATTGGCTATAAACGGTATCCCATCCCGAATCAGGGTATTGGTAACCGGGTCGATCTGGACCTGGGTAGTATCAGGAACCTGTTTGATGCAGACAACTATGAGCATGATGATTACTCCTTGCTTGACAGAATACTCTCATCACCAATTAATATAAGCCGGGGGATGTCCTTCCCCCCGGCCCCGAAAGGAGCACAAATGGCAGTATGTGCTCGTCAAACACTTTCTGTAACTTATGGCTTGTAAATTCTGATCAGCGCCTGCGCCATCTCGGCTGGACTGGCGGCTACACTGATGCCGCACTCTTTCAGCACTGCGACTTTTTCTGCTGCGGTACCCTTACCGCCGGAGATGATCGCTCCGGCGTGTCCCATCCGCTTGCCGGGAGGGGCGGTGACACCGGCAATGTATGCAGCCACCGGTTTGCTCATATACTCTTTAACAAAATATGCGCCCTCTTCCTCTGAAGTACCGCCGATCTCTCCGATCATGATCACCGCTTCGGTGTCCGGGTCCTCCTCGAACATCCGCAGAACATCAAGATGATTGGTGCCGTTTACCGGATCGCCACCGATGCCGACGCAGGTTGATTGACCTAGCCCCAGACAGGTTAACTGCCAGACCGCTTCATAGGTCAGGGTGCCGGAACGGGAAACCACTCCGACCTTACCCGCTTTATGGATATAACCGGGCATGATGCCGATCTTGCACTGGCCGGGGGTGATCACGCCGGGGCAGTTAGGACCTACCAAACGGGTTTTTTTACCCTTCATATACTCTTTGACTTTAACCATATCCAGAACCGGAATGCCTTCGGTGATGCAGCAGACCAGTTCTAAACCGGCATCCACCGCTTCCATGATTGAGTCAGCGGCAAAGGGAGGCGGAACGTATATGACCGAGGCGGTTGCTCCGGTTTGGCGTATGGCATCAACTACCGTATCGAATACCGGAAACCCGTCAACAATTGTGCCACCCTTGCCGGGTGTTACGCCGCCGACCATCTGGGTGCCGTATTCTCTTGCGCCCTGAGCGTGGAACAGGCCGGTGGCTCCGGTGATTCCCTGAGTAATTACTTTGGTGTCTTTATTGATAAGAATGCTCATCAGTTGGCTCCTTTCACGGCCTGGACGATTTTTTGGGCTGCGTCGGCCATCCCGTCGGCGGCAACAATATTCAGGCCGCTTTCAGCCAGAAGCAGTTTACCTTTTTCAACATTGGTCCCTTCCAGACGGACAACCAGCGGCACGTTCAGTGACACCTGTTTAGCTGCTTCGATAACCCCGGTGGCGATAACGTCGCACTTCATAATGCCGCCAAAGATGTTGACCAGGATTCCTTTGACGTTTTTGTCGGAGAGGATGATTTTGAATGCCTCGGTGACACGTTCGATGGTTGCCCCGCCACCCACGTCCAGAAAGTTGGCCGGGTCACCGCTGTAATGTTTGATAATATCCATTGTTGCCATGGCCAGTCCTGCGCCGTTGACCAGGCAACCGATGTTGCCGGTCAGGGATACGTAGGACAGGTCGTGCTGGGAAGCCTCAATCTCGTTGAGGTCCTCTTCGTCATAGTCGCGCATGTCGCCAAGTTTGGGGTGACGGAAGACAGCGTTATCGTCAAAACCGAATTTGGCGTCCAGGCAGAGCAGGTTTTCCTCGGCTGTTATAACCAGCGGGTTGATCTCAAGCATGGAACAGTCGCAGGCGATAAAGGTTTTGTAGAGTCCCTGCAGTACCGATACCGCTTTGCCGACCAACTTCCCACTCAGCCCCAGGCTGAAGGCAATCTTGCGGCATTGGAAGGGTGTCAGGCCGACCAGCGGTTCAATGGTTTCAGTAAAAATCTTTTCCGGTGTCGAAGCGGCTACAGCTTCGATGTCCATGCCGCCTTCGGTTGAGGCCATCACGGTTACCTTGGAGGTGCCACGATCGACCACCAGGCTGACGTACAGTTCTCTGGCGATGTTGCAGCCGTTTTCCACCAGAACCCGGGTAACCAGTTTGCCTTCAGGACCGGTCTGGTGGGTACGCAGGATCATACCAAGCATCTCCCTGGCTGTCATGCGTACTTCATCGGCGGTACGGGCCAACTTGACGCCGCCCCCCTTGCCTCGTCCACCGGCATGGATCTGGGCCTTGACCACCCATGGTCCGTCTCCCAGGCGTTTAGCCCATTCCCTGGCGCTGGCGCCGTTGTAACAAACGTGTCCGTCAGGAACCGGGACGCCAAACTCTCTCAAAATTGCTTTTGCTTGATACTCATGAATGTTCATGATTTCCTCCTGCGGGAATAACTTCTTTCAACAACAAGATTTGCATTACGGTACCTCTTTACCAATTTATAGCGACAAAAATTCCTTTGGTTATTTACACTAAGGGCCCAGACTTCAGGCTGACAACCTTTCAAGCAGGATTTCCGAGATATCTCGCGGGACCAGTTGTCCTTCCAGCTCGGCCCCCTTGATGCCATCCTCAAACATCGTCAGGCAAAACGGACAGTTGGAAACCAGCGTGCTTGAGCCGGTTGCCGCAGCCATTTTTGCCCGGCTTTCACTGATCCGGCTTCCCATTTTCTCTTCGGCCATGATCCGGCCGCCGCCGGCGCCACAGCAGAAACTCTCGGATTCGGAACGATCCATCTCGCGGACGGTTCCTCCGGCTGCCGCAAGCAAAGCTCTTGGCTCACGATAAATATCGTTGTAACGTCCGATGTAGCAGGAATCATGATAAGTACAGTCAAAGGCATCCGACTTGATATTGAGTCTGCCTTCCGCTACCAGGCTGTTCAAAAAGGTTGTGTAATGTTCGGTTTCCACATCAAGACCAAGATCGCGGTAGTCCTTGTTCAGGGTATTAAAACAGTGCGGACAGGCGGTCACGATTTTTTTGACGCCATAGCCCTTGATGGTCTCAATATTCTCGGCCGCCATGGACTGGTACAAGTATTCGTTCCCCAGTTTACGCATTGGCTCACCGCAACATTTCTCCTCTTTACCCAGGATTCCGACCCGGATGCCCGCAGCGGCGCAGAGTTTGACAAAGTTGGTAGCTACCTTGATGTTCCTTTTGTCAAAAGAAGCATAACAACCGACAAAATAGAGGATGTCGACTTCAGCACCATCGGCCATCAGGCTGACCGGCAATTCACCGGCCCAGTCCCCCCTTGACGCATAGGCCATTCCCAGAGGGTTGCCGTTGACTTCGGTATTGTCCATGGCCACCATGACTTCTTCTCCGGGAAATTCCCCTTCCATCAGCACCATGTTTCGGCGCATATCGACGATTTTATTGACATGTTCGATGGATGCAGGGCAGATTTCCTGGCAGGCCCGGCAGGTGGTGCAGGACCAGAGGGCGTCCTTACTGATTGTTTCGATCAGGTTAGCTTCCGGATTTGCGCAGGCCACCTCACCCAGTTGATTGATCACCTTCATCGGTGAAAGCGGTTTGTCGGTACCGTGAGCCGGACAGCGATCCTGGCAACGTTTGCATTTGGTGCAGGCATCTGTGTCAAAGATGTCCTTCCAGGTCATATCCTTGATGTTTGCGACACCGAAACTCTCAGCATCACCCTCCATGTCAATGGTGACAATTGCCCCCTTCGGACCCAGGTCTGCAAAGAAATAGTTGGCGGAAGTGGTAAAAATATGCCGGAACTTGGTGAAGGGAATCGAACAGATAAAGCCAATCACAAGGAAAAAGTGCAGCCACCAGAGTCCCTGGTGCAGGCTTCGCAGAGAGCCTTCTCCCATACCTGCCATAGACTTGGCAAACAACAGGCCGACCGGCGACCAGATAGCCAGATCCGGGTTAACCTGAAGCTCGGTCACCGCCATCCTGGCACCTTCGATGACAAATCCGGTAATCAGAATGGCAAAGAGCAGACCATGCATGATGGCATCATCCCGGCTCGGTTCAAGCCCTTCGGGGCGAACCAGATAGCGCCGGACAAAAAGGCCCGCGAGCATGACCAAAGCAGTCAGACCGGCGAGATCCAGCACCAGGGAGAAGTATTTGTAAAAGTCACCATTAAGGAAACGGTAGCCGAACAACAGATCAGTAAAATCAGCTTGGGCAGCGACTAGGCAGGTACCAATGAAAAGCAGAATGAAACCCCAGAAAAAAAGACTGTGGGCAAAACCGGGCCCCTTGACCAGCAGAACCCGGCTCTGCAGCAGGACATTTTTCACCAACGAAAGAATCCTTAAGTTACGCTGGTCAAACCGGTTCAGCGGCTTACCCTGCCGATAGATATTCAGGCGTTGCAGGCCGCTTTTCACCAAAAACCCCAGGGCCACAAAGGTAAAGAGGTACATTGGTAACAGTACCGTCGCCCCATGTCCTATGTTCCAATAAAGTTCGCGCGTAGCTTCCATGATTTACCTCAGCACCTTTTTTAGGTTTACCTTGTTGTTTGCGGACAGAATACCCGGCTGTTTACGTACCAGAATAAACCGGTTTCCTTTTTTCCAGGAAAGCATGCATCCCTTCTTTCTGATCAGCAGTGGCAAAAAGTGCTGCAAACTGGAGCGATTCAAAATTCATTCCGTCTGCTTCGGCCATGTCGAGACCACTCCTGACAGCGTCCTTGGCATGTGCTACGCCGAGCATTCCATTGCTGGCGATCATTCTGGCCGTTTCCATGACCTTAGTGATCAACTCCGTCGCAGGATAGACTGCGTTGACAACGCCCCATTCCTTCGCCTCGGCTGCATTAAGAAGTCTTCCGGTGAAGATCAGCTCGTTGCTCCGGCTTCGGCCAATCAGGCGAGCAAGCTTCTGTGTACCGCCAAAGCCGGGCATGATGCCCAGCGTTACCTCGGGAAGTCCGAACCTTGCCTTTTCAGAAGCATAAGCAAAGTCACAGGCCAGGACCATCTCCAAACCGCCGCCCAGGGCAAAACCATTGACGGCGGCAATAACCGGCTTGGCCATCCGGCCGATGGCAGAGACCAGATGCTGGCCCTTGCGGGCAAATCCCAGAGCTTGCTGGACATTGTAATCAGCCATCTGAGCAATATCGGCCCCGGCCACAAAAGCCTTTTCACCGCTGCCGGTCAGGACAACTACCTTGACGGCAGTGTCCTGATCCAGAGCAGTGAAGGCTTCCAGCAAATCATCGAGTACGGAACTGTCAAGGCTGTTCAATGTCGCCGGGCGGTTTATTGTCAACAGCGCCACACTGTCTGCAATTTCGAATTTAAGATTTGTTAGATCCTGGTATCCCATCACCGTTCTCCTCATTGGTACGTGTAGAATCCTCGACCGGTTTTTTTGCCGAGGTAACCCGCTTCGACCATCTTTACCAACAGTGGGCAGGGACGGTACTTGCTGTCCCTGAACCCTTCATACAGTACGTTCATGATCGCCAGGCAGGTATCGAGACCGATAAAGTCGGCCAGTGTCAAGGGACCCATCGGCTGATTGGTGCCAAGTTTCATACCTTTATCAATATCTTCGACAGTGGCGATCCCTTCAAAGAGCACATAGGCGGCTTCATTAATCATCGGGATCAGAATACGGTTGACGATGAAACCGGGATAATCAGCCGAAACCGAGATTTCCTTTTCCAGCTTTGCCACCAGATCAGCAGTTATATTGAAGGTGTCATCACTGGTGGCAAGACCCCGAATCACCTCCACCAGTTTCATAACCGGCACCGGATTCATGAAGTGCATCCCGATGACCTTGTCCTGACGACCGGTCACGGCGGCAATCCGGGTAATCGGGATCGATGAGGTATTGGAGGCCAGGATGGCTTCCTTTTTCATGATTCCATCGAGTTTACGGAAGATATCCAGCTTCAAAACTTCTTTCTCGGTAACCGCTTCAATGGCCATATCGCAATCGGCCAGGTCTTCCATGATCATTGTGGTTTGAATCCGCCCCAAAATGACCGGTATCAGGCTGCTGTCCAATTGTTCCTTCTTGGCTTGCCGTTCCAGGTTTTTTTCAATGCCGGCAATCGCCTTGGTCAACTGCGGTTCGGCAATGTCAAAAAGCACAACGTCAATTTCCTGCTGGGCCAGAACATGGGCGATACCGCTTCCCATCTGCCCGGCACCCAGAACTCCAACTTTCCTGATCATGCGCCCCTCCTATATTCTTTCAAAGATTACCGCAACCGACTCGCCGCCACCGATACAGAGAGTGGCTAGGCCGTAACGAAGCTGACGTTTTTGCAGCTCCCGAACCAGTGTGGCTGTCAAACGGGCGCCGCTGGCTCCCAGAGGATGACCGATGGCCACAGCGCCGCCATTGACATTGACCTTTTCCGGATCGATCCCCAGAGCTTTGATAGCTATCATCGGAACA
>JBBQCH010000012.1:0-33705 GCA_038318485.1 Geobacterales bacterium
AATAAATGAAGCTCACTACCCCTATCTAATTGAACATGTAATCTGGGACCTGTCAGTCAACTATAGCCTATTACCTACAGGCACCAGAACAAAATACGTACATTGATCCATCAGCACCATCACCATCAAAGACCATTCAGATATAGGAGTTCATGGGACTATGACCAAGGCAGACAGAATAGAACGTATCCACAATAAGATAGGTTTCTCAAAGAAAGAGTCAGCAGACCTCTTGGAGTCAGTATTCTCGCTCATGAAAAGCACCCTTGAGTCTGGAGAGAAGGTCAAGTTAGCTGGCTTTGGTAACTTTGAGGTCAAGCAGAAGAAAGATCGTAGGGGTAGGAATCCTCAGACTGGTGAAACTATCACCATTGAGTCACGCAGGGTGCTTACTTTCAAACCTAGCAACGTGCTAAAGATGACCGTTAATAAGTGATTCAAAGCTAGTTATTAAAATGTGTCGACTATTAAAAACCTAATTATCACCAGTTATTTAATAGGTTATCTATCGTTTACCAGGCAACTTACGAAACGTCAGAATGAGCGGGTTTGGTTAATAACGGACTGGCAAATAGTATGCACGAGTAAATTCATTCATTAGGAGTTAACATGAAAGTAATAATTACTCTTCTGATTTTATCATTAATTTTAGTGAGTGGATGTGCCGAGAATTCAGCTGTCTTGCGTGCAAAAGAAACTAAATCATTTTTTGATGATGCAGTCTTCAAAGGAGAAACCACGGTACTAGACAAAGATACGACTGAAAGTGAACGATATAGAGTGTACCAACAAGCAGCTACAGGTTTTATTTCTGTTGATACTTGTCGCGAAGAGATCGAACAGAAAGCTTATAGACACTGCAAGAATCTGGGTAAATCAATGAAAAAACTTGAAGAGAGAACATCTGTTCCGCCCCACATTTTAGGTAACTTTCCAAGGGCGGAACTGCTATTCGTCTGTCTACCAAAACCAAATACTGGCAGCTTTGAAGATCAAACCTATATTCAACTATCAAACCCTAAAAAACTCCTAGACAGCGGAGCTATTACCAAAGACGAATTCGAACAGCAAAAAGCTAAGATTCTGAAACAATAGATTCATCAATCGCACGATCAATTTATTAGCCAACAATCGGTGGCAGGCGGACGTCGCTACAAGGCCACATTGCCGCTGAGTTTCACTAGCGTTATATGATTAAAGCAATACAGGAGCATCATATGAGATTTGTTAAGATGTTGTTTTTAGGCTTTACAGCAATTACACTTTTGGGATGTGCGCATTCAATCAATATTTCACCAAATATGGCAACTGCTGGACGCAAATCAGGCTCTACTTCCAAGATTAAGGCTAATGTCGGATATTACATTCCAGTAGATGTAAGTAACATCGAAATAACTTCGCCAGGTGGTGGTGGTGACAGCGTAAGATATTTCCCCTACAAGGATATGGAAACAGCATACCAACTGATGTTAACCAACGTATTTGACAGTGTAGTAAAGCTAAACTCAGCGAGCGATCAAAAGGAATTATTAAAGGATAAAATTAAATATGTCCTTGAACCTATTCTTTTAACGACCTCAGGGTCAACAGGTTTTTTTACTTGGGCTCCAACTAATTTTACTGTTGATTTAACAACCAACATTAGAGATACATCTGGGAAGATTGTTGCCAACCAGCGAGTAATTGGTAATGGTCAAGTTGATTTTATTTTAGATATGCACGGCGACTATGGACTAGCTGGACGTTTGGCAATGGAGGACGCTTTATTGAAAATGCAGCGTACTTTACTAGAGACAGATTACAATAAAGTTTTTGTAGAAGTTATCAGTCCAAATTCCGATCATACGAACGCTCCGCCGATACAACCAAACGACCAAATATCAATCAGACTGGAAAAACTGAAAGACCTCTTAGACAAAGGCTTAGTTAACCGTGAAGAGTATGAGCATAAGAAGAAACAAATCCTTGATAGCCTATAAACATTGCGATCCTTACTTTGTTGCAAAAGATGTGGCTGAAATATTGGGGTATAAAAAACCAGAGAATGCTATAGCTGCACACTGCAAGGCTCAGGTCACTACCCCAAAACAGGGTGGTGGCTTTTTCACCATTATCCCTGAGCGTGATATTTACCGTCTTGTTATGAAATCAAAATTACCAACTGAACACCAGACAAGCCAGACTACCAGGAACTCCTACCCGATCAGCAATAGCTTATATGCCAGCATCACAATGCGAAGCCTTGTCAAGCTATTGATTAAACACTGATGGCCCACTACAGGGCAAATGTGGGCTTCTAAAGTTGCATGTATGTAAAAGTTCATTAAGCACAAATTACTCGATACGATCCTAGTTACCCAAAGATCCAACTTGCAGACATAGTATCATTCCATAGCATCAATTCTTGACCACAAGAACAGTTACCCTTCTAGAAGCTCAAGAGAGAGCCTACTCACAGATGCTTAGCGAAGAGACCCCTTTTTTAATTGAATATATTTAATTGACGGTTGCTGTGTGGGTGTTATAATTAACACTAGATTGAAAACTTTATTAAAACGGTCTCTATGCTTCCCTAAAAGCTCATGAAGCAGGCCTTCCTATTAATTCTGAAACAACAACCCAGCCAAGGAGACTTCTATGATCATCGAGTGGAAAACCTGGACAAGCGTGCCAGATGTGGGGTCATTCGGCCATGGCATTCACTTTCATGACAACAAAAAACCATGGGATACTAGTTTAGTTGCATGGATCGAAGGGTATGAGTGGTCTCATGGGAATCCAAAAACCATTGAAATTTGGTGTATTGCACCAGATGAAGTTACAACATCACGTACACTTACAGCCATGAAAAAAACTATTGAAGCTTATATAAAGAATAAGAAGTCGATGTTCTGTAATAAAAGGAGCAGAATCAAAGCCTGCCCCAATGCATAACAGAATGTAGCAATAGCTTCAAACCAGTAAACAAATTTTGTGTCATACATTCACTTTGGAGTAAGTAATGGATTTACATAATCGATATGATCTGTTGCAAAGCAAAGTGATCGAAAGAAAAGAGTCTTTCGATAAGTTCATAGCTATCTTGGAGCATGAAACCACTTGGCTTACTTCACCAGCCAGTACCAGGTTCCATTTAGCCGAGGAGCATGGACTTCTCAAACATAGTGTGGGAGTAACGGAAACTCTATTACGACTCAGGGAGTTTCTTGCACCTGCAATATCGGAAGAAAGCTGTGTCATTGTTGGATTGTTTCACGATGTGGGTAAACTGGGTATGCCAGGAAAGCCATATTATTTGCCGAACGATAATGAATGGATGGCTAAGAACCGTGGCGTCCGCTATATGATTAACCCCGAAGTTGTAGCTATGGGTCTGGCTACCCGCAGTATTTATCTAATCAGTCAACACATCCCGCTTACCGATGCAGAAGCTCAAGCAATCACCTACCATGATGGCCAATACATAGATGACAACAAAGTCATTGCTCACAAGGAAGAGCCCCTGACATTACTGGTTCATTGGGCTGATTACTGGACAGCGCATGTTTATGAGGAAGGCCGTGATAAACAACTAATTTAAGGAGGGAACATGCCATATAATCGACCATCTGAACCACCTGCACCTGAAATACTTGTTCAGAAGTTCGAAGCAGCCATAAAAAGTCTTGTCAGGAAATTTCGGACTCACCCGTATGCCTTCTATACAGAAACTGACATGCACTGTTATCTTTATCATCGCTTATATTCTGGAGGTCTGGAAAATGGCCTTTATAAGACAGCAGAAGGTTATGACACCATACTACTTCACAAGGAATACCCGACAGTTGCTCGTTATGTTCGCAAGGATGATGGGAGACTTGAGGAATCAGAAGAAGGCCGTCGTCGTGGTGCGTTTGACATTTCTATTTGGGATCCACAATACATTGCGGGGTTAGAACATCGCAAGCAAAAAGCGCTTTGTGCAGCAGAGTTAGCTCTTAATGAATGTGGCACTAGAAACGTTCATACTATGAACGACGCAACTAAATTAGCTGGACCTACAAACGAAATCAAATATGGATATCTTCTCTTCTTTGTGCGTGATAGTCGTGACTTTGAGCGAAACAAGAAAGAGATATGGGAAGGTCTTGAAGAAGCTGCTAAAAGTGTAAGAGTGGCTTTTGCGCTAGTAGATGGTAAATCAAAGCCAAAACCAACTTATTTGGGTGATTGGGGTAAAGTTTAGCAATTTAATATACGTTTCCCTTTTCCCATTCTCACAATACATTAAAAAGTAGGTATTATGCCATTAACCACGCACAAAAGACGTATAGTCGTAGGAGACATCCACGGAGAGTTGGAAGGTCTCAAGGAAATCCTCAACCATGCGGGATTAATTGATAGCCATGGTACTTGGAGTGGAGGCGACTCCCAGTTGATACAAACTGGCGATGTAATAGACAGAGGGTTATACTCACTGGAATGTATTGATTTACTTAGACAGCTGCAGAAGGAAGCAATCGGTGATGGTGGCAAGGTCATACGGCTTTGCGGCAACCATGAATTGATGCTTATCCATGGCGATTTTAGATATGTGAACTTTAACGAACCGAATACTCTTGTCAATGAGTTGAAAGTGGAAATTGCCCAAGGTAATGTGCTTGCTTCATATTCAGACGGAGAGAGGCTTTATACTCATGCTGGCCTTAGATCAGCAATAAGAGAGTCACTTGTGGCTGAAATGATGCTTGAGAAACAAAGTTCGAATATAAGTGATATTGACCTGTTCTATTTGTCGGACCATATCAATAATATTTTCAGGGGGTGCGTAGAGAGTGGTGATCTTGATCAACATCCCATCTTCTATGTAGGCTTCGAAAGAGGAGGAGATGTTCCAGTTGGCGGTATATTCTGGTGCGATTTTTCGAAAATAAGCCCTTCTATGGAAGCTTGGAAGATACCTCAGATATTTGGTCATACACCAACAGGGACTAACAGCATAAAGTCAGCACAAGGGCTAAAGCTCATCGACATAGATGCAGGTATGTGCCGGGAGTATGGAGGTACAAGGGTTTATCTGGAAATTACACAGGAAGGACATTTGTTGCAATACAGCAAAGTCCGTTCAAAATGGGAAACAACACCGCTTGGCGTTCATATGACATTCATGGAAGATGTGCGAGTGATGGCGCAGGATATGGATGAAAATGAAAGAGAAGAGTTCTTAGCTATGGCTGAGCAGATTGACAGAGAAGAAGACGAGTTTGAACAGCGAAAGGTAATTTATTTATGTGACTATAGAAAACGGCTAGACCAAAAGTCTACCTGACATGCATATGTAAAAGTGGTCAACTTGTGAAGCATGGAAGATCTTTAGTCGCATAACTTGCTCATTATTTGAAAGGTTGGGATGCACACATGCCTACTATATTTACACTTGGCACACCTTCAAGAAGAGCAGAGTTCACCTATGATGGGAGTGTAGTACTTGGGGTTTCCGTACATTACAACTCTAGCCAAGTGTTCATATCCGCAGAGTTCTTCCAAATGATCCTAAACCAATTCAGAGGGAGTATTGTACCTGGTGGGTTCAGTATGGACAATCCAATACCTGGGGGGCTTGGTGAATGGATACTACAAAATTCTTCATTATTAAACCCAATGCCGCTAACACCACGTCATGCATCACATATAGCTGGTATTCTTTGGAATGAAGGTTACCTCCAAAATACTTGGATAGTAGGAAAGAAAGTAATGCTTAGATTCAATATTGATTATTAATATAGAAACTAAACCAATTGGAGTTTTTGACATGGGCTTTCTTAAACTATATGCAAAATATAGCTGGCCAGGAAGTATGACTAAATCTGTTATAAAAGGTTACAATGTCTTCAAAAACAAGCATCCTCATTTGAGTGAAAACGATATTTATCATGAGATAATAAAAGTAAGATATGCAAATAAGAAGGATAAATACATTTATGATGAAGTAGCTTTCAGAATAGGAAATTACAGTTCACTATATGATTTAATAAATGAAATACTGATGTTTGAAAGTAAGGGTTTTTGCTCTTTAGACGTAACGTATAAAAATTCAATTAGAGAAGCTGTAAAAGATATATTAAAAAGCAACGGATTGGAATAATCAAAAAACATAATGATAGTAATTAATTATTGTGTAATACATTGATAACAAGTGCATGTTTGTGTATTACGTTTTTATATATTTCAGCTAAGAACATTGGAGAGTCAGGAAACCTTTCATATACAGACCCCACCTTCCGTTTCTGGAGAGGAGAACAATCACATGACCAACACCAGCTAACCATCAGATCCACCAGTTACAACCCTTCCAACAGTTAAACCTCCCGATCAGTTCAATCCAAGAATCTCTTAAATCAAATCAACTAATCCCAAGAAGCAACACCAATCTCTGAACAACAGAAAGGAGGCATTTCTATGTCCAACAACATTTACGAGATGATCAACAGCAGAATTATGTCTTTACTGGAAAAAGGAACAGTCCCGTGGAGGAAGCCCTGGAACACAAACAGCAGCATGCCCAGGAATATTGTCAGCAAGAAAGAGTACAAAGGAGTTAATGTAATGCTTCTCGGATGCCAAGAGTGCAATTCACCCTACTGGATGACCTACAAACAATGCCAGGAGAAAGGTGGATATGTAAAGCAAGGTCAAAAGAGTACGCCGGTTATCTTCTGGAAGTGGATAGACAAGAGAGATACCGGTGATCCTGGAGATGACAACGGAAAGATCCCTCTACTCCGCTATTACTCAGTTTTCAACATTGAGCAGACAGAGGGTATTATTTCTCCGGTAGATGAACAGGTACATAATGACTTTGATCCAATAGATAGAGCTGAACAAGTAATCTCAGGTATGCCCTTGAAACCAGATATACAGCACATGGGCAACAGAGCATTGTACCGACCTTCCTCAGACACCGTAACACTCCCTCCCAAGCATACCTTTACATCTCCAGAAGAATATTACTCAACAGCATTCCATGAATTATCGCACTCAACAGGACATGAAATCAGATTAGCCAGGAAATCTATACTGGAGCCATCATACTTCGGATCACATGAATATTCCCGAGAAGAATTGGTTGCAGAAATGGGATCTGCTTTCCTCTGTGGTCACAGTGGAATAGAACATAGAACTCTTGATAACAGTGCTGCTTATATTGCTGGATGGTTGAAGGCATTGAAGAACGACAAGACCCTACTGGTACATGCAGCAGCTCAAGCTCAGAAGGCCAGTAACTATATTCTTAATGTGAAGGGAGGTGAACAAGAGAGTAACGAAGCTTAACCATCCCCGCAAGTAATTCTACCAAGAAGACCAAGACCACCCCACTCCCTGTAGCTCGGTAACATTCGCTTTAACTAACTGAAATATCACAAAACACACTCTAATGAGCTAAAGCCTGCCACTACACCAGCATAACAACCTACCACGTAGGAATTCACTTGGTCGTTGGATTTTTTAAAGAAAACGGGTTGATAAATAATTTTATTGCTAAATAATGTGTCGATATATTTTACAGCCATTAAATTATGTTGTGCAGATCCTTTCAAGTATTGAACATTATCAACTAACTACAAGCTTGGCTCTCTTCTTGCAGAAAATTTCAATAGTCTTTGACTGTAAATACAAGGGGTATATATGAAAAATCAAATTTCAACACTTTTGGTTGCAGGATTTTTAGCAGTAGGAGTAGCAAGTTCGGCATACGCAACAAACTATATTACTAACGGCAGTTTTGAAAACGGCTTGGCTGGGTGGTCAGCAGGTGGAGTTACCGGTACATATCCTCCAGCTGTTATTGTTACAGACGGGGTGACTGGTTCCGCATTCGGTGAAGTGATTCCTGCTGACACCGTTATTGGTGGTAGTCCTGATATAGCCGGTACGCATGCGCTCTATTTTGTGGAAGACTTTGCTAATCCTTATCAATCAATCTCCCAAACAATACACCTTACTCCAGGGCATTATGAGATAGGATTTGATACTTATGCCCCACAAAATGGGTTCAATAATATTTTTGATGCTACATTCAGTGGAGTCGTAAGTGGTGTAACCCTTGCAAGTTTTTCAGTACACAACCAGAATGATCCCAAAAATTGGAACCATTTTTTTGGCATAGCCGACATAGTTACTGAAGGTTTATATAGTGCTAATTTCAACTTCACTACACTTGGAAATCCTGCTGCTGATATTCTTGTAGACCGCGTATATGTTACTGAAGCATCTGCTCCTGTTCCTGAACCCGGCACCATGATGCTTCTCGGAATGGGAATGCTTGGCCTCGCTGTTTATGGTAAGCGAAGAGTGAATAAACAAGCCTAATATGAGGCTAATTCTCAGATAGACAGTTTGCTTGAAAAGGCATTGCTTCGGTAATGCCTTTTCTGCGTCTGACGGATAATCTTACATGTTTAATGCACAATGATGAAATCTGGATTTGTAATCAGGAGGGGCTAGGATGAATGGGAGACGATTTGCCCGTATCAACTACTGCATGGGTGCATCCATTACGTTTGGCAGTAATGTTGTTATCTGTAATTCAGATAATCTTAGTCTCCGTGGAATGCATCTAAAAACTGAGGAAGATATCCTGCTTAACATCTCTGTTGATGGAACGCACTACCAGACCTCCTCACCATCATTAAAGTAGTAAATCAAAGGTCTAATGGCAAGGATGCAGGCCACCAGGATCAATGGAATCGCATATTGTTTAACGAAGTCAGAAAAGTATGCTCCTACTATCATTCCAAACAGGAGTGCACCCCACTTAATTAAAGCAATGTCGGTCCACTTCCAATTTCTTTGACGAATCCAGTTCATAGCAACACCTCTGTTTCATTATATACCAACCTGAACTAACTCACAAAGTGACAAAAAGCTAAAAGTCCACAAATAACACCCCCACCCAAACACACCTGTCAATCAGCAATCCCAATCAAACATTAATACCAATCTATAAGCCAGCGTAGGAACTCCAAATTAGCCGTGTAAAGACTTTTCTCTGCCCAAGATATGCTCCATGCCTATGTCGCAACCAAATTTAGTAAGGAGAACAACATGACACCGTACATGTTTTTTCATCAGTCATAGCCATCTGTGTTCTGACTACCAACAGGGTACTTTGGTTACATAGGACTTGATGCGGCAATCCAACACATTATCAAAGAGTATTCAGATCTAGCATTAGCATAACAATGACAACCAAATATCCAACACCAAGAGAAGCCAGCCCTTAAAAGCTGGCTTTTTCTATTTCAACCAAAAGGAGAAAACAGATGAACACACACCCAAGAGCAATTGAACTGAACATCAACATTGAGATTCCAGCATTCACAGTTACCAACAACCAACTATTTGCTGCAATTGCAGAAGAGGTGGATCTTGAGACTGTTACCAACCACGAACTGAGAGAGATATTTTTCATCATCAGGAAACAGATTCAGCATCTCAACTGGAAAGAGCTAGTGGCGAACTCAGTAAACCATCTGCCTTTTGGACTTAATCAGACTCTTATCGCCTGGGACGGTCATTACCCATGTGAAGGTTGTCCAGATGCAATGATTGAAGACCAGCACTGCTACCACAAACATGCATGTAAAGCCTGGGAAATATTCGACGCAAAACTCTAATAAAGAGACAATATCCAAGGGGTAAAAAGTGGTTCAACAGAAGCTGTTGATAACTATGTGGATAGTTTTCAGATGGCACAAATTTGTAACCTTAAATTAGGTAGTTTATCGGATTGCACAATGAATAGTCATCGGCTCTAAGTACCTGAAACAATGTGTCAATAGTTAATTAGCACGGTATACAATCTTTTTTATAACCCTATGTAATTATGGCTATATAGAAGCATTAAAAAAGTGGATAACTTTTTAGAAATATCACCTAAATCAGATAGAAAGCAGACCATTATGGTCTGCTATTTTACGTTAAAGGAGGCTTGGATGAGTACCTAATACAAGTAAGACGACCTAACCGTAAACAACTTAATTAACCATAACCAGAACAGGGGCCAAAAGCCCCTATTTTCATTTCTAACAGGAGATAAGACGATGACACTACATACCCTATTCGGAACAGAGGAAATCACCTGTAAACCAAGAACTATTAAATTCAAACAGATCAAAGCTGTATATGAAACCCTTACCGTCAAAGAGGAAATAACCAACTACCTGAAGACAGGAACCAGATTTACTGCACCTTCACAGGTGTATGAAACATTCAGCTTTTTGATGAAGGAAACCAAGGAGATGTTTCTGACACTGCACCTGGATGGTAAAAACCGGATTATCTGCATGGACCTTGTATCTATTGGCTCCCTTAATCAGAGCATTGTTCACCCAAGAGAAGTATTTAAAACAGCATGCCTATCAAATGCAGCAGCTATCATATGTGTGCATCAACATCCTTCCGGCGACCCCACACCGAGTTCTGAGGATCTTGCTATTACCAGGAGACTAAAGGAAGCTGGTGAGCTAATGGGAATTAAGATACTCGACCATATAATTGTCGGAGATGGTGAGTACCTCAGCTTTGTAGAAAGAGGACTTCTTTAATCTCTGAAATATGTAATTGCAGGTCTGATGGCAAGAAGAATAGCTACAACAGCAAACATCCATACATACTGCTTAACCACTTCATTAAAGTATGCCCCTGCAATCATTCCCAAGAGAATACAGCACCATTTCAGAAGAGCAATATCCCACCAGTTCCATATCTTAGTTCTCAACAGTTTCATATATACCCCCACAGCATAACCATCTACCAGAAGCATAAACCCACAATCTAAATAATCAAGCAATTGGACAAGAGCCGTAAGGCTCTTTTTTGTGTCCAGAGCAAAGGAGCAATACCATGTCAGTCTATAAACGAGGAGCAAAAGGCGTCTTCTATATGAACTTCACTGCTAACGGGGTTCGTATATTCAAATCTACCGGCAAATATACCAAGAAGGAAGCTAAGCAGGCAGAGGCAAATGAAAAGCAGAAGATGATGAATGAAGCAAGTATGTCTCCGATGGAGAAGGTTTCCAAGATGCTACTGTCAGATGCAGTTGACCATGTCTACAATACCAGATGGAAAAATACCAAGGACGCTGAAGGTGCTCATCGCAGAGCATTACGCTTAGTAGAACTGATAGGTAATATTCCACTATCAAAAATATCAGAAGATGCAGTTCACAAGATGATTCTTACCCTGGAGACAACTAAAATTGAAGTGGCTACTATCAACCGGTATCTTGCTGCTCTGAAAACATTACTCAAGGCTCTTAAACAACCTACTGACTATATCAAACTGAGAAAAGAACGTAGCGGCAGAATACGTGTCATAAGCGAAATCGAAGAATCAAAGGTAATCAAACTACTTGAAGAAACAAGCCACAACAAGAGGAGGTATTTCTATTATGAGGTTGCTGGCTTGGTGCAGGTACTTGTTGACACTGGCATGAGGTTGTCTGAGGCTCTTAACCTGAAATATGAAGATGTGAACTATACTTCAAATCTGATCTCTATTTGGTTCAACAAAGGAGACAGACCAAGAAGCATACCTATGACTAAGCGTGTAAAAGCTATCTTGGAGAAAAGACAGCCTGGTAATCCAGACAAGCCGTTTACCTTGACTGTATACCAAGCAGATAAAGCCTGGAACTGGGTTAGAGAGGAAGTCGGATACAAGGATGATAGAGAGTTTGTGTTACATGCTTTGAGACACACTACAGCCAGTAGATTAGTTAATGCTGGTGTGGACTTATATGTTGTCAAAGAGTGGCTGGGTCATAGCAGTATTCAGGTGACAGAAAGATATGCTCACTTAGATCCAGGCAAATTAGTAACCGCAATGGGGCTGTTAGAAGGCATAAAGTAAGTGAGTATGCTTAATTGCGATTGTATTTTAGTAGTATTTTTAGTATACCTTTCATCAGATTTTGTATGTGCTAGAGGTAAGTGTGTGTAGAGGTGGTAGCTGACAAATGCAGTCACAGGCAGCGGTCTTGAAAACCGCCGTAGTTAATAGCTACCGTGAGTTCGAATCTCACCTCTTCCGCCATTTAAATAATAGAGAGGGCAAGCTTTTGACAGCTACCCTCTTTTTTTATTATCACTGCCGATCAATTTCAATTCAACCGGGCAACAGGGAACGCAAATGCAAATTACAACATCATACATAAAGCTGGACAGTTTTCTTAAAGGCGAAAATGCCGTGTCTTCAGGTGGCGAGGCCAAGATCATTATCGCCGAAGGGTATGTCTCGGTTAATGGCGAGGTGGAAATGCGTCGCGGTCGCAAGTTGTATCCCGGCGATAAGGTTGTCTACGGCAAAAGGGCGTTTACTGTGGAGTCGTTATGACAAGGCTTTCGTTGATGTCAGTTCTTTGCGCCCGCTTACCCCTCAAATGATTTGACTTATATGGTTGTTAAAATTACTATGAGGACCTTTGCTGATTCACAATTCCAATCGTTTTCAAACTAATTTCAGGAGAACAACAATGAACATGAGATTTCTTGATGCCTGTTGGGGCAAACCAGTTGATCGGACACCGGTATGGTTGATGCGTCAGGCCGGTCGCTATCTGCCTGAGTATATGGCTGTCCGTTCGAAGTGTACCTTTCTTGAACTGTGCAAAACCCCGGAACTGGCGGCGGAAGTATCTATTCAGCCGGTTGATATTCTGGGGGTTGATGCCGCCATCATGTTTTCCGATATTCTTACTCCGGTCGAGCCGATGGGGATGAAGCTGGACTTTGTACCAGGCCCGGTTTTTGAAAGTCCGATCCGCAGCATGGCTGATGTGGAAAAACTGCGAATTCCGGAAATGGAGCAGGATGTCCCTTACGTGTTGGAGACTATCAAGATTCTGCGTAGCGAACTGGCTTCCAAGGTTCCTTTGATCGGTTTTGGCGGAGCGCCGTTTACTTTGGCCTGCTATATGGTCGAAGGCAAGGGCTCAAAGGATTTTGCCCAGATCAAGCGCATGATGTATGTAGCACCTGATGTGTACTCAGCCCTGATGGAAAAAATCACGATGATGAGCATGGAATATCTGAACGCCCAGATCAAGGCGGGTGCCCAGTGCATTCAGATTTTCGATACTTGGGGAGGTATTCTGTCTCCGGCCGATTACGAGCGCTATGTACTTCCATACACAACCAAGCTGATTAACGGCTTGAACCGGATGGAGACGCCGGTGATTCACTTTGTCAAGGGCGCCGGCACGATGCTGAGCGTCGTCAAAAAGGCTGGTGGAGACGTGATGGGCTTGGATTGGCACGCCGATCTGGCTGCAGCCCGCGACGTACTTGGCACGCAGATGGCGGTACAGGGGAACCTTGATCCGACGGTTCTGTTTGCAACCAAAGAAATTATCGAGCGCGAAGTCAAGCGTGTACTGGATGAAAACGCCGGTCGTCCCGGTCATATTTTTAATCTGGGCCATGGAATTCTGCCAACAGTACCGTCAGAAAATGCAATTTTTATGGTTGAGTGCGTACATCGCTTGTCGCAGAAATAACTAAGACAGCTCAAAACAACCTTGTCCCGGATGGCACGAAGGAACGCTTCGACTTTTATAATGATCCATTCTTCCGTGCCATCTGTCGCAAATGCATTTAATAAGAGGTTTAAATGTCTGTCTCACTGAAAAACATTGTAATATTTGTTACAGATCTTGCGAAAGCCAAGTCATTCTATGTTGATCTGCTGGCTCTTCCTGTTGCCGGACAGAGCGAGATGATTATCGAGTTTTTCCCCGGTTCAGGCGCCACGATGGGTGTTTCCCTGGCACTGCATGACGATGCTCGCAGTCTGGTTGGCCGGCATACCGGCATCTCTCTCAAGGTGGAGAACATTGTTGAACTGTGCGAGACCCTTAAGAATGGCGGCGTGACCTTTGTCGAGCCACTGGAACACAGCCCTTGGGGTAAAATGGCGGTCGTCCAGGATTTTGACGGCAACATGATCGCTCTGGTGGATCGCTGATGAAGGTGATAACCGGCGAACTGCTGGAGCAGCTAACTGCTGAGGCGCTGGTATCACAACGGTTGCGTAAGAACCATAATCTTCACTGCTCTAATTATTCCCGCTGTCACCGTTTGCTAAACGCCATCGAACCCGCTTCCTATATTCGCCCCCATCGTCATCTCGATCATGAAAAAGACGAGGCCTTTATACTTTTGAAAGGGCGCTTGGGAGTTGTTACCTTTGCAAACGATGGCTCGGTTGCCGAATACGTGCTGTTGTCTCTTGTCGAGGGTCGCCTGGCGGTGGATGTTCCGTACGGCATTTATCACACAGCTGTAAGTCTAGAAAGCGGCACAGTTTTTTACGAGGCCAAGGCTGGCCCGTACCTGCCTTTGACAGAATCTGAAATTGCAATCTGGTCACCGGCAGAAAGTGATTCCAGTTCGCTGGCATACCTGGAGCGTTTGCGAGGGTTGTTCGATTAAAATGGTCAGCCGATGTTTGGTTCTTTTTTTGCTGCTTTTGATCCTGGGATCGTATGGTACGTTTTGCCAGGCGGAAAACCCTTTAAAAATGCGCCCTTACAGCGGTATCGGTGTGTACGTGATTCCGAAAGCGGTTTCAGGTCGTGAGCCGCAGTCGCCGATTTATCTGTATCGGGAACCAGGCCTGTTCCGGATCGGGTCTGTCAATGTTTCTAAATTATCTGGTAATGAATGGATCTTCGGATCACAGTCGGAATATGCTCCGCTGATAGTGATGGCCCGCAAAGGAAACTGGCTGAAGGTCTGTTATGATGAGGCGGGCCGGGAAGCGTGGATCGCTCCGCAAGGGCGGGATGCCTTCAAACCATGGGACGTTTTTCTCAGAGGCGGAAGCTTTCATCTGCTGCCGGGCCTCCGCAAACAATACTACCAGCTGTATTCCCAGCCTGACCAGAATCCGATGCTGGATTTAACCGCCGATCTGACACTTAGAGCGCTTAAGGTCGAGAGTGACTGGGTTATGGTTTTGTTAGAACAGAAAGCATCCGGCTGGTTGCGCTGGCGTGACGAGGACGGCCGCTTGTTGGTAGGGCTGGAATAAATACGACCCAATGCAGCGCATAATGCGTTGCGAATTAATAGACGTGAAAATATGAGGTGGAGTAATGAGAGTCGAACTGGTGCCGCCAGGAACAGGTGAGTTGACCTACGAAATCAGGAATATTGTCAATGTAGCTGAAAAGCTGCAGAAACACGGAGTCAGAATCAATTGGGAAAATATCGGCGATCCGATCGTCAAAGGTGAGGTCATACCGGCCTGGATGAAGGAAATCGTGGCCAGGGCGGCCATGGACAACCAATCCTGGGGCTATTGCCACACCCGTGGTGTTCTGGAAACCCGCGAGTTTATCTGTGAAACTACCAATGCCCGCGGCGGGGCGCAAATTACTCCGGACGACATTATCTTCTTTAACGGACTTGGTGATGCAATCGCCAAAATCTACGGCTGTCTGCGGGCCGAAGCGCGGGTATTGATGCCTTCTCCGTCCTACACCACCCATACTCTGGGCGAAATAGGCCATGCTCATTCGGCACCGTCACTCTTCAAACTCGATCCAGCAAACAAGTGGTATCCGGATATGGAAGACCTGAAAAACCATGTCCGCTACAATCCTAATATTTGTGCCATCATGATCATTAATCCGGATAATCCTACCGGCATGGTCTATACCAAAGAGATGCTGGAGGAGATCGTTGATGTTGCCCGCGAAAATGATCTGTTCATTATCTCCGACGAGGTTTACACCAACATTGTTTATAATGGTGAGAAAACTGTGCCGATCAGTGATGTGATCGGTGACGTTCCGGCTATTTCACTGAAGGGTATTTCAAAAGAGCTGCCATGGCCCGGTTCGCGTTGCGGCTGGATCGAGGTTTATAACGGCCAGAAAGACGAGCAGTTCCGCAAGTATGTCAACCTGATCCTGACCGGCAAGATGAATGAAGTCTGCTCCACAACTCTGCCACAGATGGTGATACCCGAAATTTCCAGACATCCGGAATATTCATCCTATCTGGCGGAGCGCGTAGCCCGTTACGAAAAAATGAGCAATATTACCTATGATTTCCTTAGCCAGGTTCCTGCGCTGCAGGTCAATCGTACCAATGGTGCATTTTACATGGCTGTGGCCTTTAATGACGGTCTGTTGAATAACCGCCAAGCGTTACCGATTGCCGATGCAGAAGTCAAGGCATTGGTGGAGGGTTTGGTCAACAAACCGGGGGTGTCGCCGGACAAACGCTTCGTATATCATCTACTGGCTGCCACCGGCATCTGTGTTGTGCCGCTGTCTTCATTTTCAACGCCGCTGCAGGGTTTCCGTGTAACGCTGCTAGATAAAGATGAAAACGAGTGCCGGAGGATTTACAGTACTTTGGCGGAGAAAATCGGGGAATATATCAACTCCTGACAATAAGCTACAGTTGCGATATAAGCGGAGATGGGTTGATTAACCTTTCTCCGTTTTTATTTTGACCATTTACACAGTTTACAAACGGGTTCTGGAAAATCTCCTTCTGCAATGTTATGGTTAGCATCTTACAGAACCGATAGCCTTTCAGCATAATCATGAAGCTAAACAACGAGGAACAGGAATGAATACATCAATCCACCGTTCAGTTTGTCCTTTTGATTGTCCCGATGCCTGCGGACTGCTGGTGCAGGTTGCCGATGGCCGCAGCGTGAAAGTCAGCGGCGATCCCGACCATCCCATCACCCGCGGCCTGCTCTGCCCCAAGATGCTGAACTATGAGCAAACTGTGCATTCGCAGCGTCGGCTGACTAGGCCGCTGCTGCGCAGCGGTGCCAAAGGGGCCGGCGAGTTTGCTCCGATTTCCTGGGGCGAAGCCATTGAACGTATCTGCTCACAATGGAAGGATTTGATCGCGAAATTCGGTGGCGAGAGCATATTGCCCTATTCCTACGCCGGAACGATGGGGTTGGTGCAGCGCAACAGCGGCCACCCGTTCTTCCATAAACTGGGGGCTTCGCGTCTGGAGCGCACGATCTGTTCGCCGGCCAAGGATGCCGGTTGGAAGGCGCTGATGGGAGAAACAGCCGGAATGGAACCGGCCGAGATCGGGCAGAGCGATCTGGTGATCCTATGGGGGATCAACGCCGCCGCCACCAGCATTCACTGCATGCGTGACGCCCAGGATGCCAAACGGCGCGGCGCACGCTTGTGGGCCATCGATACATATCGCACCCCGACTTGCGATGCCTGTGACGAAAGCTTTCTGATCCGTCCCGGCAGCGACGGTGCCTTGTCACTGGGCATGATGCACGTTATTGTCCGTGAACAGCTGATGGATATGGCCTTTGTCGCTGACAACGTACTTGGCGTTGATGACTTTGTTTCCAAAATTCTTCCGGACTGCACTCCGGCCCGGATGTCCGATCTCTGCGGTCTAACGACTGAAACCATCGAACGTCTGGCACGGGAATTCGCCCGGGCCAAAGCCCCCTTCATCCGGCTTGGAAGCGGCCTGACCCGTTATGCCAACGGTGCCATGACGGTACGGACAATCAGCTGCCTTCCGGCTTTGACCGGAGCCTGGCAGAGGCAGGGGGGCGGCATTCTAACCGGCACTTCGACCGGGGCTGCCTTTCCGATGCATAAAGTGACTCGCGAGGATTTTATCGGGCAGCCGACCCGTCTGGTCAGCATGAACCAGCTGGGCGCTGCTCTGACGGAACTCGATTCACCCCGGGTTATGGGCCTTTACGTCTACCACTCTAATCCGGCTTCGATTGCACCGGATCAGAATGCGGTCATTCGCGGGCTATTGCGGGAGGACCTGTTTACGGTCGTGCATGAACGTTTCATGACGGATACCGCCCGACATGCCGACCTTGTGCTGCCGGCCACTTCTTCGCTGGAACATCCCGATCTGTACCGCTGTTACGGCAGTTACCAGGCCCAGAGTTGCGGAGCAGTTATTCCGCCGGTTGGCGAATCCAGAAGCAATTGGGAAGTTTTCGGAATGCTGGCAGCCGGGATGGGCTGGGACGAGCCATTCTTCAGGCTGTCGGCTGACGATCTGATCGAACAGCTGATCAGTTATGACACCCCCTGGCGGTCTGCAGCTTTGACGGTACAGCTTCGGCAGGGAATGCCGGTCGTTATGATACCTCCCAGCGATCCCAAGCGCGACTGGCTGACACCATCCGGAAAAATAGAGATACTGAACGAACGGGAAAACGAACCATTGCCATGTCTTCTGCCGACCAACGCTGCGGGGGATGGCTTCCCGCTGCGCCTGCAATCGGCTGTCACCACTTTTGCATTGAACTCCTCCTTTTATGAGCAGGATGAACTGTGCAGGAAACAGGCCTGTATGGAATTGATGATGAATCCGGCGGATGCCGACTGCCGAGGTCTTTCCTCCGGTCAATCCGTGACGGTTTATAATCAGCTGGGTGAGGTGGCTTTTACTTTAGCTGTGACCGAGAGAGTGCCGTCTGGCACGGTTGTGACGGAAGGAGTCTGGTGGAGTGAATTCATTCCTGACGGACGCGGGGTGAATGTCTTGACATCGCAGCGTCTGACCGATGGCGGTCGCGGCAGTACGTTGTACGATGTGGCGGTGGAAGTGGAAAAGCGAATGTAATATAGCTTTGAACTGATAACTCAGGATTACTTTCTTCTCAATACCCGCTTATCACCCACCCTGATAGTGAGCTTCTCGCTGTCGAAGTGTTCCAACAGGGGAATCAGGAATTTTCGCGACAGTCCGGTCTGCTCACGGTATTCGGGCGGTGTGATTTCGTTCTTCTCGCGCAGCAGGTTGACCAGCTTTTCGCGCAGCCCGACCAGGGCTGTTGCGGAGTAAAACAGGTCGGACGATATACGGACAATCTGGCCGCTGCGGGTCAGCAGCGCCAGGTTGTCGCGTACTGTTTTTTCGTCACAGCGGAAACGCTCGATGATCTCTTTGATGGTGGGGGGTTCTATGTTTCCCTCGGCGATGAAGTCGGCTATCTTGTTTCCCAGGCCATCAACAGCGGCGGTGGACCGGTCGGCCTGGCCCGCCAGGCGAATAATGTCACGATCCGGAACAATCAGCCCGTCTTTCTCCAGGGAAGTCAGCAATGGCGTGAAAAAACGTTCTTCACTCCTTTTGGGAAGGCGCGTTTTCAACTCTTCCTTGCCCATGCCCTCCTTGAGCGGATTGGCCGCCAGGAAGGCTGTCAGCTCCTGCACCAGCCCACGCTTCAGTGTGTCAACGGCACTTTTGGCAAGAAACAGGCGCGGGTCGCGGGCCATCTGGACTATCGCTCCGCCAGCCAGCAACTCTGTCAGAGTTGTCTCCAACACTTTTTTGGGTAGTCCGCTGCGCATCAGAATGTTATCAAAACTGATACCGGACAGGAGACTCTGGGAGATGATCAACTGGACTATGTTTGACTGGTCTGCAGTTCCGAACGCTTCCAGAAGCTGCAGCGCTTCCTCGTTGCGCCTTCGACGGCGGGGTGGGGCCGGGTCGAGCGTAATGCCGCCGCCGACTGTGACCTGGGGGGAAAAAGCTCGCAGGAGGTAACTGTCTCCGGAGAGCAACAGGGCCGGCTCTTTCAGCCTCAGCTGTACATAGGCGCTGTCTCCGGGCTGAAGCGTGTCGCGGTCCAGCAGAATTACCTGGGTCGGCACCTCATAAGTGGCCGAATGGAGGCGCACCGTGGTGCGGTGCTTCAATTCACGGGGGGCCGAGGGGAGGTAGTCCAGGCGTACATCGACCGTGCGGGTGGCGTGGAATACGCCGCGCGGCGTCACCACATCGCCCCGGTGAACCTGATCCAGATCGATACCCTGCAGGTTGACTGCCAGCCGCTGGCCGGCCTGACCCTTATCCCCTTTGATGCCATGGGCCTGGATGCCGCGCACCCGTCCTTCGCGGCCGGAAGGGAGGATTTCCAGCTCATCGCCAACTGCAATCTCTCCGGACAGCAGGGTGCCGGTCACGACTGTGCCGAAACCGGGCACAGTGAAGACCCGGTCCACCGGCAGCCGGAAAGGGCCTTCGCGGCGTTTTTCGACCGCCTGCTGCGCCAGCCTGGCCAGCTGCAGTTTCAGTTCGTCCAGTCCGGCACCGCTTCTGGAAGAAACCGCAACTATCGGTGCCTCCTCCAGAAAACTGCCGGCCACGAAGTCGCGCACTTCCTCAGTTACCAGATCCAGCCATTCCTGCTCGACGGTATCGCGCTTGGTCAGGGCCACCAGACCGCTTTTGACCCCCAGCAGCCGCAGAATGTCCAGATGTTCGCGGGTCTGGGGCATGATCCCCTCGTCGGCGGCGATCACCAGCATCACCAGATCCATGCCTCCCACGCCGGCCACCATGGTGCGGACAAATTTCTCGTGCCCCGGCACATCCACAATCCCGAAACGCAGGTCGCCCGGCAGTTCCAGATGGGCGAAGCCCAGCTCGATGGTAATGCCGCGCGCCTTCTCTTCCTTGAGACGGTCGGTGTCGATGCCGGTCAGCGCTTTGACCAGCGAAGTTTTGCCATGGTCAATATGTCCGGCCGTGCCGAGGATCAGGTGCTTCATGGTTTAATCAAATGAAGATTCTGATGGAATTTGCCGCCGCAATCATCTTGACCGCCGCGGATTTTCTCCACCGCGTGTCCGATGGTCGGCCAGATTGCCGACAGGTTTTCCACGGCTCCCTTTGGACTGCCGGGCAGATTGATGATCAAGGATTGATTGCGAATTCCGGCCACGGCCCGCGAAAGGGCTGCCATCGGTGTTATCTCCAGGCTTTTGAGGCGCATCAGTTCGCCCAAGCCTGGAATCAGGCGATCAGTAACCTGCATGGTGGCTTCGGGTGTTACGTCGCGGGGAGAAACGCCGGTGCCGCCGGTGGTCAGGATCAGGTCGGCAATGTCCCGGTCGCCCCAGTCGGTCAGGACAGTGACAATCTGCTCGAATTCGTCCGGTATGACTTGGGCATGCACTGTTTGCACTCCCCGCTCCGCCAGCCAGACCGTCAGGGCCGGACCGCTCTCGTCAACCCGTTCGCCCCGGGAACCCTTGTCGCTCAGAGTCAGTATGGCGGCTCTCATGGCGCTTCCTCCCGGCGGTAGACTCCGCTCTTGCCGCCTTCTTTGAAAAGCAGCTTGATCTCGCCGATTGTTATCGATTTGTCACTGCCCTTGCACATGTCATAGACCGTCAGAGCCGCCAATGCTGCGCCGGTCATGGCTTCCATTTCGACACCGGTGCGTTCAAAAGCTCTGACCTTGCATTTGATATTCAGCCGGCCGGGGCCGCAATCCTGTTCGAAATCTACGGTGACATTGTGGATGGCCAGCGGGTGAGAAAGCGGGATCAGATCACTGGTTTTCTTGGCCGCCATGATTCCGGCCAGCCGGGCTACACCCAACACATCGCCTTTGGCAACACCACCGATGTTGACGGCAGCCAGAAGCTCCGGCGACATATGTACGGAGGCCATCGCCACGGCGGTCCGCATGGTCGGGTGTTTGGCGGAGACGTCCACCATGATGGCATGGCCGCTTTCGTCGAAATGATTGAAATTCATCTTGTTCTCCTGATTCAGATTTTATGCCGGTGTCAGATACTGCTCAAACTGCTTCTTGTCGCTGGCGCAGCGGTAGGCTTCTTCCGGGTTGACTTTTTTTGTTTTCAACAGGTCCAGCAAATGCTGATCCATCAGCTGCATGCCGTCCTTTTTGGCGGTCTGCATGATGGATGGAATCTGGAATGTTTTTCCTTCGCGGATCAGGTTTCCGATGGCCGGAGTACCGAGCATGATTTCCAATGCTGCCACGCGACCCTTGCCGTCGGCAGTTTTCAACAGCTGCTGGCAGATAACCCCCTTCAGGGATTCGGATAGCATGGCCCGGACCTGCTCCTGCTGATCGGTCGGAAAAACATCGATGATGCGGTCGACTGTTTTGGCAGCGGTGCTGGTGTGGAGGGTTCCAAAAACCAGATGGCCGGTCTCAGCGGCACTCATGGCCAGCTGTATCGTTATCAGGTCACGCATTTCGCCCACCAGTATGACATCCGGATCTTCCCGAAGAGCCGCCCGCAGGGCTGAGGCGAAGCTTTCGGTATGTTCCCCGATCTGGCGCTGGTTCATCAGCGACATCTTGTTCTCGTGGATAAACTCCAGCGGGTCTTCAAAGGTAAGAATATGTTCCTTGCGAGTGGAGTTGATCAGGTCGATCATGCCGGCCAGAGTGGTGGACTTGCCGGAACCGGTCGGTCCGGTTACCAGCACCATCCCCTTCTTGAAGTTGGTCATGCGCCGCACCCCTTCCGGCAGTCCCAACTCATCCGCTGAAAGAATTTTGGTGGGGATGATACGGAAAACGGCGGCAATTCCGCGATACTGCATCATGATATTGCCCCTGAAACGGGCCAGTCCCTGAACTTCATAAGCAAAGTCGAGGTCCTTGGTCTCCTCGAATTGCGCCTTTTGCTTCTCGCTTAATATCTCGAAGAGGATCGCCTTAAGTTCCTCATGTGCCAGGGTTTTGAAATTGAGTCGCACCATTTCTCCGTGCTGGCGGAAGATGGGAGGGTTGCCGGTCGAAAGATGCAGGTCGGATGCCCCCTGCTCCTTCATCATGTTGAATAATGTATCTATACGTGCCATGGAAATATCTCCCGTTATCCAATTCCAAATCAAAGCGCCTTCTACGTTGGTTCGTCTTCGTCGCCTTGATTGTATCTTTGATTTGAAACCGGAATTTTTTTATAAAATTACCGACGCTATATACTCTTCAGGAGAAACTTCTCCGGCATTCAGGAGCTGCAGTCCCTCTTCGGCAATGCCCTGATAACCGCTGGTTTGAAGATATTCCTCAAGGGCGGCTACATCGCTGGTCTGTTCGAACACCTGAAGGAAATCGCCGTCAAATTTAAGTACATCCAGTAAAAACCGGCGTTTGCTGAATCCGCTGTGACCACATGCTTCACAGCCGGTTGTGCGGTAAAAAGATTCCGGCGGCTGTGAAAGATGTATGGCGACCAGTTCTTCAGCCGAAGGTGAATAGTTGGTGCGGCACTCCGGGCAGAGGATCTGGATACCTTTGAACGAGACCAGACCGTTGGCAAAGATCGGCATGAAATAGTTCTTCTGCTGGTACTGCAGAAGTTGTTGCAATATTTTGCGGGTGCCGCGGATTTCCAGACCGGCCAGTACCAGCTTGCCTCGCATGGCAGCCAGGCAGGCAGCTGCAAACGGCATCGCTTCGGTTATATTCTCGATCACCAGGATGTCGGGAGCATGGTCAAGCGCGGACATGATCACGCCGGCCCGTTCTGTCTCGCCCACCGGAAGTTTGATTTTGGGGAAGTGCTTATTCATCCTGCACAATCCCTCACCCAGGATGATGACATTTTTACCGCTTGTGTCGATTTCTTCCAGCATCAGGTCGATGAAGCTGTCCCGCTCCAGCGTGTTGCGCGATGCAAAAAAAGTGATGCCCTGCCTGGAGCAGGCCAGTTGTTTAAAGCAGCTTTCCTGGTGGGCCGGTAGCTGCAGTTCAGAAAGTCTGGCCGGAACGCTGGCCGCCACATGGGGCTTGATTGTGATGTAGTCTCCGCCGTAACCGGCCATCATGACTACTTGGAATGTGATCGGGTGCGAATGGTAGCTGAAAGTCAGCATTCCACTGTTGCATGCATCGCCGCTCTGGCACATACCGGCGCTTTTCCGGATTTTCATTGCAATATCAGGATAATAATTGCTCGCCAGGGTTCCGACAGGACGGGAAACTCCGCTGCGCCTGCCGCTGACGGATATGGAATCTCCCAGAGGCTGCAGCGATAGTGATGATAACCGGTTCTGGAGGATGAAAATTAACAGATAGTCAAGTAGGTTGGCGCCGCTTAAGTCACCGTTGACCGCATCCAGCGCTTTTTCGGCAAAGGTTTCGGACTCGAAACCGAGATTTTCCTGGCCGGCGCGGCCGTAACAAGCGTCAATCATTTCGCGGATCTCGCGAATCAGTGCCACCGAAATGTTGACAGTACAGCCGCTATGCTGTTCAACCGCTTCAACGGCAGGTTTGTTGAGCGGATCGGCAATCGCAATGTTCAGTTCGCCGCCTGCTTTGATCAGCGGGATCAGATTGAATTTTCTGGCCATGGCGGCCGGAATCAGCTTGACCGCATCCGGGTCAATCATGTCAATTTTCAGGCGGATGTATGGCAGGTCAAGCTGGTTGGAGAGCGCCCAGTCGATGTCTTCCTGTGTGACTATCCCCAGATTGAGCAACGCCTCGCCAAAGCGAACGCCGGTTTTTTTCTGTTCCTCTAAAGCAATGGAAATATCCGTTTCGTTGATGATCTGCGATGCCAAAAGTATGGCACCCAGAGAACCCTTCTTGATCTGTTCTGACATGCTTGTCCTCCATTATTGACGGCAATCTGTCTTGACCCTGAAAAACTATTCGCTCCGGTCGCTCAGGTTTTCGAAACGGGTATGCTCGCCGTAGAATGCCAGCGGTACCGTTCCCAGTGCACCGTTTCTCTGCTTGCCGATGATGACCTCGGCATTGCGCTCATGCCCCTGGGTGCAGGAACCGTCCCGCTTGCGGCAGTTGTCGCAGTAGACCGCCTCACGGTAAACGAACATGATCACGTCAGCGTCCTGCTCGATGGCTCCCGATTCACGAAGGTCACTCATCATCGGGCGCTTGTCGGACCGCTTCTCCAGTTCGCGGTTGAGCTGGGATAGGGCGATCACCGGTATATGCAGCTCCTTGGCCAGTGCCTTGAGCGATCGGGATATATCCGAAATTTCCTGCTGGCGTGACTCGGAGTTGGCGCCGCCCCGCATCAATTGCAGGTAGTCGACGATAATCATGCCGATATCGTGCTCACTCTTCAGGCGGCGGGCCTTGGAGCGCAGTTCCAGTACGGTGATGGCCGGGGTATCGTCGATGAAAATTTTCGAGTCGTGCAGGATGCCGGCCGCCCGGGTCAGGCGCGGCCAATCGGAATCCAGGAAATGTCCGGTCCGCATCTTGCCGAAGTCGATCCGGGCGATCGAGGCGAACAGACGCATCACCAACGGTTCCTTGCCCATCTCCAGCGAGAAGACTACCGACGGGACCCGGTTTTTGTTGCGCGGGTCGGCGCTGGCATACTCGGCAATGTTCAGCGCCAGGGTGGTTTTGCCCATCGAAGGGCGGGCCGCAATGATGATCAGGTCGCCCGGCTGGAAACCGGCCGTCATCAGGTCCAGATCCACGTAGCCGGTTGGGGCGCCGGTAATCAGTTCCTTCTTGGCATGCAGACTCTGCAGGATTTTGAAGGTGTCCTTGATGATGTCCTTGACCTGCACATACTGAGGCCGGAGCTTGTTTTCGGAAATCTCGTAGATCTGCTTCTGGGCCATGTCCAGCAGCTCGTTGACATCAGACTTTTCGTCATAACCGAGTGTGGCGATCTCGGTCGCCACGCTGATAAGTCGGCGGTTGATGGCCTTTTCCTTCACAATCTTGCAGTAGTAGGAGATGTTGGCTGCCGTCGGCACATAATCGACCAGCATTATCAGGTAGGAAGCACCCCCCACCTCATCCAGTTCACCCTGTTTTCGGAGCATGGAACTCAGTGTGATCAGGTCGCACGGTTCGCGCACGTCGGAAAGCGCCATCATGGCCTGGAAAATCTTGCGGTGGCTCTCGCGGTAAAAATCTTCCGCCACCAGCATTTCCAGTACGCGGTTGATGGCATCATTGTCGATCAGGATACCGCCCAGGATGGACATTTCAGCATCCAGGTTCTGGGGGGGGAGTTTGTGTTCGGTGTTGCTCATAAATTGCTGTTTCCTTTAACGTACATTATCTGCAATGACTTGCTTGACCGCCGCAACCACATCAGCTGCATCATGATCTGTCATTTTGGGAAAGAGCGGCAATGACAAGATCCGCTCCGAGGCGTAGCTGGCGTTGGGCAGTTCGCTGTCGGCGATGCCCATGTTTTTACGGTACCAGGCATGGTGGTGGATGGCTTTGTAGTGCAGGCCGCTGCCGATGTTGTGCTTTTTCAGCTCTTCCATGAAAGTGTCGCGGTTAATATCCAGTTTTTCGATCCTGACAAGCGGGGTGTAAAGGTGCCAGGCGTGTCGCTGCTGGTAGGGGGCGTATTCCGGCAGAGCCAGTTCGGATACGTCGGCAAACTCTCGGTTATATAATTCGGCGATCTCTTTCCTGCGGTCGATGAATCCATCCAGTTTGGGCAGTTGGTGGATGCCGATGGCGGCCTGGATGTCCATCATGTTGTATTTGAAACCTGGCATCAGGATGTCATAATTGGGGGTGCCGCTGGCGGCAAAACGCTTCCAGGCTTCGCGGCTCATGCCGTGGAATTTGAGCAGCGAGATCTCTTCGGCCAGATTTTCATCGGCCGTGCAGACCATGCCGCCTTCGCCGGTGGTGATGTTCTTGTTGGGGTGAAAAGAGAAGATCGAGATCGAGTCCAGCGATCCTATCCGTTGCCCTTTGTATTCGGTCCCGGCAGCGTGGGCGGCGTCTTCTATGATCGCCAAACCATGCTCTTTTGCCATGGCAAAGAGCGGGTCCATGTCGCAGGACTGGCCGGCGAAATGAACCGGGATAATCGCTTTGGTCCGGGGAGTAATTTTTTCACGAACTTTTTCGACGTCAATATTGAGAGTGCCGGGCTCGATGTCGGACAGTAGCGGTTTGCCGCCGCAGAGGATGATCATGCTGACGGTGGATGCGAAGGTCATCGGGGTCGTGATAATCTCATCTCCTTCCTTGATGTCGAGTGCCAGCAGAGTCAGGTGCAGACCGGCGGTGGCGGAACTGAGAGGCACTGCGTAAGGTGCGCCGACATAAGTCTTAAAAGCCTCTTCGAAACGTTTGACTTTTGGGCCGGTTGTGATCCAGCCCGATTTAAGCGAGTCAACGACCTCGTTGATCTCGGCATCCTCAATAGTGGGAGTTGAAAAGGGGAGAAAAGTGGTACGCATGTTTTTGTTGCTCCTCTGTTATTGATTGCTGATCAGCAGCCGTCGTCCGGATTCCTGAACGATTCTGGCCTGCGGTTTCAGCAGCGGTGAAAGAGAGTCAAACTCCCGCTTTTTAAGAATAATCAGCATCTGCCCGGGGCTGTTCCAAATTTTCAGCAGTGCTTCCTGATCCGGAAACCAGGCCGATTGATCCCCCTGTTTGCTGCCGAAGGAAAGTTCATCCGGATCGCCGGTTACCAGCACCCTTCTTCCGGTGTACCATGAAACCGCCTGCATCGGCCCGAAGGTTACGATGCGGCTGTTGGGTTTGGCAATCTCTCGGATTTTAAGTGACAGGTCGCGCGGTGATTCGCTGCCGGCTATATCGCCCATTATCAAGTGCGGAACCAGAATGCCAAACAGGAATGAGGCCAGGCAGAGTACGGTCATAATCCGGACCGGGTTTCGCCCGGCCGAGAATAGCAATACTCCTCCCTGCATCAGGAACAGGGCGGCAATTATGGCTCCGGCCGTTACTGAAACTGCCGGAGCGTGGCTGACGAACTGCTTCAGCGGTTCTGCCAGAGTAGGGATCAACGACGTCAGGGTCGCCGATGCTTGCGCAAGATTGGAGTAGCCGATGGCTGCGCAACCCAGCAATATCAGGACGGATCCCAGCAGGATGGAAGCCAGCTTGATTTCACGTCCACGACCCTCCAGAAGTGCGCAGAACCTGCTGGAAATAAGGATCGCCAGCGGCGGGAATATGGGCAGCAGATAAGGCACCAGCTTGGAGCTGGATTTTGAGAAAAACAGGAAGATCAGTACGCTCCAGATCAGCAGAAAGAGGCCCGGCAGTCCGTCATGATGTCGGTTTCGCCAGACTCGCCCCAGTGCACCCGGAATGAAGAATGACCAGGGCAGCATGGTGCCGGCCAGGACCGGGATGAAAAACCAGATCGGTTGATAGCGGCCATGCACGGTGCTGGTAAAGCGTTCAAAATGTTCGTGGATAAAAAAGAATCTGGCAAACCCGGGATTATGGAGTGAAACCACTACAAACCAGGGGACCGCAACAGCCAGAAACAGTAGCAGTCCGCTTGGAAGGTGCATCCGTTTCAGGACATGCCAGTCGTGTCCTAGCAGAAGATAAAAGAAGATGATCCCGGCCGGGAATACCAGTCCGATCAGACCTTTGGCCAGGACGGCCAACGCTGCAAACAGGTAGAATATGTACCAGGGCGCTGGTCTGTTACGATGCTTTTCCTGCGAGGCGGCTACGATGAAGGCGCCCAGGGCGGCTGTCAGGCAGAAGGTCAGCAGCATGTCCGTCAGAATGATGCGCGACTGGAGTACGAAGCCGGCCGAGGTGGCCAGGATAAGAGCCGAGATCAGGGCGGTGCGCCGATCATACAGGTAACGGGCGACGATGTAGGTCGTCAGTACCGTTGCCAGGCCGCACAGGGCCGAGGGGAGGCGGGCGGCGAATTCATTCAGCCCGAAAAGATGCATCGAGGCGGCGTTCAGCCAGTACAGCAGTGGCGGTTTTTCAAAATAGTGAACGTAATTGAGGGTCGGGGTGATGAAGTCCAACCGTTCCAGCATTTCACGCGGGATCTCGGCGTAGCGCCCTTCGTCCGGATCGATCAGCGGCAGTCTGCCAAGGTACTGTAGAAAAGGGATGCCCAGTACAAACAGGATCAGCAGGATATCGCGAACCCAGCAGTCATGTTCCTTTTTCGCGTAATTCTTGAAATCTTTCATGCCGCCCTCTGGTTTTCCCGGCGAAGCAGGTCTCCGGGTGCCACCTGGAACGGTACCGGCATGGCGATCTGCTGGTTTGGATTGGCGGTCTCGGCTGCAAATCGCGTCCCTTTATCGGTTATCGTGGAAAAGGGTGGCACGCTTAATGATTCAGCCCGCATGCCGGGACCGATGAATTCCAGCAATTCTCCGGTCCGGATCCGGTTTCTGACGCCGATTACGGCTGTGCCGTCCGGTTGCACCTCTTCGACCACACCGACGAATTCATGGCTGCGGATGTAGGCGGATTGGTACTCCTGACCCACATTGCGCGGTTCTCCGAACAGAAAACCGGTGGTGTAGCCGCGGTGGCTGAGTTTGGTCAGTTCCTCCATCCATTCCGGCCGGCAGATCCAGCCATCCGGATTCCGGCAGTATTCGTCCAGTGCCTGCCGGTAAACCCTCAGCACCGAGGCGACGTAGTTGATGCCCTTCATGCGCCCCTCGATCTTGAAGGAACTGACCCCACTTTCCACCAGGGCCGGAATCTGTCCCAACAGGCAGAGGTCACGGGAATTGAAGATGAAGGTGCCGTCCTCATCTTCCATTACCGGAAAATATTCACCGGGGCGTGATTCTTCCACCAGGTGATAACTCCAGCGGCAGGGGTGGGTACATTCTCCCTGGTTGGCGTCCCGTCCGGTCAGCATGCTGGAAATCAGGCAGCGGCCGGAGTAGGAGATGCAGAGTGCGCCATGCACGAAAGCCTCAAATTCCATTCCCGGGACTGCTGCGACTGTTTCGCGGATATTGCCGAGGGTCATCTCGCGGGCCATATTGATCCGGCATATCCCCTGCTGCTGCCAGAAGCGTGCGCTGCGCCAGTTGATTGTGTTAGCCTGTGTTGACAGGTGCAGTGCGCGTTCCGGAGATATCTGGCGTACCGCGTCAATAACTCCCGGGTCGGCCACAATGTAGGCGTCGAAAGGCATTGTTGCGATTTGGGCAAGGTATTTGTCCAGTTCAGGCAACGCTTCATTGCGGGGATAACTGTTGATCGTCAGGTAAGCCTTGACCCCCTGCTGATGGCAATAATCGAGAGCTGCAGGCATTTCATCAACGGAAAAATTATCCGCCATATTGCGCAATCCGAAAGCCTGCCCGCCCATGTAGACGGCGTCAGCTCCATAGTGAATTGCGATCTTGAGCTTTTCCATGTTGCCGGCCGGAGCCAGCAATTCGGGTTTTTTCACAGGATATCCGGTCATAGTTTCGTTGCAGTTGCGGGGTATGGATGCTAGCACATTCCTCAGTTCTTTTGAATCTAAAAGGCAGCTTTCACTTGACAAAGGGAACCAGATCGCTTTTATTATGAAAAAGTACCGTTAAATGGGGGGATTATGCTTTTCAGCATCCGAGTAGTAACTGGCCTCCTGGCATGTGTCGCCATGACCGGCTGTTCCGCCAACGACCTGATGCTCAAGCGCCAGGGCGAGGCTGAAGCCAAGATCGAACATCTGATCCAGTCCGGAAAAAAGAGTGAGCAGCGCCAGAACGAGTTTTCCGCCCAACTCCATACTCAGGATAACCGTTTTATATCTACTGACGCACAGATCAAGCAGCTTCAGGATACAATCAAGGATTTACGATCCTCACAGGATGAACTTAAGGGGCGGGTAGCGCTGCTGTCCAAACAGGGTGCCACCCCCCGGGTCGAGGTCGTCAACCCGGCCTCAACTTCAAAAGCCGGACGGGAATCCGGTCCGCCTGCCGATTATCTCAAAGCTTTCGGTCTGTACAGCGCCAACAATTTTACAGCTGCGATAAAGTCATTCGAACTGTTCATAAAAAACAATCCTGAAAGTGATTATGTCGCAAATTCCCTTTACTGGATTGGTGAGTGCCATTACAGCATGTCGGATCTGCCTAAAGCCAGAGAAGCCTTTTTAAAAGTAGCTGGCAGCTATCCCGATAGTCCCAAAGCACCCGATTCTCTGTTGAAACTAGGCTATACGCTGTCAGCGATGAATGAAAAAGAGAAGGCACAAGCCATATTTGATAGTTTGATCAAGTCGTATCCCAGTAGTCCGGCTGCAATAAAGGCACGGGAACGCCTGAATTTAAATTGAAAAAGCTGCTGTCGGCTTATTGGGCGTCCAGCTATTCCGCTTTCCACTTTATGAGACACGCGAGGTGTTTGATATGAAAAAAAGAATGTTGCTGCTTATGCTGTTGCTCCTGGCACTTTCCTGTTATGCGCTGGCAGCAGAGGAAGAGCAGCCCTCCATCTATGTCATCAAACAGGGCGATACTCTCTGGGGACTTTCGGAACGATTCATAAAGGATCCCAACTATTGGCCCAACATGTGGTCGAAAAACAGCCAGGTGACCAACCCGCATTTTATCTATCCCGGCCAGAAGGTCCGGGTTTTTTCAGACAGACTTGAGTTCATACCCAAGGAAACGGCTGCCGTAACTCCTCAAATTAAAGCTGCGGAAATGAATTTCGAAGCCATGCAGGAAGTCGCTCCGGAGAGAAGTTATACTGTTTTCGGCAACGAGGGCTTTCTGATGGAGAAGGATGTCAAACCGGCCGGCATTGTCATCGGTGTCCAGAATGACCGGATTCTGGCTGGCGATGATGACATCTTATATACCGATATCGGCACATCACAAGGTGTCAGAGGGGGCGAAAAGTTCTCTGTTTTCCGCAAGGACAGTACTGTTATTCATCCGGTCAGCAATGAAGTCATGGGTACCAAGATCATTCCGATTGGCACTTTGCAGTTGACCGATCTTGAGAAAAAATCATCCCGGGCGATTCTGTCGCGGGTATCCATGGAAATAAGCCCGGGCTCATTATTGATGCCGTACATGGAAAATCAACGCCATGAAGTTCCGCTCAAGACGACTGCCAAAGACCTCAGAGGCTACATTATTGAAAGTAACAGCGGTGTCAGCATTATTGCTGCCGGAGATGTTGTTTATATCGATTTGGGACGCGCTCAGGGGGCCGAAGTCGGCAATATGCTTTACATCGTGCGGGACGTTACTCTTGATCAGCGCTATGCCGAGGGACGTATCGACAAATTGCCTCAGGAACTGCTGGGAGCGGTGGTAATTATAGAGACCGGCAAAAAAGTCTCAACGGCGCTGGTCGTCAAGAGCATTGATGCTATTTACAAAGGCGACCGTCTTGTGAGTCTGACCAAGTAAGCGGGTTTAAATTGCAAGACCGGCTTCGGGCCGGTCTTTTTTTGTCTGTGGGAACAGGTATGGATGAATTCTACTGGATAGGTTTAAAATCAGTTCCCGGCGTCGGCAGCGTACTGTTCCGCCGTCTTCTGGAACGGTTTGATGCTCCCGAAAAGGCTTTGGCTGCTTCACGTTCGGCCTTTTCAGGCATAAAGGGTGTAACGGCTGCCGTTGTTGAGGAAATTTGTGGAGGGGCCTGGCGTCGGTTTGCCGAGGACGAGTGTCGCCGACTGGAAACCAGCGGAGCGCGACTGGTTACGTTCACATCCAGGGATTATCCCAAGGCCCTGTTTCAAATCCCGGATCCACCGCCGTTCATATATGCCAAAGGTCCGCTGTCGCTTGGAAATGCTGCCATTGCGATTGTCGGTTCCCGCCGTGCCACATCATACGGACTTATGACAACCGGAAAACTGTCCGGGGAACTGGCATCCCGTGGCGTGTGTGTTGTTTCAGGTCTGGCCCGCGGTGTGGATACGGCTGCTCACAGAGGGGCCTTGCAGGCTGGCGGTAAAACCATTGGGGTGCTGGGCTGTGGCATCGACAAGATTTATCCGCCGGAGAACAGGGCGCTCTTTGAGGAAATGTCCCAAAAGGGATGTCTGATTTCAGAGTATCCGCTGGGAACAATGCCGCTGGCCGAAAACTTCCCGCGCCGGAACCGGATCATCAGCGGGCTCTGCTGTGGAGTGCTGGTGGTAGAAGCGGCCGAGAACAGCGGTTCGCTAATCACGGCCCAGTATGCCCTGGAACATGGCCGGGAAGTTTTCGCGGTGCCGGGCAATATCTCATTTGCCACCAGTCGCGGCTGCAACCGCCTAATCAAGCAGGGGGCCAAACTGGTTGACTGTATTGAGGATATTCTGGAGGAACTTCCCGGACGTGAACGTTTATTAGAGGATGCGCCCCTCTTTCAGACTCCGTCGCGCGGCTTTGAACTGTCACCGAAAGAAGCCTCTGTTTATGAACTGCTGATCCGTTCGCCGCTGCACATCGACGACATCATTACCCAAACTGAATTGACAGCCGGGGAGGTTTCCTCTATGTTACTGCACCTTGAACTCAAGGGTGCTGTTACACCGCTTCCAGGTGCACACTACGCTGCTGCTGTATAGCGCGCAACAGCGTTGGTAACCGATTATTGAATCACTTATTTTAAATTAACCATAAGGATACGCCATAAATCATGTCAAAGAATCTTGTTATTGTCGAATCCCCTGCCAAAGGTAAAACCATAGAAAAATTCCTGGGGCCGGACTATACGGTATTGGCCTCGTTCGGCCATGTTCGCGCCCTGCCCAGCAAACAGGGTTCGGTGGATATAGAAAAGGGCTTCGAACCGAAGTACCACATTCTGCCCGAAAGCAAGAAACATCTCGATGCAATCAAGAGCGCACTGAAGGGGGCGGAAAACCTGCTGCTGGCAACTGACCCCGACCGTGAAGGAGAGGCTATCTCCTGGCATTTGCTGGCAGCCTTGGGACTGGATAAGAAAAATCCGGGAATTAATATCCAGCGGGTTGTCTTCCACGAGATCACCAAGGACGCCATTATCCACGCCGTCCAGAATCCCCGCTCGATTGCGGTCGAACTGGTCGATGCCCAGCAGGCCCGTTCAATTCTGGATTATCTGGTAGGCTTCAATCTGTCTCCTTTTCTGTGGAAAAAAATCCGTTACGGACTTTCCGCCGGTCGCGTACAGTCGGTGGCTCTGCGGTTG
>JBBQCH010000013.1:0-33576 GCA_038318485.1 Geobacterales bacterium
TTGCCGATGTCATGGGCCAGAGCGATGAGGATCATGTCTGCCAGTAAAGCCTCCTGATCACATTTGGCGATGAAGTTGCGTGCGACCGTCAAGGTGTGGCGGTAGAGCGGCACTGTTTCCAGGAGAGCATAGGAATCATCAGAGTAGATGCGTTCTGCTTCATCCTTGTGCTTCCTGACTACGGACGGGCAGTCACCTTCTTCGTCAAGCAGGATGAGAATTCTGATGATCAGGGATCTTCGTACTCCTTGTACGGATGGCCTGAATTCAATCATCTCGCTGAAAAATTGCTCAATTTCCTCGTGCTGAAATTGCGGGCGTGGCTCATTTGATTTCTGTTTTTTGGTCTTTTCCCTCCAGAGGTTTGAAGCATCTTTTATTTCAACCTCGTTATCGATCCAGAGATGTTCCAGATCTTCCAGCCTGGTCACCTCTGATGGCCCGGAGTTCTCGGGTACAGGTGTTTCAACTGGTATCCATTTCCTGTATCCATACAGGACAAATCCAATTCCGATTGTAGCTGAAATGACTAACAGCATAGTATTCATGCCGATTCAGCCTCATCCGGCTGAGTAAACATAGAGCTGATAAATGCTGGCGCTGCGGGGAAAATAATCTTCATTTTTGGATCGTTGGCGTGGAGGGTGGTACCCTTGAACCGCCCGGCATAGGTCATCAGATAGAATTCGCGTGGTTTCAGGCTTAACACGTCCTGAACCCGGAGGATATCCTGTTCCACCTCGCGGGTTGTTACCTGGTTTGAGCCGAAGATGCCGGTCAGCACATTCTGCACTCCGAAGTGTTTGACCACGTAATCACTGGTCTCAGCGTCGGAACAGCGCATGAAGATTTTGGTATTGGTGTTATCGAGAATACTCTTGCCGAATTCCTCACCAATGACTGCGTAGATTTGGTTTACGGATTGGGCAAAAGCGGTCACCATAACATCGGCGGAACCTGCCTTGGCAAACAGCTCTTCCACCCCCTGATACAGGAGGCTCTGGGCTTCATCGATGAAGATGGATAACGGCGGATTTACCTTCTGCCGGTTGGAAAGATACACCCGGCCGACAAAGGACTGGATCATGGAGAGGAGTACTTTGCCGAGGGTGGCGGATGCTTCGCGGGTGATCATGGCCCCGGTATGGACAACAAGAATGACCGGCTTGCCGGCTTCCAGCTTTCTGATAAAGCGGTTGGAGTCCGCCTGGCCGATGATCTTGCCGATATTACCTGCCGAAAGTTCCATCAATGCAGTGCGGAGAGTCGAGGATACCTTGGCGTAGTACTCCATGGGTGATTTGAGGATGTCCTCGATCATGCCTGCTGTCAGTTCTGCTTCAGCAGTGCCGATACTGCGGAGCGACTTCATGGTTGATTCAAGTGATTCCCGCCTGATGCGCTGCCTGATGGTATCGATGTTCATAATCGGCAGGTTCCCATGCTTCTTGGCCAGGATGATGTAAGCGGATATGACGGCGGTGGTTATCTCCTTGGCGATGTTGCGGTAGAACGGTTCTCTGCCGCCAAGGATGCCGGAAACTATATGCCCGACCAATTCGTCCGGCATGAAATAGAAGGCCATCGGATCGACTACAGCTGAATATTCGGGGAAGATGGGGGTGACGAGCATCAGCTCTTCCAGACGCTTTGCCTCGCGGGCGACTTCGTAGATCTTGGTGAAGATCTGCTGGTCTCCCTTGGGGTCGAAATAAACCACCGAGTATCCCTTCTTGATGTCCTGCTCGATCAGGTTTTCACACAGGCGGGTCTTGCCGACGCCGGTGGTGCCGAAGACGAAGGTGTGCCGCTTCCTGTCGGTGTCGGGTATAGCGATGGGAACGATCTTTGTCCGGTGATCCATGTTGACGCCGGTTCCCAATTTGGTCATAGGTATGTTCGAATTATCGATGCACTTCTTGAATGGAAACATGCAGGTGTTCCTCCAGTTCCTTTCCAACAGAGTTGATGATTTCTTTCGGTATTCTTGCCGGAGTCACTACGGCACTGTAGGCTCCAGGCACACGTTCAATACACGTGATTCCTGCAATGCGGCTGCGCTCCTGCAACAGTAGGCGTGGTAATTCTTTCGAAGTGCGACTAAGCATAATCCTGACTTTGGAATATCTCTTATTGACCATGACCGGGACAACGCTTGAGATGTAGAATTCCTTCACACTGCCGATGCTGTAACGTCCCACTTCATGAAATGGTTGGAATCGTATCGGGCAAACTCCGCAGAGGACCAGTCGCCGGTAATAGTCGGCAATCTCCAGAGAGACGATCAGTGCGCCATCATCCGCTATTCGGGAAATCTCGCCAGGAGCGGAATACCCTCGGAGCTCCTTCAATCGATCAGCCTCGTTCAAGGTTCTGCGTTTCTGCAGTTCCAATTTGATTTGGTACAGTAGATGTCTCCGCAATTTCCCGTTGATATCATCCAGGGATATTTTGATCGGTTCTCCATCGCCAACTGGATAGGCAACAATCTCCAAGTGCCCATCAATCTTGACACACACATGTGACCCGAGAGCGCCAGTCAACGTCCTGGCAATGGCAACCTCAACGGCATCCATTGCCTCCTCAGTTGGCAATCCGCTTTCAGACAGGATTTCAGCGGGAAGCGACGATGCCAAAGGCTTCCTCCCACGGAGTCACTTTCGAGGCGCCAGTAATTGCGGCAACCTGTTCGGCTCTTTTATGTGGCCGTTCCTGCCTGACAATGCGGGCGATTCTGGCAGCATAGCGGTCACGTTTGGACGGAGTGCGCGAGTTGTAGCAACCGACAGCAGGCCAGGTGTAGCCATAGTCCTGAATGCACTGGGAAAGCACCCAGGCGCCGACCATGACATTGGTGCAGGGATCGGCGAGGGTGTTCCAGGGAATGCCCAGTTTGCGTAATGTCGGCTCCCATGACGAATTGATCTGCATGAGGCCGTAGTCGTAACTGCCGTTGGAGTTGTAGTTGATTGCAACCGGATTAAAGCTGCTCTCTCCCTTGGAGATCGCATAGAGGAGGGTAGGGGAGATACCGTATCTGGTGCCGGCTTCTTCGTAGCAGAAGCCGAATGCCGTTTTCGAGGATACGGCACAAACTCCCAGCAATAGCATCTGAATGGCAACGCGCATGATTCCCCCTATGTATATAATCTATAGGGGGGGCAGGTTTGGGGGGAGGGTTCGTGAAATTTTATTGCCCGACAGTCCTCAATGCGACGTCGGTCCGGTTTGCGAGATAGTCTGAAGGGATGTTAAAGCGACGGCACAAGTTAGAGGGATTATAGGTAAACTTTATTCCCAGCAAATTCTGCGATGCAACCATGGTATGTTCAAAACAAAGCACGGCCGCTATAGAGGGACATACACAAACCACAAGCTCTACAGGTGTGGCTCAGTTTATTCTTAAGAAGGCCATACGTTACCTAAGGTAGCCTGAATTTCTCGAAGCAAACCTGCAAGCTCTAAGTCAAATATAGAATTTTCTGAGCTCGTAATTATGTCAGTAAAGTCTTGTTTATACTGCAATTGATATATTGCTGCCTGGAATGCCATTTCAAGTTTATCAATCTGGGACACAAAACGTGATTCTGGAGTTTCTTGCGCACAGTATTCTTCCCAGATGCTTTTACAAGATTCTTCCCACTGCGTTCCGTCAAAAAGCCTGTGCAATGAAGAGGTTTCTATAAAGTTCTTTTCCTCGGCAGGTATATTGTCATTCGGAGTTATGTCCCCACCATATATCTCACCAAATTCGTGAGCTATGATCAACTTGAAAATTTTTGTCGTATCAAGATTAAGAGATATCTTTTCTGATAAGAACCATGCCAATACAAGCATTCCAAAACAATGGTCGGCTACGCTTTCACATTTTTCAACTGGGACTCTATTGTTGAGTAGATAACCTCGCCGGAAGAGCTGTTTTAAATGATTAATTTGAAAATATATACCAATGATGGGACTGTGGTTTTTATTGCCTAAAAGTAGGTATGGGTTTAGGTTTGATGCAATATTGGTTAGATCAATTGCGCTGTCATCCATAATAGATAATTGTTTCCTCCCAATCAACTTCTCAATCGTACCAAGCGGTAGAAGCTGTCTTTGTCCATCTTTGCCAGAAGTCTTTCTCCTACTCTACTCAGAACAGAAGATGAAACCGTATCAGTAGTGTTTAGTTCCTTTCCTGACGCATATGCTTGTTCTGCCATAGTTGCTGCGTCTGAAATTTTGCCGTGATCTAACAATCTGGATGCTGCGATTGAAGTTGCTAATCTGTTGTCACCAAGATCCTCAGTTAGTGGGTGGACTCCCTTAAGACCACCAAAGATATTCGGAAGCCAGTCATGATGGGTGGGTACGATATCTGTTAAATAGTAAAGTCCATGCATTTTCTTGCTATAATTATCTGCGAGTGCACTAGCTAACCTTTTATTACAAAAACTTGTGCTGCGATCTTTGCAAATCAACCAAAGTGATGAGTGAACCCAGGCATCGGTCACAGAGTTATATAAAAACTTATCGTTAAGGAATTTGTCTTTGCGCTTAACCACGGTTGCCCAATTATCTTCAAAGTGAATGATGCCAACTGCATCCGCTTTCAATTCTTTTTGTCGCGATGCGATGCGAACTTTAATTACATAACTAACTGAGTTGATAACACCTTTATTTATATCACCGATAATATCAGCCAAGAGAGCTTCCAATACCAGCGGAACGGCCTCATAATATTTACCATCAATTTGTGTATGCTCAAAAGGTGTCACAATTTTATCAGGTGTTTCTGCCACAAAAGGGATCATTACTGACCCATCTGGCAGGCGTTTTCCGATTGCTTGTGCTATGCTTCTTGCATTTTTAGGAATAAACATTTTTTTTGCGTTTTCGGATTTCAAAAACTTATCGAATTTTGCAAGTTTGTAAACATTATCCGATATGTCCCCAATACGGGTGCGCATTTTTGCATTACTTTCTTCAAGATTCTGTTGCCCTTCAAGTATGCACTCGATCGTTCCTGCTATACCAGTAGGTGAAGTCGTCGTTGTAACATCAATAGAAACTTGCTCACCCAGAATGGAATTTTTGAACTGTTCTGCAATATTCTCGCATTCTTGAGAAGTGTCACCTGAATAGACCATCATCAAACCACCGATGGTAAATTTAGATTTTTCATTGACACATTTATATGAAGAGGTCTCGTCCAGATATACTTCCACTAAAGCATGACCCTTTGTTATTCTATTTCGGATAGAATTGAGTCTACATGGAATTGCAGCTAGGCTTTCAACAGCCTTTCTACTTGATGCAACTAGAAGGCTTGAACAAAGCGCTGTTTGAACATCATATGTTAATTCGTTTTGGGCGCCTTCAAAATAATGGTCGAAGCGTGGTTTCTGGAGCAGAGTGTGGACATTTTTAAAGTCAGACAACTCTTGTGTGACAGAACGCTGACCTGTAGTTGACCAAATGACTATTGGATAGCTGAAATCTCGGGCACTCAGTGCTTTTGCCGGCAGAGTGAGATTTTCAAGGTAATGTTTTGAAGCAGTCGTCGTAAGCTTACTCTGAGGTTTTTTTGCTAAATCACTCTTAAACCAGTCCAATACATTGAGTTCAGTATTAGTATTGTTTGAGGAGAACAAACGCAAATCCAAAAAAAGGACTTCAGTAAAAGCACCTGGCTGCTGATTATTGGTAAGTCGAATTTTTGGTGGTAGTCCTGATGTACTTTGTTTTGGGATGTCCATCGCTTTTATAAGAGACGATAGGCTACTCGCAACCCAGAGACTGATTTTTGGTAGATATTTATCACTAGAACTACAAGTATATTGTTCAAATGAATTTGCTGCCTTATCCCAATCGATTTGCCCTACTGGGAGTGGTAGCCCGAGAACATGGGCGAGCACTGGCAACCATCCTTCCTGCGCTTGGTCGTCAAGTAACAGAATTCGTATTTCTTCTTTATCATCAGATCTTGCTTGTTTGAAAATCTCTGCCCAAGATACAGAATCAAGACTTAATTGCTTGCTTGGTGAAAACCATTCAAAGGCTCGAATGAGTGCTGCCGCAGCCGTAACTTGCCGACTATCCTCTTTGCCGCCCACAAGAGTCCTACGTGCTTCTATTACCGCTGACTTAACTTCATCTGGGCAGGATGCAGCCAGTGACAAAGGTCCTAGTGAATTGTTCAAGTCATGGTGCCCAGACCTAGAATTTGCTGAAGCAAGATTTACGGTCCATTGTCTAAATTTGCTCTGGAGAGCGCCCATGTCTGGGGAAATACTATTGCTTTCCCCACTTATACCTTCAAGCCAAGTGCTAAAGCTTGCAATGTTATTATAACTGCGGTCGAAATAACGAATGCCATCGACATCATTATAATTTGATGAATCCGATCTTACTAAGCTTGAGTTACGTAAATCAAGCACAGCTATTTCAGGGAGATGTTTATCCTGTAAAGCTAAAGCAAAATAAAATGAATATGCCCAATCAATGGCAGCAACATGTTTGCCAAACCGATCTGGTGCGATAACAGTGGCATCATCAGTGTCAATCAGAATGATTTTAAGGTTTTGGTTGCCTAGTTTGGCTAGGAGATCGTTGCCATGTTGCGTTAATGGCACCCCGTTGTCATCCAATGCCCATAGCGATCTAAAAGTAATTTCATCCCGGCGATAATCAAGAATAGAGACGGTTGGATGTGTGACATGTTCTAACGGCAGAGCGAGCAGAGGATTGCTGCCTAAGTCTTTTGCGATCTTATTGATTGCTGCTAGTAGAGGGGTGTGGCCCATTGAGTTCATCCTTGGTTTGATTTATCTGCCAACTTCCATGCAGCAATCAGCTCATTTAACTCATCATTTTCAATCTGGCCATCTTGCAGCCTGCCAAGCATCTGTGCAAGTAGACGCTTTGGTTTCGCACCTTTAATTTCTGGATCGCTTGAGATGTGCTGCATTGCAGTGGTAGGCACAAGAGCTTTAGTTACGGGATGGCGTGTCGCATCTAGTGCAGCAAGCGCTAAGTCATGGTTTAGCCGAGCTACAACCATATCGAGCGGTTTTTTAATTCCATCAAGATCAGTAAGTTTCGTAGGTATTTTAATTAGAAGACCTTGGTCTAACCACTCACGAAAAGAGCTGTTCGATGGACTGGATAAATCCTCTACTTGCTCAGGCGCCTGAGATTCGTCTTTGCTTGGTTCTTGTTCAACCACATTTTCGGGGCTAATCCCTAATGATTGGGCTGTGATAAGGGTGCGGTTGCCAGTTCGGGCTACTGCACTACTGACTCTGTTCAATAGTTCACGTGCATTGCCCAAGAATGCGTATTGCTGAAGCGCCTGAATAGCGCTTTCTCCAAATCCAAGGCCATGTTTCTTGAATTTTTGACATGAGTTTTCAAGCATTTTAGTAGCAAGAGGAATAATATCCTCGCGTCGTTCGCGTAGAGGCGGTATGTGGATGGGTTGACCGGAAAGGCGGTATTTCAAATCTTCTCGCAACCCTTTGACTCCACCCTGTTCATCCATATTGTTTGTAGCGGCAATCAAGCGTACATCTACAGGGATTTCGACCTTGCCTCCGATGCGACGCACAACTCCTGTCTCTAACACTCGTAGTAATTTGACCTGCAAGTCGAGCGGAAGGTCTCCAATCTCATCAAGAAAAAGTGAGCCACCATCAGCCAACTCAAACAACCCAGGCTTCGGCTCCGTTGCACCGGTGAACGCTCCTCGCTCATGCCCAAAGAAGGTGTCTTCAAATAATTCTCGTGGAATGGCATTTACGTTGATAGCTATGAATGCTTTACCATTTCGTTCGGACTGCTTGTGAACGTATCGTGCAAGCACTTCCTTGCCGCTTCCGGTTTCACCTGTAATAAGCACTGGAATTGGAAGTGGAGCCATTTCAAATGCAGTGATATAAGCGGATAGGAGCCCGTCGGAGGCAACTATCTCATCCTGCAAATTTAGTAGTTTGTTGCGCTGCTCTGCGTTTAGTCTGGCGAAACGTAGTAAACATAACGATAAAGATTGGTCGGTAATGTCTGACTTGGCGAGGTAGTTTAATGTCTCATCTCCAATTTCGGCTTGAGCATAAGTGGAGATGAAGACAATCGGTAGATCTGGATACTGGGACTTAATCGCTTTATGCAGCACATAACCAAAGCGCTCGTCATCTGCATTACCCGAAGGTATTCCTGCTTCGTCCAATACGCCTGAGTCAAACCTCATGTCCAGAAGTACGAGCGATATATTGCTTACAGAGCCCTTCTCGACGAGCGCAGCCAGTGTTGCCTCGACATCATTTCTTACTGTATTGCCTTTACGGACTTGGCCGCTGTTTCGCAGAACATGTACGATTTCATTTTCTTCGTGAGAAGTATTGAAAGTTGCAATTTTGCATTGAGCAAATGCAGCATTAGCAAGATCGTCATTAGTGCCAAGCTGATCGTCAATAAGAAAAACATTAATAGTACTCATGGCAACACCACTCCGCGTGGTACTAAACTAAGTAAACGGTGCACTTCAGTTACAGCATCCCACGCAATATCAATTGAAGTCAGTTTATCTGCAATAATATCCCCACAACTTTCCGCTTCGTCTGCAAGTTGTTTTAGAGAATCTGCAAGCTTTTTTGACGCGGTATCGAGTTGATCATGGAAAAGTCGGAGAGATGTGTTCATGTTAATTTCAAAATCATCCGCAAATTTTGTGGAAAGTTTATCAATGGTAGCGGCATTCACTGTTCGTCCGTTTTTAGCTGCAAAATATTTGAGAAATATCCCAGGATCAATGACGCTGGGGAATTCGTAAACATATCGTTCAAGTTCAGATAGATAACCTCTCCATAATGGTATCTGCCTTGCGAGAACCTTTGCTTTTAAGCCAGCGCGAGACGTAGGCCGAAGAAACATGAATACCTGATTTTCAAGCCAACTATGACGCAATCGTGCTGGCGCAGCACATGCAAAATGATCGATCTTAATCCAACGATGCATAGTCTTAGATTCCAAACGCCACAAGTTTATTCATCTTTACTTCGAGATCCTCAAGACTCAATTCAGCAATTTCATTCCGCACGCCAATTTCTAATATGGCATTCTTCGCATTAGCCTCATTATCATGATAATAATGGCGCAAGAGGTAAGCAGCAATCTGATGTTCAACTTCAAAATTGTTGCGGAAATATTGCTCAATAAACTTCCGAACCGATTCAGCTTCAACCGTCCAGTTGTTAATAGGCCCAAACTTGTTAGAAAGTGAGGTCCCTAATGATTCAATCCCTTCAGCATTGTTTATCGGCCAGAAAAACGATGCAAGTCTATCTGTAAATTCGGAACATATTTTAAGTGATCCATACCTGGAAATGTTTACGACTATACAAAATTTGTCTACATTTGAGGCGAGGACAGATCTAATTTCTGACTCGGTTGGGGCAGAATGCAGTATACACAGAGACATCTTTTTATTACTCAATTCAGTCCTTACAGTTCGTGATGAATCATCCTTAAAAGCAACACCTAAATTAGTATATAAGGCAGTAAGGTGGGGTAACATTTGTTGGGTATTCTGGCTGTTGCAAAATAAATTCCACATAATCAGTCTCCTTATTGGTATTCCAGGGACTAAAGCATAAGTATAAACAATTATCATTCACAACTGTTTTAATCGGCATCACTTGTTTTCAAGATACTACATTTTGACTTCCGCTCAGAATCATTGGGGTAAGGACATGTTGGGAGGGGATCAGGATTGACTATGACTGGGTATGAAAAATCTATCTTTGTTTTTTCAAATCCCAAACTACTTTTTAGAAAAAAACCATTTCTTTTTGTTACGGTGCCGTGCCAAGAAAGTTCTACTCTCTCCATGCTCTTTACATCAACTGTTGCAATAAAATGCTGATTAGCGCTCATAAGAATAGCTTTAACAGCCGTACTTAGATCCCCAAGTTGATGATTGCTTGTATGACTAGTTTCTTTTATTAGTTCGGATAAAACACGGGATAATTTTGATATGTCCCAATCTCTATCACTATCTGCATTATTAGGAGTAATAGTAAAAGTGTGATGAACCAAATGGGGATTAATAGTACAATCTTCCTGTTTTGATATTATAATTTTACTATTCTTCCCCGCCCAACAAATAACAATATCAAGTAGAGCGGGAAGAAATGTACGAACATTCGGGAACAACTCCCAAATACCAAGGTTACAATCGTTCTTAATTAATTCTATATCGTAATCGCCATCTTTGTATTCAATACGACCCTCTGTTAATATATTAAGAGTATAATATAAAATATCATTATCAGGTGAACCATTAGCTTTTCTAAAAACACGGCATAAATTATTCTTTAAATTATCTAGCGAACCTTTCATGTCATCAATATTAAATAATATATTTGCAAAATCATCTTCTACACCCAAGAAAACCATATCAATTAATAATAACTTGGCATGAGAAAATGTTACTGATAAATCCTGAGCTTGACCAAAGAAACTGTGATCCGATACTCCTTCTAGCGTTTGATTCTTACAATCAATTTTATAAGATACATTAGTGCCATTAATTAGTGTTGACCCAAATTTATCAGCAAATCTTATCATTCTGTTGGCAAAGCCAGATGTGAGATTTGTAAGCCTAGCCAATGTAGTACTCGTTTCCTTAAAGGACTCTTCAGCTGTTCTCAATAATCTTTCAATTTCGCGAGACTTCATTACATCCAGTTCCAACAAAGCGTTCTTTTCTTCAAGTAAAGACTTTTGATCGCTATGAAGCGCCTGTAATAACTTACCATTAATTGACCCCAATAATCCGGCAGCTTTATTAAGTTTATCTTTGGCAGTTCCACCTGAAAAAACAATGAATATAGAGTTAACAGTGTCACCTTTGATAAGTTTTTCGTCCGGCCATGTTTTTTCGTGGGAACCGAAGCCAAGTACATAAAAAGTTGTAATTCTCTTAGCAGTTAGTAAAGACTTCACACAGGCAGAGAATGCCCAAACAGTTTCTTTTAAATTAGTCTGTTTATGGTAATTATGAGGAATAATAAAGTTCTGAGTCTTTAAATCTGCGCCGCTTACTATCTTTTGCTTGGATTCACTGACTTCAACTACGAATGAGCTACTTCGGTCCGAAAAAAAGTCTGTAAAACATCTAAAAGACCGTAATTCACCTTCCGGCATAACATCAAGTTTCCAATCTTTAACGTAATTTTCGGCAACTTTAATACTGTCAAAACCTTCCCAATTATGGTCATCGGTCGGCGTCAATTTATTATTATCTATTTGACTGATCAAATGTTGGCTCAACATTATGAAATGAATACAAGGATCCCCAAGAGTGTCATGAATGATTTGATGGATATGAAAAAGAGCACGGCGCAGTGGAAGTTTTAGGTCGTCACTTTTATCTAGCGCCTTATTTTTAAAAACTATTGGTAAGTTATTGTAAAAAGTTTCCAAATTGTTAATAAACTTCTTTTGATTCTCAGTCCCATTTGACAAATTTACAATATATTCTTTTATAGTTTTAGCGGAGTTGCTTTTTGCCATGTGCCCTCCTTCAGCTTTGAAACAAACCAGTACTTAATTATTTAGCGTTTTCGATGAACTTGTTAGTAAAAGCAGCATCGAGTTCGATTGTTTTGGGTAATCCCGCATAAGTTGACATGATGGTCTTCACTTCTTCCCAGCGGTTTTTTGTCATCAGGCCTAGCTTTTCATCGGGCTGTCCACCATTAAAAAAAATAGTGCTGGACTTTAACACTTCAAGTTCAAGCCCACGGTCGAGCTTAGGCTCTGCTTGAAGGAGGGTTTCCACTGCCTGATCAGGATTGGCCAGAGTAAAGGCCCACGCCTTGACAAGTCCATTAACAAATTTTTGTACCACCTCAGGTTGCTCTTTGATCATTTTTTCGGTGGTGAAGTACACATTACCGTATAGCCTCAAACCATAATCGCGGGGGTTAATGGTGTTTATGTTCTTACCATGGCGGCGAGCTTCCAACGGTTGTCCGTTTAGATAAACAGGAATTATATCAACCTGCCCGGTATAGAGTGGGTTCATGTCGTATTTTACACCGACTCTGGTGATCTTCTTTGTGTTGATGTTGAGTTTGGCCATTAGCGCGTCGAACGTTGGCTCACTGTTGGTACCGTACCAGGCGCCTACTTTTTTCCCTACAAATTGCTCTGGTTTGGTTATGCCACTTGACTGCAGGGTCATCCAACCCACCGGGCTGTCTTTCAACTCCATATAAATCGCAACAATTGGGACTCCATTCGCTCGTGCTTGCAATAGTTGCTCAGCTCCGGTAATGCCAAAGTCATTAGACCCGGCTGCAACCAATTTAATGGGGTCAGCCTCAAAGCCGCCTGGTTCAATTTTTACATCGAGCCCCTGATCTGCCCAGTAGCCTTTTTGTTTAGCGGCGATACTCCCAAGGTACAGAGCTCCGGGAAGCCATTTAAGGCGTGTTGATATTGATTTAATAGCAGGTTTGTTCGCGCTAGATTGCTGTGATTGATCTGTTGATTTGTTGCACCCGGCAAGTAAGCCTATCATGATCGCTACGGCAGATATTTTTAGGATATTAAAGTTCATTTTGATCTCCTGTATTAAGTTCTGTTTATAGAACTAATTTGTTGGCATTTGAAAGAACATAATTTTATCTTCTGACGGAATGTGAATCCCCTCGGTATAAGCGCTATATTTATCAAAATAATTCAGTATCAGCTGACGTTTGCGATACACTACATCGATAGGAATGCGCCAAAGAAAACCAAGGCTCCTGCACAGGTCATTCTCCATGCAGGTGGCTAATGAGTTTAATGCCTGTGCAGCTTGCGATATCTGATCAGGGCTATAACTTGTGCTGGTTGTTACTGAAACTGAGCTAAGTAAATGATTACTGCAAAAACTTATAAGCTGTAACTCTTCAGCACATGAACCATAGCCATCAAATCCGAACGAACGCTCGACTGAGATGTCCTGAAGTATCTGAGACATTAATTCCTGGTAAAGGGAGTGCTCTATCAGCGAAATTGAACCCACTATGCAGCATAGAACGCCACCAGGAGCCAAAAGGTTGCACAGCGCTTCGTAGAGCTCTGCACGATCTTCAAAATAATAGCAAACGTGTGAGGCAAGTATAAAATCATAGCGTGCCTCTTGTCCGGTATCGATAAAATCTTGCAAGCTATGAGCAACAACCTCAACCCGAGAATCGTGTGCGAAGTCAGATTGTAGCTTCTCAGAAGCTACCAATGCGGGTTCAAGTAGTGTCAAAGAGAATTGCTCAGTGGTGTCAGCATAAAGTTCAAATAAAGTACGGGCGAGACTACCATCGCCAGCGCCAATATCAAGTGCTGTCAGCTTGTTTCGCTTTCCAAGCCATTTTGGCAGTAGTGTAGACAAACTATTGATTTCGCATACATGCTTGTCAGAAAACTGCAAGAACGTCAGATAGTTAGAATAACTCAGGTCGAATGATATACTTGGGTAAATAGAGGTTAAAAGGCTGGTCATTTTCTTCCAATCAGTGCGCAGGAACCTACGCAGTTTTTAAATGTGAAATCTGGGTTGGAACTTACCCAGTCGTCAATAGTTAGACGCGATTCAGAAAAATGCTGAGAAACATAATCATGAATGATCAGTAACCCACCTGAGTTGATCAATTGCTTAAGCAAAGGGAGATCTCGTTGAAAGTCTTTTGGTGTATGACCTGCATCGTGAAAGACTAGATCCAATCCATTTGGGCATTCATCCATTAGTTCGGAATGTACATCCTTGAACTCACCGTGGTGGATATTAATGTTTGATTGCCAAGGTCTAATGTTCCTTTCAAATTCAGCTTTAAGCTGGCGGTTTGCGGTAAGGTAAGGATATAGGTCTGGTTGACCGCCAAAGTTCCAGTCATCTACTATATGTAAAAGTTTGTTAGGTGTGTGTGCAGCACAAGCACTTGCTAAAAGGATGGTAGAGCGACCGACCCATGAACCAATTTCGCACAGTGCTCCAGGACTAGCAACGGTGCTTCGAACAGATTCCCACAGCATCTCAGCTTCGCTAGGGAAAAGCCAACCTCCTACTGTCTCAGAACGATTTAGTGCAGTCTTGAACTGTATCTGGTTTTGAAAAAATGCTGTAAATTCATCAATTCTTTGCATTTTATCAACCGGAGGCTCCAGAATTCCGAGTTGAAGACCGATTGACAATGCAATTTGTACAGACAAGGGAGCACCTTCAAAGTACCAGTATTCCAAGTAGCGCCATTCCTTGAGAATTTCTACGCAGGATTGAATGACCATTGTGGTAGTTGCGTAATCACTTTGAGAAATCGTACAAATCAAGATTTGTGCGGCTTCATCTACTGCGTGCAGATCCCACCCGGTATGCTTTAGTTGCTTGCGCATCTGCTTAAAGGCAAGTAATGCTTCGGGCGTCGTAAGTGTTGATTTGTTTGGTTTATACATATCGCTTATCTAATTGCCTTTCTACCAACTCTACCAACTTGAAAAATGCAATGCCGGAAAGTGCAGCAAAAAATATCGCTGCAAAAAGCATTGGTGTATCGGTCTTGTAAGAAGCCATAAGAATTTGATAGCCGATGCCATGCCCAGCGCCAGCCATCTCGGAAACAATTGCGCCAATAACAGCGAATGATGCTGTTACCTTCAAACCTGCTAACAAAAATGGAAGGGAGTGGGGAAGTCGCAACGATATGAAGCGTTGCCAAGATGAAGCACCAAGTGCTGTCATCAGTTCTTCTGCTTCTCGCGGAGCTTTGCTTAATCCGGTAGCAGTCGTTATTACCATGGGAAAGAAGCAAATTAAGCCAGCCATTGTGATTTTGCTCAGAAAGCCATTCCCCATCCACACGATCAAGAGCGGTGCAATTGCAATGAGCGGTACTGCTTGCAGGGCTACGAAAAAAGGTGAGAAAGCTCTTTCAATTCTGTGGAAATGAGCAAATATTGCTCCTACAAAAAATGCCATAACAGATCCCAGCACGAAACCAGTAGCGGCTTCACTCAATGTTATAGCTGTGTCAAGCGCTAAACTATTAAAACGTTCACCCGCTACTTTCAAAATATCGCTTGGACTGGGTAGCAGATAACGTGGGAGCTCAAACATATGAACTGTAATTTCCCATGTAACGAGAAACAGCAGTGCCGCTGCTGCAGGATAGAGCCATTGAAACTTCACTTGATTGTGAACTGAAGATAAGTTGCTCATATGGGCTGAGATTCCTCATCCTGAGCGGCAAGTTGCATTTTTACGACGAGTCGTAATGCATGACGGACCTGCTTTAAAATTTCATCGAAAACTGGCTCATCAAAAATTCTCTCATCTCGTGGCCGCGGAAGGTTGACTGGGATATCCATGAGAACCCGAGCAGGATTATTTGTAAGCACGATTATCCGGTCGGCAAGGAATACTGCTTCGGCTAGATCATGAGTTACAAACATGACAGTGCGGCGATTGGCTAGCCAGATCCGTTGAAGCTCAAGGTTAAGGTGCTCGCGGTTGATTTCGTCCAGATCGGCAAACGGCTCATCCATCAACAAAATGCTGGGCTCTGTCACCAGAGCTCGTGCGATGGCAACTCTCGATTGCATCCCCCCAGATAATTCTCTAGGGAATAGTGATTCGGAACCCTTAAGATTGACAAGCTCCAAATATTCATACAGCTTATCGTCGTTTTTGTAGATCTGTTTTATTTCCAGGGGGAGCCTTAAGTTTTCCAGAACTGTTCTCCAAGGGAACAGAACTGGTTGTTGAAAAACATATGAAAGTTGACTGCGCGATTCAGCGGGTAAACGTCCATCTAATCTAATGTTGCCACTTGTTGGGGTAATTAAGCCAGCTGCAAGACGCAATAACGAGGTCTTGCCTGCACCTGACGGGCCGACGACACAACAAAACTCGCCGTCCAGGACATTGAGCGTAAGGTCGGAAAGTATTGCTGAGTTGCCGGGAGGAGACCAGCTAACAGAGTTAAATTCTATCATGCAGTTGTATTCGCAATATTTGTGCCATTAGATGAAAGTGGATTTACCTGCAGGTTAGCGATGAATATAAGTTTTAGCAGAATTGTCTGAATAATGTTGATTAATATGTTGATCAACTCGATTCCAAATATTCGTATGCATCATTGGAATTGGTGTCCTTTATGTCCATAGAGGTAACAGATAAGGGCTTTTGAAAACTGATCTGTTAGTCGGGGGAACAGGTTTGATGCGTCCTGTCTCAAAAAGTGCAACCACTTCAGTGCGTCACATGCTCAAATACCCAATAAATGAACTGCATCAAGCCTCATAAGTAAAATGTTACTCATGTTGGCACGTCGCGTGCACACTAACATGATAATCTCAACTCATTCAAGATTTTTATCCCTTCGCTTAATCAATTCTGCCTTCACAATGAGGTATTCACGCAATGATCCAGAGCGAGAATACAGTCCTTCAACTCTTTTAAAATAGACCCCCGAGTGGAAAAATTAGTAATTAGTAAGCGTTAATTTTAATTCATTTAATGCAGCGACTGACTTTACAGCATCTAAACTGTATTTGAGCCCAAGGAGGTTAAAATGAATTCAGCAACTGCCAGTGCAATAACAACAGACTTGCAACGGATTATATCTTCGGCAAGTGATAATCATGTTATCCGTGCTGGCCTGTTGACCACTCGTGACCGTGACCATGCTCTTGATATAATCAGGCAGGCGATAACAGCCGTTAAGAAAGATCTATACCATTTTACAGTAGCGGCCCGACGTAAGTGGAATCAAGCTCAGTTCCAATTTGAGTCCTGTGGCGGTACCACACCTGATCCTGCTGAACTTTTACGTGCAGCACAAGCAACCCGTGGTGGCGCAGTGGTCATCATTGAAGATTTGCTTGCTACCATTTGTGATACCAACGGTGACAGAAATGCTCGTCAGCAATTGGCCAGTATGATTTCTTCCGAGAAGCCCAGTGATGGCACTGTGATTATATTTCTTGAGCCACCTGAAGCGGAGGCTAATATTCCTTCCATGCTAGCCGGCGCCTTCTTCCGCTTGAGTATCCCCATGCCTAACAGGCAAGAGATAAATGCTATAGCCCTGCAAGAGGTTGTTGCCGTCCTCGCCCGTATGGGCAATACAAATATGGTACTGGCTAAGGATTGGAGCAATGTTATCACTCCCGAACTCACGGGGCTGACTAGAACCTCCGCAACGCAGGCCGTGAGAGATGCTCTTTCTCCTGACAGTGATTTCCAGGGAGCAGCTGACTATCTTGCCATACGCAAGCGACAGCACCTCTCTCGCGAACTTTCCATGGAGATTATGGATAACCTGGCGGGTGAGCTACCATACGGTTTGGACAATCTTTACCGTTACCTGGAAATAAGCCGCGACAGAATAATGTCATCTGGTAAGGAACGTTCAAAGGGTGTTCTGCTAATAGGGCCTCCGGGTACAGGAAAGACCATGCTGGCAAAAGCTGCTGGCCGTCTCCTGCAACTCCCGGTGGTGGAGTTCCGCATTAGTGCTCTGATGAACAGTTACCTGGGGGCCACCGAGCGTAGATTTGATCAGGCTTTTCAGACATTGGAAGCAATGGCACCGAATGTGGTCTTTATTGATGAGATCGAAAAGGCCTTCTCCCAGAACGGCTCTGAAAACGACGGCGGCACAATGATGCGAACAACTGGACGTTTGTTGACATGGCTCTCGGAAAACCCGAACCCCAATTTCATCATTGCAACCTCCAACAACGTCAGTCGTATGGGTGAACTGGGGCTGACCATGACCCGTTCAGGAAGATTCGACAAGATATTCTTCGTGGATGTACCGTCACGAGCGACACGGCGCCAGATGCTTGTTGCTTGGCTTGATGGTATTGCGGATAACCATGAAGAGGTTGCTCATTCGGCTGCTGAGGCCTCGCGTTGTTTTACTGGCGCTGACCTCTGGTCAGTATTCAGTGAGGCTCTCATGGAAGCTAAGTATCGCAAAATTAAACTCAGCACTGACCTGCTTCTTCAGGAGATCAAGAAGAAGAGTTTACGTGTTCAGGCACTGTATGACAGTTTTGCGCAGTTGCGCAATTTTGCTGAGCTTCATTGCGAACCGGCTGGTGATTTCTCTAACGATTAAATTAATCCTTGGTTGGCACGAGCCGTGCATATTAAAAAGTCAGATTCACGAAGTTCCCTTTCTTTTTGATTGGTTCATTTTTTAACAACCAATCACCTTTGTAGTCCTCATTCATGTTTGTTTGCCTGACTAGATGGGCAAAAAAATCACGATTCAAATCCTCTTAATCTATTGAACCATGCTTTGTATGTTGATTGAATTTTGGCCTGAATCCGGAATTGTATTGCTATGCGCATGCAATTCTAAAGTTGGTCATTAGGCAACATTAGTCGACCACACAAGTAAGGGGGTGATAACGATGACCGCTTAATGATGTAAAACCCCGCAGGGCGGGGGTAAACGCCCCACCAATTTATCGATTATAAAGAAAGGAAGCCACGTATGAAGATCCTGCCGTTTTTGCCTGAATGCACATGGATACTTGTGATAGTTGGAGTTGGCTTCGCCTTGATATTCAAGATTATCAGTCGTCAAGCGGCAGGCAGAATCATCGGTGGCATTGTTCTGTTCGCACTACTGGCTCCTTTTGTCGACTCGCTGTTCAGCGCTCTTCCAGGTTGGGTTTCCATCCTTTTCTTGATTGTAATCTGTGTCGCAATATTTAACTGGGTCATTGGAATGCTTTTCGGTCGCCATACTTCCAGCCATATTTGGGCATTGCTGATCCATGACGTGATTCTTCTACCCTTTCGGTTTATGGGATTCTTGATCAGGAGGAGATAAAACATGCGAAAAAATATGTCCATGTTAATCACCTTTGTTGTCATCAGTTTCTATTTGGTGGCTTCTCCTTCAGATACCTATGCTGGACTTCTGTTTCATGCAGCCAGTCGCAGAGCTGCTCAAGGTATATTCAAGAGCGGCTTCAATAAAGGATTCATGCATCGCCAGTCTCGCTTTGGTTCCGGGGCATATTTGAGTAAAGGGCGGCATACAGCCCTGAGCGAACGACCAGGCGCACAATCGATTGTTTCCTTCAAAACAGGCAAAGGCTTTGATCGTAAAGTGCTTGATACCCGTTCTATGCCGACTAAAGAGATGAAAACGCAATTCCATATAAAGGATATGCGTGGCGCTGTTAAGAAGGATGTCATCGGACCAAAAGCAGGGCGCAAAATAGGAGCTTATGCAAGCAGGAATAACAAGAATGTTGCTTTCAGATCAGCAAAGGACCCGGAAGGAACAAACCTTTTCATCCCGAAGGAAACTTATTCCCGCAGTAGCAGAATGATGACCCCGGTTAAAATTACAAACGTTACACATTGAGTTGCTTGAGTATAGGACAGGTTACAAGGAGGACGACATGACCGCATATGCTGCAATGACAGGCCGCTATCTCAACTTCCTCAAGGCATACACTTTGCTGTTGCTCTGCGTCGGACTCCACGTTTTCCTGATCTATTTAAACTATTCAGCATTGAAGTCATCATACGTTCTGCTTAACTACGATACCACTCCATTTGGTGATGATCCGATGTTTGGCTGGATATTCGAAGCATGCGTATTGTATGAACTGACGTTGGCGGACCTTTATGCAATATGCGTAGCTCTAATTATTGGTGCAGGTTCAATGTTGTGCTCTCATTTTATCTACAAAAGCTACCGAATCGGTATCGAAATGCATTATTTCAACGGTGACAAGAGTTCAGAACTTTATAAGCAACTTCATAAGGCGCTTGTCCTGTCACTCTCCTATTTTATATTAATTTTGATACCTTATATCTGTGTAGTGCTTAATGATCTAGATTTATTCAAGTTCCGGTTCGCCTGTTGGGTTCTCAATCTTGAGGGTGATACGGTTGCCTCAACGCTGAAAAGCTGGGATATCATCGTCAAGGATCATTCCGATCTGTTCAGCGTACATATCATACCTCTCGCAGGATGGGCCTATATAGGATTGGTGCTGGTTACTTCACTGCTCGTGGAAAAAGCATTCGAGCACAAGAATGAGGAGTGGGCTGTTTTCAAGGAAGCTGCACTTAACTGGTATAACGAAAGTTTCAAGCAGGCTGCAAAAGCTGATGCCGCATTCGCAATGGCCGAGCCTGTTGGGGAACAAATGGCAACTGGCGCACAAGAAGCTTTCGTGCCGCCAATCACAAATGAGGCAGAGAATATCAGAGCATCGGAGCAACCAAAAACAATGGGAGAGCCAGAGACAAGAGCTGGAGAAAGAGTGGTGCCTTTCCCTGAGCGTCCTACACAGCGTCCTTCATTCACTGATAATGCGAACACTAAGGAAGAGGAACTTGTCACTGTATTGGGTGGTAACGCTGGTGAAAAGGTGCGTTTCAGTGAAGCGGTCGCCAATCCGGAGAACTATGTAATCGATTCATCCCGTCGGGTTTGGAAGAAGAGCTTCTGGGACAGTTTCAATTCAGACCCTGACAATGCCCAGGCAGCATAACGAAGGAGGATAAAATATGTTCAAGATCAACACTATAGCATTTATTACCCTGGTGTTTGTTGTCGCAGGTCTTACAGAAGACTGCCAAGCTGCAAAACGGATACGTCCGTTCAATCGCATTGTTATTGTCCTTGATGCTAGCGGCAGCTACAAATCGCGCCGGATGGAAGCCGTGGACAAAGCAACAGATCTGATCAACAAGATTTCCAGTGTGAAGACTAAACGTCATGAAGGGAAGGATCAGATTGTCATCGTCTCCCTAGACAGCTCACCGGAGGTTATCTGGGAGGGGACTAAGGATGAACTGACTCCTGAAAACAAGAACTATCTGGTCCAGCGCTTCGAGGCCAGAAAGGACTATGAAGCATGTACAGACGTTGAAGGGGGAATGCAACTGGCTGCCGAGCTTCTGAACCGCGAGCCGGCCCCGGAATTCAAATACATGTTTGTATTCAGCGACCTGATCCACGAACCGTCCAACGGCGCAGCCAACTCTTGTGCACCTGCTGCCAAGCCTTCGGTGCCATCCGAGAACTTTGCCTGGGATGCCTTTGCCGATGTGAACACAAGTGTGCTCTGGATGCCGATCAATCAGAAGCTGGCGTGGAAAAAAGCTGTTAAAGAGGCCGGCCTTGATTCCACATTCCGTCTGTATGCCGAAAGTGAGTCCGGTACGATTCGCTTCACTGCACCCAAGAAGGCCCGTCATGTCATGACGGAAGATGAAAAAGTGGCTGGCAAGGAAAAGGTGGGAGGATTTTTCTCAGGAATCTTCAAACTGCTTATTGTTGGATTAATATCCATGGTCACGCTGGTTGGTGGTTTCGGATTGGTAATGTTTATGATTTCACGCACAAAGAACAAAAAACGGGGGAGGTAAACCATGTCTACTACAGCCGTCGTCACACCCTACGAGCCGAGTATCGAACCAGTGATCAATGAATATGCCATTCGTGACGAACAGGCCCGTGCTTCATTCCGGGAAAAAGCTCGCAAACAGCGCATCAGCTGTTCAGAGTGCTCGCTGCCGAAATCTTCAGCCCCTATAGACTTGGCAAAGAACTCCTTTGCCTTGAAAACCAGCAATCTCGACCTAGTAAAGCAGGCTGCAGAATCTGCGGGATATTTTGTCACATCGAATGATCCTTCTCAGTTCGTCATGAAAAGCCAGACGGGGGTGGACATCAAGCTTCAAAAGAATCACAACGGGCAGGTCGTGTTGGAAAGCAGAGCAGGAGGTCCCGCAGTTATTAAGTCGATTATCCGTGAATTTTCGGCAATCCAGATATACCAGCATTTAGCCTCACGCAATATGCAGGTATCTGCGCAGAGGAACCCTCAAGGGGAGATTGCCATTGAAGCGCGGAGTTCTCATTCTTCTACTGTCGTAAATGCTGACATCCGAGAAGATGGCATAGCTGTTGTCGATATCTCCGGAATGAAGGGAGCAGGATGTCAGCAGATTATTTCCGATATAGCCAGATCCATGGAGGGAAGCCAGATCGATACGGCAAGAAAAAATGAGTACTTTATCCATACTGATACAGGGGGGCAGGTTCGTGTTTAGAAAGGAGATAAAAACAAGACTGTTAGCTGATGGTGGTGTCGAGATTGTAGACCCTGACCTTGAGTGCCTTCCCCTCATGCAGGCACTAAATCAAGACTTCAGCATAAGCCAATGTTCTCTGCCCGGATATATTTCCCCACGTTTCCAGGCTGCTCGGCGATGCACCTCATCATTTCAAAAGGAATCTTTGATTCTGTATTCAGATGCTGACTTATGGTCTGAACATATCCTCCTTTTGACAAATATTGAGAATGCAAACGCAAACACATTTTGCAATACAGACAATGCGTCACTGCTTGATATCAAAATTGAACTCTCTCGTCGCATTCTTGCTACCTGCAAACTATGTGGTAGGCAATGTGAGGTTGACAGGCTGAGCGGACAAAGAGGCAAATGCGGCTTGGGGAGTGAAGCTTATGTTGCCGAAGTATACACCCATATCTCTGAAGAACCTCCCATCAACCCATCGTGCAATATCAGCTTGGCAGGATGCGGATTAGGCTGTCGTTTCTGTCAAAAACATGAATTATTGGATAGCGGTGAATTTCATCAGCTGCTTGATATGCAAGTTTGGAATTACATTGAAACTCAATTGGAGCATGTAAATTCTGTCAGTTTTATTGGTGGCAATCCCGACGAATCTCTCTACGAGATCTTAAAATTCTTAGCATCAGCACCGTCTCTATTCAACAAACCAATAGTCTGGAATTCAAACGGGTTTGCCATGCCGATTGTATATCGCTTGCTTGAAGGTGTTGTTGACGCTTATGTACCAGACGCAAAATTCTATGCACTCGAATGTGGAGCCCGACTTGCTGGTGCACCCAAGTATTTTGAGATACTTGAGTCGGGGCTTTACGAGATGGTCACGCAGAAAGTACCCATGATCGTGAGGATACTTGTCCTTCCTGGGCATATAGAGTGCTGTCACAAGCCGATGATTGATTTTTTGGCACAGTATTCTAAAAAAATTATCCTGAATATCATGGGGCAGTATTATCCTGATTATCAGATTGAACTTGACCATGGGCCTGAGATGATTCGAAGACCTTATGTTAATGAAGTTAATCAAGTCCGTGAATATGCAAATAGTATTGATAATAAATGGCAAACACTTGACCTATAAAAACCAATTTGTTTGAAGTATGAATTAACCTTTAATGATTGGCATTTAATATGCTTTAAAATATTTGTAGTGATTATATTCTCATCTTCATTTTCTCTATCCCTGTTTACCCAGAGTTTTCTAGCAAATGATCATCATTATTTCCAATACCGATATCAGATAATAGACCAGTTGTCGTTTTGTTCAGATGTTTTGAAGTGATCGTTAACGACACTAATCTGATAAAGGAGCTTTAGATGATCAGAATTAATCTGGGTGAGATGAACGAGTTGGCACTATTCATTCAGACAATGCGGGATAAGGTGGAAATAGCTGAAAAAATGGAGAGTGAAAAACAGGAAAAGCCCGTTGTGAGCGGTAATGAGACTGTCAAGTTGGAGATGGCGGTTGAGTTGCTCATGCAGGGACTTTCTGAAGGAGCAATTTGCAGGATTTTAAATTTATCATCGGAGTTGCTGCATGAGAAACTGCGGTACTGATGTCGCCAGTATTTTAAAATTTATAGTCCTATAGGAGGCTCCATGCGTATCCCGTTAATCACATCATGTCAGTCTGAAACAGGATTTGATGCCTGTTGTGCGATTCGAGTCGCTTCGCTGTTGAACAGCGAACTGCTCAGGGATTATCACTACGGGGCAGCTGATGAGCGTTCCACCACGTCATATTCCAAACTCAACCCGCGTCACCTGCAAAACGCACGGGAAATGCTGCTTTCAGCTCTGGCTCCAATGACTGATACCACTCTGGAAGTTAGGATTTCAGTGGTTCCTGACTTAGTTCACAAGGCCCAGGGTGATATCGGCATGTTCATGCTTATTCGCTGCCATGGATATACTGAGGATTTAGCCCGGGAAAATGCTGCTGCTGCGTTTCTATCTTTGTTTCCCATTCTGGTTACTTATCTTCCCGAGGCCGATTTGAAATTGGTCAAAACCAAAGAAGAACTTACACACTGCATTGTGCCGTTCGAGATTGCCCACGCCACCGCGATTGTTCGGCGCAGTCTGGATATACCACTCGTTTCAGTGGTCACGTCTAATAACGTTGGTTTTCTTGGAACGGATATGAAGCGTACGCAACATGAAGATGTAACATTGAACCACCTGGCTCCCTGGATTCCGTCATACGATGATTGGGGCAGGCTCCTGGAAATTTTGGCCGGGCAGATGGAGCCCACCATGCTGCTGGCCCGGATGCGATCTCGAACAGTACTTGCATCTGAGCGGGAGCGGCTGAACGGTATCGTAGAGTTGTGCGAGGCGGCGCTGGCTGGAATCGAGGCAAACGAGTTCGCCCTGCGCAAAACGGTTTCCATGTTTGAAGAGCAAAGTGTCAGTCGCATGGAGAGTTTGAACCACCCCTGCTTTGATGTTGCTACGTTGATATTATCCGGATGCAAGGTACCCTCGACGCTGGCATCGGCTTTTGGTGCTGCAATTTCCGGGCGCCGCTTAGGCGGGGAAGAACCTGCCTGGTTACAAGGTGGTTATGATATTCGAGTCTTGGAGGATGCATCATTCATGGAGGCAAAGTTTTTCCCGGAAGATGCGCCGTTCAGCCTTGGTGAAGCCGCCTGCGCATTCCGTTTTCCGTCGCCTCCCAGTCGTGACATTCCCGGTCTGCCGGTACAGAGATTCAGGGCCAATCTTGCTATGCTGCCGCCGGAATTGGACGAGAGTCCGGAATCCATCCGACTCTTTTTAAATGAATTTCAAGGAATGAGCCAACCGGTGCACATCGACCCTGATGACCGTATGAGACACACCTATATCATGGGGCAGACAGGCACCGGCAAGTCATCACTGCTGGAAAACATGATCGTGCAGGATATAAAGGCTGGGCGTGGCCTGGCTGTCATCGATCCACACGGCGATATGATCGACAATATTCTGAAACGCATACCTCGTGAACGGGCAGAAGATGTGATTGTGTTTGATTTATTGGATCGTGAACGTCCTATCGGTTTCAACATTCTCCAGTGGAGCAACATTGCCGAGCGCGATCTTATCATCGATTCTCTCTACCAGCACATGGACCACATGTATGATTTGCGGCAAACCGGAGGGCCGATGTGGGAATCCTACTTCAGAGGGGGGCTTAAATTATTGATGGGCGATTCGCCCCGATCGGGTTTTACGCCCACCATTCTCGAATTCAAGCGAATTTTCACAGACCGCAAATTCAGGCACTGGCTGCTTGATACCATTGCCGACCAGCAGGTAAAGGATTTTGTGACTGAAGCGGAAGAAGCCGGAGGAGAAGCCGCTCTAGCCAATATGGCTCCCTATATCTCTTCCAAATGGAGCCGATTTATCAATGATGTTGCACTTCAGAGGATTATTGGTCAGGAGGAGAACAGTTTCGATTTCGATGAAATCATGAGTAAGGGGAAGATTTTTCTGGTCAAGCTGGCCAAGGGGCGCTTTGGTCCCGAGGTTTCTGCACTTCTGGCAAATATGTTGGTATCGCGTTTCCAGGCATCTGCCATGAAACGAGGCGAGATGCCTATGCGAGAGAGACGAGATTTCTATTTATTTGTTGATGAAGCAAATAATATACCCCGTCAAATTGTAACCGAACTGCTCTCCGAGGCTCGCAAGTACCGCCTTGGGCTAGTGCTTGCTACCCAGTATTGTTCTCAGCTGGGTAATGTGTCAGGCGGTGACGACCTTTTGGCGGCGGTTTTCGGAAATGTCGGTTCTCTGATAACTTTTCGTACTGGTAGCCAGGATGCAGAGATGCTTGCCAAGGGGTTTGCACCATATTTCAACAGCCTGGATATCATGTCGCTGCCAAACTTTTACGGATATGCACGGATGAATCTGAGCAATCAGGCTATGAGCCCCTTCAGTTTCAGGACTGAACTAGATATATCTCCTGAGAATGAAGATCTGGCGCGACGGATAAAGACGCTTTCACGACTGAAGTATGGCCAGGACTGCAATATTGTTGATGCCACTATCTACAGGCGACTGTATTCCTGGAAAGAAGAAAATGATCCGAAGCCGGCTAGGGAGATGATGCCTAACATAGTCAATCGGATTGTTCTGGAACTCGGTTTTCTGAGTCTTGATGCGCCGACAAGTATCGACAAGCTCCTGAAAAAAGGTGGCTTGTTGACTATTTGTGACATCGTCAGATGTTCGAATACCGAACTAATAGAAAACCACAATTTTTCACTGGATGACACACTAACGCTTGAGGAGTGCCTAAGTAAGCTCGGCTGCTGTCTACCGCCGGCGGGGGCTTTCAACAAGCGAGAGGGTAAAGAAATTGATGAAATGGCAGAACCTTTACTGGATTTTGAAAGTGAAGATGTTTCGTGTGATGAGAACTAACCTTACCCAAAGGAGATGATATGAACATACCATACGTTATTGAGCAGACAGGCAAGGGAGAGCGGCAATACGATATCTTCTCTCGCCTGCTGAAGGATCGGGTGATCTTTTTGGGTGATGCCATAGACAATAGTGTCGCCAACATCGTGGTGGGACAGATGCTCTTCCTGGAGTCTACCGACCCTGACAAGGATATCCATCTGTATATTAACTCACCCGGCGGCAGCGTGACCGCAGGCATGGCGATACTGGATACCATGCGCTTCATCAAATCGCCGGTCTGCACCATCTGCATCGGCGAGGCATCATCTATGGGTGCCGTACTGCTGGCAGCGGGAGAGAAAGGGAAACGGTTTTCCCTGCCCAATGCCCGAATCATGATACATCAACCTCTAGGTGGTTTCCATGGCCAAGCCACCGACATCCAGATCCGGGCCCGGGAAATGCTACGGGTTAAGGATAAGCTGAACAGGCTGCTGGCAGAAGCGACCGGACAAGCCTTCGAGCGGTTGGAAGCTGATACGGAACGTGATAACTTCATGGATGCCGAAGAGGCATTGGAATACGGGCTTATTGACAGAATAATAGCCGAACGGTCCAAGGTATAGTGGCAGGTCAGCACAACAAGGAGATTCATAATGTCCATTAGGATAACTTCCCATTGGCTGATTGTGCTGACCCCTGTGCTATTCTTGCCAATAGCAATGGATGGCGGTGCACACTTTACAGAGGCTCTCCGGAATGCAGTTTACATTACGCTGTTTATTCAGTTGTTGGTGATCTTGCCACACGAATTTGGTCATATCATTGTGTCGAGATGTTTCGGCATTAGACGTGGAACGTTGTTCATTGGAGGCATAATTGGAGGTTGGCTGCCGGATGATGAATATGGTTTTGATCGTCTTACATCAGGCAGGCGGACAGCCATCTATGCAGCTGGGTCGGCGATTAACTTTATGGTCGCGGCTCTCTGCGCAATTCTTCGTAATCGCTGGTAACTGCATTCGTCATTACTACCCATAATCATGGAAGCAAATGTATACAGTGGATTGCTAAATCTGATTCCGATTTTTCCTCTGGATGGTGGTCGCATATTCAGAGAGTTTCTTGTTATTGTTGGTGTGAGGACATCGCAGCATCTTACTTATGTGCGATTTGTGGCCGCAATATCAGGATTATCGTGGATGTTATTGCTTCTGAAACATGGCGACGGGATAGATTGGGTTACGTGGCTGCTGGTAACGGCACTGGCCTTTTACCTGCTCATGGACAGGTCCTTGGTTACAGAATAACCGGAAAGCAGTTGTAGCTTGATCCCGTCAGTTTTACCTGAAACTGTCGTTATGAGTATATACAACATCACGACAAGGGGGCTGAATGAAAAACACCGAACGAAAAGGAAATGCCGCCGTCTCATGGCTGATAAATGCCAAGAGTACCAATAAACCTTATGAAGATCGGTATCGCATGTTGACGGCAGACATCCCGCTGGTGGGTAAGTCAGGGCGCGGTGAATTATTCGCGGTTATCGACGGGATGGGTAGCGCTCCAAAGGGGATGACTGCAGCCCAGGCCGTTGCCGATTGCCTGCTGGATTTCTATCGAAAACCGGCAGAGGTAGCTGCGGATAATAATGGACTTATGATGCATTTGATGCAAGCCAACCTGAAAATCAACGAATGGGGATGTATGACAGGCACCGACCGTCCTCTCGGAGGTGCCGCCGGTACTATTGCCTGGATTCGAGATTTCCGTTTAACCATATTTCATGCCGGAGATACGGCAGGAATTCTGCTGCGACAAGGCCATCCGCCCCGGGTTCTGACCAGTATCCACGAATTTGATGGGGGTATCTCGCGCTATTTTGGATTGGGCAGACAACTAGAAATAGAAGTTAAGTCAGAGTGCCTGGAAGAAGGAGATCTGATCCTGATGGTGTCGGACGGAGTCACCAAGGTCTTCAGCACCACGGAGGCGGCCAACCTGGTACTTGAAACGTTTGAAAGAACCGGTGACACTGGCATGGCGGTACAGGAACTGGTAACGCGGTCGCGTAGCAAGAAGTCGGTGGATGACATCACAGCGATGCTGATTGAGATTCTGGATGAATAGTCTGTGTCACAACGAGAACAAGATGAACAACGCATTGCAACATATCCTGCAGCCTGGCAAGGGAACAGAGATCGGGATGCGACTCTGGTGGCACTCCTGGGATTATTCGAGCACACCTCTGCCTCCCATCGGTCTGCTGGCCGGGGGAGCCGTTACGAGCATGCTTCTTGCCGAGATGTGGGGCGGCACGTATCCCGTGAACGACCTGGATGTCTTTATACCTGAGGTATCTCTTGGAAAAAAAGTCTTTACACCGGTGCGGGTTTCCGGGATCGCGCTCGATCAGAACGCAGTGAAAGGGGACTATAGCTGGCATTACCCCGTCGGCATAACCGGCTATCAGGTATTGAACTCAGAGCGCGAGGGTCTGGTGAATAGAATCCAGGTCCGGATGTTTGGACATGGAAATACCCGGCAGGACAGCTATCGGCACGTTCTGGCAGGGTTTGACCTTAATTGCTGCCAGGTTGGAATTGACCTGGAAACCAACCAACTGGTTTGGACCAGGGCTTTCGAAGAGTTCCTCACCTCCGGCCAACTGCAGGTGGCTAACGTGGCGACCCCCTACCACACGGCCATCAGGCTGGCCAAGAAGCAGTCCGAGCTTGGTTGCCATTGCGACATCGGGACCGAGTTCACCCTGCTGAAAAGCTATGTCTGCCTCGTCTCGGCGTTCGGCTGGAAAAACAGTGTCGGTAATCATTACTCCCGATTTTTCGGGAAAAAATACCACGAGTTGTATCAGCAGCATCGTGCGGCATTGGATCCACATTGCCAGGTATCTCAAGGTACCGATAGACCCTCACTGCCCGGTTTAACTTTATACAGTATGGACCTCAAGGTGCCTTCTCTACATGAACTCCTGCTGCCGAGATACCAGATGAGTGGCATGCAGTTGAACGGCATAAGCATGGTAAGGCTGTTTGACAGCACCTGCCGACCCACAAGTGGCGCTGCAACCCTCCGCAGGTTGGATATTGCCATAATGTCGAGCAAACTGGCCCCGATCTGCGCTGTCCAGAATCCGGGTTTTCTGGAATGTGACCATCATAAGAAACACTTTCTGATCCATGAACAGTTTGCCGGAGAACACTTCGGGGTTGTCTGCCTGTTCAACAGGATTGGGTTGAACATCATTGAGCAGTTACAGGCTATTCGTACAATCAGTCGAGCCGTAAAAAAGCATGGCATGTATGTTATCGGTCTTCTGGAGGATATCAACAACGAGACACTCAAGAACGCCGGTGAATTCAACGAGGCACTGATTGAGCAGCTCGTAACCGAATACAGGGCTTTTTTTTCGGCGCAGCGTTTGATTCAGCCGGTTGACCTGTCGGGATTTCCGCGACGCCACCAGGTAATGGAACTGGTGGACAGCGCTCAGTTACACATTGAAGGAGACCGGCAGGGCCATTGCGTGGCAGGATATGCCGAAGCAATATATTTAGGGCATTGCCGGATTTTCCGTCTTGAATATCTGGGCGTCGCATCGACGCTTCAAATTGTGCAGAACGGGAAGTGCGGAGAACATCGGACACGGTTCAACAAACTGCCGCCAGCCGAACACATGACATTGGCGGAAGAATTGTCAGCATATATCCGTAGTATCAGAAGTACAACCTGTGAAAATTTGGATGAAATTTCGCAACGATTCTTTGATTCGATGCAACTGAATCAAGACGATTACCGTAACAGTACCGTTGTAATATCAGGCTTTTTTCATGAAAGCATCAGACAGCATGACTCATCCATGACATCAATTCGCCCATCAATAAAAGTGGCAGGAATTCGTGTGATACGTAAATAAAATTCCTGATGGCATGTTGATGGTTGATGGCAGCGATGCTTCCTGGGATCGGGCTGCCCGGTTGCCATATGAGCAATCATGGCGGCATGGCGGCAGTGCAATGGTCAACACTAAGAGCAGGCTTGACCTTCGCAATGCCAAGGTTGGAATTAAAGTAATCCCGCATCTCAGGAACATCATGGTGAGGTGAAACCCCAAAGATGGAGGAGCAAACCATGACTTCGACACATCAGAATGATAAGCTGCTTGATCTGGTTGATGAGCAGGATCGCGTGATCGGCAGTTGGACCCGTAGTGCGATCTATCGCGAAGGAGTGAAGAATTTCCGCGATGTTAATGCCTTTTTGGTTAATGATGCCGGACAATTGTGGATTCCACGGCGCACCGCCAGCAAACGAATCTTTCCATTATGCCTCGATATGAGTGTCGCCGGGCATGTGACCTCAGGTGAAGATTACTTGACAGCATTCAGGCGGGAACTTCAAGAAGAATTGAACATGGAGCTTGACGATGCGGATTGGAGGCTCATCGGCCACCTGACTCCCCAACAGCATGGGGTGTCATGTTTCATGCATCTGTACGTGATTCGCACCAACCAGGAGCCAGATTACAACCGGGATGATTTTGTCGAGTATTACTGGCTCTACCCAAGTGAAGTAATCGACAGATTAAACAATGGGGACAAATCTAAAGATGATCTGCCGAAATTGATTGAGTTTTACAGAATTGTCAAAGATGGAATGATTTCTCGTTAAGTTGTATATCTGTTCTGTGCTAAATTTTCTGGCCCTTTTCATGAACAACTGACCTGTTTGCAATCTGAAGGCACTCCATATGTTTTCCAATATACCATTACTGGATACGGGAAAGATGTGCAGCCGGGTATCCCCATGGGGAAAAGACGGGCTATTCCTTTTCTGCAAGTGATTTCAGAAATGATCGATAGCGGAATAGCGTTCCGCCTGATTCACGCCAAGGAGCCGGGGCCGAACTTTCGTACGGATTTTGACCGGTTCCCGAATCTGATCAACGGCCTTGAGCGAATGCTCTGCCCAAGGATTCATTTTAAGGCTGTCATCGTTGACCAACGGATCGCCTACCTGGGAAGCGCCAACCTGACCGGTGCCGGGATGGGTGCCAAGGCATCTACAACCCGCAACTTTGAAAACGGTATCGTCACGGATGATCTGACAATTGTGAAAGGACTCATCAAGCAGTTCGACACCCTGTGGATGGGTGAACATTGCGACAAGTGCAAGAGGAAGGCTTTTTGCCCGGACAGAATCGATGGAATATAAACGCAGACAAAGCGGCTGAAAAAACAACAGTGCATAGTGGAGGGTGACATGGGATGTTCATTTTATTACAGTGGATGCTTGAAGGATCATAAGGCTCAAGAGGCAGTTGTAAAACTGGCTGAACAGTGTTTTGAAGGTGGTCTGCAACTAATTGTTCCGAAACCCAATAAAACGTATCTGACCAGAATTGGGTTGGATACACATTTGCTCGAAGATGGTAGCTACACCCAGTTTTCAAGTATTACTGATCCAGTCTGTCCATTTGATTTTTTTGGTCTGAGCCCGCACGGTAACCCGCTTGAGGAAGAAGGTGGTGCTCAATTAGGCCAGTTTATTTTCCATCGCTGTCAACCAAATTCACCGGCATATATTGAGAAAAGGGAGGGGATGCTTGTCACGCTTGAGCTATCACCTTGGCAAAGGTACACACCACCAGATTTTGATAGTACGGAGGTCTATGAAGGACAGCTATTGGATGTTCATAGTGGTGGTCATTTCAGGTGCAGCGGAGGCGGTAAATTTTCGTTGCTGCTGTGCTTGATACGATTGCGCTGGATGCCGGATTTTGTATATTCTGACGATTATGGAAGCTGCGAAAGCATGGAAGAACTTATTGTGCAGCATGGACTTACAGGTAAGTTCTCACGTCCTTCCATATCATTTGAAGAATGCTGGGACATCGTTAATCACACTTGACGCGCTGGTTAAGTAATCTATTCTGAATATTTAACTTTTGCTGTCAGAAATCACCTCTTTTGTCGTTATGAATTGATGATTCCAATTCTCGGCATGGAGGCCCATCGGCATGCGATCCAAAGCAAACTCATCAAACCAATCCACCAGCCCTGCGGCTGAACGTATCCGCGTTGCACTGAACCTCGAAACGGTCGCATTACCAAGAATTCCCGAAAGCACCGTAGAAAAGCTGGCTGAAATCTGCGAAACAAAGCTCTGCCGGTTTCCCCGCAAACTTGTCAGTATTACCGATGGCAAGAAAATAAGTGGCGGAAACTATCACCCAACTTATCGCCTTTTTAAAATCAATCCCAAAATGACCGTACAGGACACGGTGCATGTGTTTGTCCATGAATTCGGCCATGCGTTCCATTATGCAATCAGCAGGGTATCTACAGTCTTTAGTTGATTCTTGAATCGCCACAAGTGGCGGGGAATTTGACCCGCAGAGATTAAATATCCAGGCAATCTTGTTCGGATTGTCTACGGCAACCGCTGTTGTCGTAGACTGGTACCTTAATTATGCAACTGCCGCCAACTGTTTAATGAGGGGGAGTTATACCGACTTGAAAATTTCCTGAACTTCCCTAAACAAGTGCTTTCAACGCCCGATTTATCGTTTGACGGCATCAAGTTCTCATCAATTTATTTGCTCATAATTCAGCGATTCGTTAGACTTTGCCGAATCACAAGATAACGACTACCCACCGTTTACAGCCGACTTCAATATAGTGCTTGGCTTAAACGTGAGTACACTTCGAGCACCGATAGTTATAGCTTCTCCGGTTTGTGGATTTCTCCCCTTACGTCCATGCTTCTTTTTTACCTCAAATTTTCCGAATCCGGATATTTTTATGTCCTCGCCAACTTCGAGGGTTGATTTCAGAATGCCGAAGACCGATTCAACCATGTCTATGGAATCCTTCTTCGAGATACCACATTTTTCTGCAACACGTTCGACAATATCTGCCTTGGTCATACTTGCTCCATTCAAATCATAACGGTATTGAACAATAGAAATTGTTTTTCACCATTCC
>JBBQCH010000014.1:0-32363 GCA_038318485.1 Geobacterales bacterium
CCAAATCCGGAAAACCGGAAAAAGTGTCCAGTTCAAATCGGATTCACTGTCCAGTCAAAACTGGATTGAGTGTCCAGTTACTTCCGGATTCGGTGTCCAACTAAAACCGGATTGGGTGTCCAGTGTACTCCGGATTTTGCAGTCTTTGCCGTTGCTCAGGTAGATCTAGTGGGGGATGCCCCGATTGATGTCGATACCAATATGGGCCTTGGCTTTCTTTGCACCATCGCGATAGTCTGCACATTCCATGGAGAGGACAGAATCTATCAGATAGCCGTCAATAGCAACCAAGTTGTCAAGGAGAGCCTGCTCAGCAGGGAGCGCTTTACCTGCTTGCTTGACTAGGTGCCAGAATACCTCAGTAAGCTGTTCGAGGCCGCGGTTGTTGATCACCTCGAAGAACGAGCTTTTTTTATTCCCTTGGGAGGTGCTACGCACTCCTTGGCAAAGTCATTCTGTTCCAGTGCCTGAAGAAGTACACTGCCGGAAGAGAATTTTCCCAAGCTCAGCAAGTACCTTACCGTAAGAAGCTGAAATAAAATAGATTAATAGATGTTCTTGGCAGTGCGGACTAAAGAAAGTTGACGAACATAAATTCAGAAGTACAAACTTTTAGCAGTTTACCTGGTAATAGACAAATTGCAACTATTTGCGGAGCAACAACCGCAGGAGCGCGATTACGGCCACACCTATTCCCGTCAGATACATTGTGCCGGGTTCCGGAACGTTCGGAGACGGAGTCGATTCTGGATACATTGTGCCGGGTTCCGGAACGTTCGGAGACGGAGTCGATCCTGGATACATTGTGCCGGGTTCCGGAACGTTCGGAGGCGGCGGCGATCCTGGATAGTAAACCTTTGACAACGTTTCCGGCACTGGCACTGCACCAGCTGAATTTTCGGAAGGCGATCCGTAAGACTGCTGGCGCGGAGGACCGGCTACTTCCTCGACAACCTTTTCCATTCTGCGTGGGGGGTCTGCAGCCACCTCAACCGGAATTGCCGGCGCAGCACTTATTTCCAGTGGAGGCGGGGCAATCACATAGTCGTTGCAGCAGTAAGTCCGGATGGTACGGACACCGTCTGTAATATAACCATCACCTTTGGGGAGTTTTACAGGCTTGGTGGTCCTTCTAATATTTTCTCCATTACGGTAGGAAACAAAAGTCCAAGTTGTTTCACCCAAAGCACCCAGTCTTGCATTTTCCCAATTGAAGCCAGCAAAATGATGTGTCAGAGCATCATCTTTCTGGACTGTTTTTTGAAAATCTTTCACTGTGCGAATACTGTTCTTCCGGCACAAACCATAATATTTTCCACCAACTTCACTGTTAACATCCGGCTCCTCGACATCGGTTTGGGCTATTTGAAATGGTAGTTCCTTGGTAGAGAACTTTTCTTTAGTTGGAGGAGACTTTAAGAAAGCAGCAATAGATATGATTATCATGATAAGTACAACCGCTATTCCGATCCCCTTAACAATGTTCACGAATGCAGTCCATTTACCTGATCGTCGTTTATATGGCATATCAAACCTCCGAAAGCTGCACCCTAATCTTAACGGACATTAGCAACCTGGCCAGAAATAAGGAGAACCTCAACTATCAGTTCCCTACCTCCTTGCACCCACCCATTTCAGGCTCACTGGTCGGCTTAACACTGAACCATACTGCGACATAGTTGCCTAATATCCCGACCCCCATGGTACGCCATTCGTATGATTTCCAACTACTCCGCTCCAGAATCATGTCCAGTTCGTCACTACTGTTTTCCCAGTAGTTTATTGCCATAGAAGGGGAAACAGGTGCCGAAGTCCAGTAAATATTCTCATACCCATTTGACCTGTGATCTGAAATTTCACGAGGTTTTTTCCACATGCCCAACGCCTGCTTATGATCTGCCGTATAGCAGAGAGGCTCCCATCCTGCCCCAAGTTGTTTCCCATTGTCGGACCAGCTATGGAGGTTACAAGGCATCCCGTTTTTATCTGTTTTATCCTTGTGTGGTGTGTTGGTTAAAAGGTCTATCACATGCCACTTTGCGACCCTGTAAAGTGATTCCTTTATAGGAACGCGAGGTAGGTGTTGCTGTTCGCGAATTTTGTTAACAAGACGACCCAGCTCATACTCCGGTTCGGTCAGGCAGTTACCTGGTTTTGAAATCTCGGGCTTAGTTCCGATTACAACTTGATCGGAATTGCTTTTGGGAAGAGCAGTTTCAGCATATGAGATCTCCGAGAGCAAGATAAATAATAAACAAAAAAACATATATTTCGTTTTTAACATTATCCCACACCCTAGAACTTTATTTTATTATTTTTCTAATTTACTAAAGTTTAAGACATGCTTGGTCTTCAAAACAGTATTACCTGCTGAGCAACAGCTTCAAGGATGCAATTATTGCTACCCCCATACCCAACAAATAAATAGTTCCGGGTTCAGATATGCTAGGCAGTTATTCCGGTGATGCCGGTGAAAGCGAAGGCAGTCTTGTCCATTCCAAAAGACGAGTTTTGCAGCAATGAAGCAACTATAATGGCCAAAGCAGTTGCACTCGCAATACACGCACCTATCAAGTGACAATATGATTTTCTACTAAGTCTTGGTTTTTGTCCTGATGACATCGACTACCCCATAAATTCAAATGATGAATCCACTTTTATCAGCACGGTGCGGCATTCATGTTTGCTGGACAATGGAATCCTCTCGGGTTGATTCAATCGGCCACTGAACTGCTGGCCTGCATCGGACCAAGAGGATCAGTCAGTGTACCAACCCAGATAACTGCATGATTTTTGTAGATACCGACACCTAAAGACAGAAGATTAATTTGACTCCAGATACTCTTCTCGAGAATGATGGCATTATGACTCGGACTGGCCTTCCAAGCATTAAGAACTCTTTCGGGATTTACATTTTTTTCAGATGTTGAATAAACGTTTTCATATCCGTCACCAGTATAGACTCGGCCGGTTATTTCACGCGGTTTATCCCACATTGCTTCAGCATAGGCATGATCTTTAGTATAACAAACCGGGCTCCAGACCCCGACATTTGACCAGCTATGAAGGGAACAGTCACTGCCTCGCCTGTCCTTGCCAGTTGCAGGATTGTTTTCAGCCAGATCAATAGCATGAAGGCGGGCGACCTTATTCAATGACCGGGCATTGGCAATTGCTGGCAGACCATTGGATTCTCGATATTCATTTATCAGTCGGAAAAGCTTTGCTTCATTGGGAGAAAGACTCGAAAATTCGCCGGTTTCGTCAAGTGCATTCTTCATTTCAGTTTGGAATGTGGAATCAGCAAGAGGCCCGGCACTACCAACCGCACTAATCCCGAGAGAAAGGATAGCTACAACGACTGCATTCACAAACATCTTCTGCAATCGAATGCTATTTTTGATTTGACCAGGATGGACGTATCCAGTTTCTACAAGCAACTCACCCAGTTTTTTTTTGGTAAGAGTTTGCCGGAGTAGTACTTCCTCCAGTTGTTTGCGAGTAATTTGCCCGGTGGCAACAAGAAGCTCACCAAGCTTCAGGGGGGATGCTGCTGTTCCCTCCTGATTTAGCTGAAAATCAAGAAGGGCGTTCAACTGCCTTTCTGTGAGCACGCCCAAACGTTTAAAGACTTCGCCTATTTTTTCACCAGTTTTATTCTGTTCAGAAATTGCGTATTCAAGCTGTTCTGAGGTGATATGTCCCGATTGGACAAGTAGTGAGCCAAGTATACATCGCTCACCCGCAGCCAGTTTTACTGCGTCAGCAACAGTACTCAATCGTTCTTGAATTACCAGAGGAATACTTACCTCCTCTGCCTTAAGCACTCCCATCCTGACCAGCACCTGACCCAAAAACTCTTTCGAACAAGCTTGTTCACGCAGAGCCTTATCGAGATCAAGTTGCGACAAAAACCTGCCATCTAACAGAATTTTTCCAATATGTCGATTTGCTAAATGCCCCACGATGTCAAATCCCCTGACACTTAATAAACAAGTTACAGTATAATATATATAGTAAAATATAGAATCCTGAAAGTTAATAATGCTTCTCACAAACAATTGATACAAAGTATTTTGGACATTGTAACTCCGTCAAATAACGTTGCATTCATTTCACTCAACATCCACAACCAATACAGTTGTTACGACCACATTCAGTTAAAGAACAAACCGGCAAGTTCCAAAACGCTTGTTTTAGCATTTGATTTCACCAACTTCGCTTGGCAAGAGCAGACAATACAAAGAGCTTTCAAGTGCAGGCTTGACCTGAATCGGGCAACAGTAGTATATGTTCAAGTCCAGAATATTTAATAAAAAGGATCAATGCATGTCAAAAGAACTTGCCAAGGGGTACGAGCCCCACGACGTTGAAAAGAGATGGTACGAAGAGTGGGAGCAGAAAGGCTACTTCCACGCCGCCGCCACATCCGATAAGAAACCCTATTCGATCGTCATTCCGCCGCCTAATGTAACCGGTGCGTTGCACATGGGACATGCCCTCAACAACACCCTGCAGGACATCCTCTGCCGCTGGAAACGGATGCAGGGCTACAACGTGCTCTGGATGCCGGGCACCGACCATGCCGGCATCGCCACCCAAAATGTGGTTGAGCGCCAACTGGCTACCGACGGCAAGGATCGCCACGACCTGGGGCGCGAAGCGTTCATCGAACGGGTCTGGAAGTGGAAAGCTGAGTCGGGCGGCCAGATCATCGGCCAGCTCAAGCGACTGGGAGCTTCCTGCGACTGGGAGCGGGAACGTTTCACGATGGATGAAGGACTCTCCAAAGCGGTCCGCACCGTCTTTGTCAAACTGTACGAGGACGGCCTGATTTACCGCGACAACCGCCTGATCAACTGGTGCCCGCGTTGTCATACCGCTCTGTCGGACATCGAAGTGGAGCACGAGGACAAGAAGGGTCATCTTTGGCACATCCGCTATCCGGTGGCCGGAGAGCCTGGCAAATATGTGGTGGTAGCCACCACCCGACCCGAAACCATGCTGGGCGATACCGCCGTGGCGGTCCACCCGGAGGACGAGCGCTATAAGGACCTGATCGGCAAGAAGGTGATCCTGCCGCTGATCGGCCGTGAAATTCCGGTGGTGGCCGACGATTACGTTGAACTGGAATTCGGTACCGGTGTCGTAAAGATCACCCCGGCCCACGACTTCAACGACTTCGAAGTCGGTCTGCGCCACGGTCTGGACAAGATCAACGTGCTGGACGAGTCCGGTATCATCAATGCCGCCGGTCACCAGTATGAAGGCTTGGACCGTTTTGCCGCCCGTACCCGTATTGTAGCTGAACTGGAAGAAGCCGGTCTGCTGGAAAAGATCGACGACCACGCCATGTCGGTGGGGGGCTGCTACCGCTGCAAAACCGTAGTGGAGCCGTACCTTTCACTGCAGTGGTATGTCAAGGTGGCACCACTGGCCGAGCGCGCCCTGGACGCAGTCAAGACCGGCAAAACCCGCATCCTTCCTAAACAGTGGGAAAACACCTATTACGACTGGATGGAGAATATCCGCGACTGGTGCATCTCGCGCCAGATCTGGTGGGGACACCGTATCCCGGCCTGGTTCTGCGACCACTGCGACGGCATCACCGTTGCAACTGAAACACCCGGCAAGTGCAGCAAATGCGGCAGCGACAAGCTCCGCCAGGAAACCGACGTGCTGGACACCTGGTTTTCTTCGGCGCTGTGGCCCTTTTCCACCATGGGCTGGCCGGAGCAGACCGAAGAGCTGAAGACATTCTACCCGACCGCCTGCCTGGTGACCGGTTTCGACATCCTCTTTTTCTGGGTGGCCCGCATGATGATGATGGGGCTGCACTTTATGGACGAGGTGCCGTTTACCGACGTCTACATCCACGCCCTGGTGCGCGACGCCCAGGGGCAGAAGATGTCAAAGTCAAAGGGCAATGTCATTGACCCACTGACCGTGATCAACCAGTACGGAACTGATGCCTTCCGTTTCACGCTGGCCGCCTTCGCGGCCCAGGGGCGCGACATCAAGCTGGCTGAGGAGCGCATCGCCGGCTATCGCAACTTCTGCAACAAGGTCTGGAACGCGGCTCGCTTCACGCTGATGAACCTGGAAGGCTTTGATCCGGACAATGTCAGCTTCGAGAAGCTGGAGTTTTCCCAGGGAGACAAGTGGATCCTGCACCGCCTGAACGAAACCACCCGGATACTGGACGAAACCCTGACCGAGTACCGTTATAACGAAAGTGCCATGGCGCTCTACCAGTTCACCTGGAGCGAGTTCTGCGACTGGTATCTGGAACTCTCCAAGCAGGATCTTTACAATGGAACTCCGGAGCGCAAACAGACCGCACAGTATGTGCTGTGGTACACGCTGGAAAACCTGCTGCGACTGTTACACCCGTTCATGCCGTTCATTACCGAAGAGATCTGGCAGGCACTGCCGGGCACAAGAGCCACCCCGACCATCATGCAAGCCGACTACCCCGTATTCTGCGAACAGAGTTCCTTCCCGGAAGCGGCCACTGATATGGAGCGGGTCATGGCGATCATCTCCGGCATCCGCAATATACGCGGCGAAATGGAAGTGCCTCCATCGAAACAGATTGCCGTGATCCTTTCCTGCGGTTCCGAGGAAAGCCGGCGTTTGATGAAGCACAACGAAGGCGCCATCATCAGCCTGACTCGCATCTCCGATCTGGCCATCGGCCACGACCTTGAGAAACCTGAGGATGCCTCGATACAGGTGGCCGGAGACGTTCAGATTTTTGTTCCGCTCAAGGGACTGGTGGATGTTGAGGCAGAAGAGCAGCGCCTGCTGAAGGAGATCGGCAAGATCGACAAGGAGATCGAGATGTTCTCCAAAAAGCTGGGTAGCCCGGCCTTCGTGGACCGCGCACCGGCCGAGGTAGTCGAAAAAGAACGACTGAAACTGGCGGATGTGACCGGCAAGAAGCAGGTCCTGGAAGGCAGTTTGGATAAAATCAGAAAGCTTAAGTAGACCTTCTGACGGGGGAGAGACCATGAATTTGTGGGAAAAAGCAAAGGCTGAACTTGTTGACATTATCGAATGGACCGACGATTCCAGTGACACCATGGTCTGGAGGTTCCCGCGCTACGAGAACGAAATCAAGTATGGTGCGCAACTGGTCGTGCGGCAATCGCAAGCCGCTGTGTTCGTGAACCAGGGCGAGATCGCCGATGTGTTTACATCCGGGCAACATCAGTTGACAACCAGGAACCTCCCACTCCTGACCACTCTGGCAAGCTGGAAATACGGCTTCCAAAGTCCCTTCAAAGCCGAAGTTTATTTCGTCAACACCAAGAACTTCACAAACCTCAAGTGGGGAACCAAAAATCCGGTACTGCTGCGAGATCCGGAATTCGGGCCGGTAAGGCTGAGATCATACGGCACATATGTCGTAAGAGTAAGTGAGCCTGCGAAATTCATAAAAGAAATAGTGGGAACCGGGGGGCACTTCACAGTATCGGAGGTTTCCGAACAGTTGAAGAACCTGATCGTGACCAGGTTTTCAGATATGCTTGGGGAAAACAGGATCCCGGTCCTTGACCTGGCCGCCAGTTATAACGAGTTATCGACTTTCCTGAACGGGAAAATCGCCCCTGAATTTTTGGAGTACGGCCTTGAGGTTACAAAGCTCATGGTCGAGAACATATCCGTCCCCCAGGAAGTTGAAGAGGCACTGGACAAAAAAAGCAGTATGGGAATCATCGGCAATCTGGACGACTTCCTCAAATTCCAGAGCGCTAAAGCCATGGAAGAGGCCGCAAAGAACCAGAGTGGTGCTGCCTCGGCAGGGGTGGGCATGGGAATTGGTTTTGCGATGGCAAACCAGTTGGGTAAAACGGTGATGAACCCTCAAGAGTTGCCGCAGAGCGTCCCCTCACCTCCACCTCTACCCTCGGGAGGAGAGTGCAGCTACTATGTTGGAAAAAACGGCAAGCAGGCGGGGCCGTTCGACAAGGATATGATCATCGGTTACATTCAAAAGGGGGTCATAACAAAGGACACCCTCATGTGGAAACAGGATATGGAGGGGTGGAGCGCGACCGAACTTTTCAGCGAGTTTGCAACAGTGCTCAAGGCAACGCCGCCGCCTTTGCCGAAGTGAAGACCACAAGCGGTGAGAATTTTCCGCATCTGAGGAGTCAACGTGGCTAACTGTTCCAACTGTTCGGCACCCCTGCCGCTGAACTCGATACAATGCGAATATTGCGGAAGCCGGAATGATATTGACCTTAAAGCGGTTCATTACAATACGACCCATGAAACGGAATCTGAGCGGATCTGCCCAAGGTGTGCCATCAGCCTGAAAACCATTGATCTGCAGATAGACGACAGATTCCTTATCGAACGTTGCCAGAAGTGCCTGGGGCTCTTTTTTGACCCGGGTGAACTGGAAGCGCTCCTGCAGGCAACCGTATCCAACGTGTTCGCCATCAACAGGGGCCGACTGAATATTATCAACGCCAGTATGAGGACCAGCGACTACACCGTCAGTTACATTAAATGCCCTGTCTGCACAAAGCTCATGAACCGTGTCAATTTCGGAGCCAAGAGCGGTGTCGTTGTCAATCGTTGCAAGGATCACGGCGTATGGCTCGACGGCGGTGAACTCAGGCACCTTTTTGAGTGGATGAAAGCGGGTGGGAAACTCCTCGATCAGGAAAGAACAGAACAACTTAAAAGAGATGAGGCAGAGCAAGAGCAGGAACGACGTCGCGCGCTGCCTGCTTGGCATGGAGTGTATTCGGATTACCCCAGATTCAACACCTACGGAGACACCTTGAGAAATGAAGATCTTGATCTTTTTGAGATGGTAGTAAGGGTCATCCGTTTTTTCACGAGATAACGACTAAAATCTGTTTGTTCAAGTGTTTATTCAAGCAGCCAAACTTTTAATGTTGCCAAAATCAATTCCTACAAAGAGACCGGCTTACCATGACCATGTACCTGAAGATTGTCGCCATATTCGCAAAAAGACATGATCCCCGTTGTCAGGGGGTCGCTGATGATCTGATCAACTGGCTGGAGGAAAATAAATGTCTGCCTTTGGTCGAGTCCCATCTTGCCGACCTGATTGGCTACTCCAGATCGCTGACGGATGAAGAAATCCGTGATCAGGCCGAACTGGTGGTGGTACTGGGGGGTGACGGCACCCTGATTTCGGTGGCACGCCTCTTCAGCGGCAGATCCGTGCCGATCGTGGGGGTCAACCTGGGCAGCCTCGGTTTCCTGACCGAAGTAACCGTTGAGGAACTCTATCCACTGCTGGAGCGCTGCATGAAGGGCGAACCGCGGGTTTCCGAGCGGATGATGCTGGAAGTCACTGTTTCTCGTGAAGACGAGGAGATTGAAAGATGCCATGTTCTGAACGACATGGTTATAAATAAAGGCGCACTGGCCCGGATTGTAGATCTGGAGACCAGGGTCAACCGTCATTTCCTGACCACTTACAAGGCTGATGGGCTGATTGTCTCAACTCCAACCGGCTCAACCGGCTATTCCATGTCGGCCGGCGGACCGATCATCCATCCGCTGATGAGCTGCATCGTGATCACGCCGATCTGTCCGCACACGCTGACCAACCGACCGATTGTCGTTACCGATGAATCGATCATCACGATCACGATCGCCTCATCCTTTGATGAAAAAGTCTACCTGACCCTGGATGGGCAGGTCGGTTTCAAGCTGATGCAGGGGGATACGATTGAAGTGCGCAAAGCGCTCAAGACCACGGCGCTGGTCATGTCCAAGGAGCGTGATTACTTCGAAGTTCTAAGGACCAAACTGAAGTGGGGGGAACGGTGAACAGAGGTTATATCTTCATAGTTCAAGGTTTCAACCACGAACTATGAACCACGAACCTTGAACCACTCAACAAAGATATGCTGACCGATCTTACCATCAAAAACGTCGCAATCATCGACTCACTGCACATCGCTCTCAAGCCGGGTCTGACAGTGCTGACCGGCGAAACCGGCGCCGGCAAGTCGATCATCATCGATGCGGTCGGGCTGATCATGGGCAGCCGGGCTTCCAGCAACCTGATCCGCTCCGGCGAGGACGAAGCGGTTGTTGAAGCGCTCTTCGATATTTCTGCTCTGCCGGATATCCGCAGTATGCTCTGCGAAGCCGGGTTTGACTGCGAAGAAGAGCTGCTGATCAAACGTTCCCTCTCCCGTTCCGGCAAAAACCGGATTTTCATTAACGGCAGCATGGCCACCCTGACCCTGCTGACCGAGATCGCCCCGCGCCTGATCAACATCTACGGCCAGCACGACTCCCAGACACTTCTTAAACCTGACAACCACCTGCGACTTCTTGACGCTTTCGCCGGTCTTGGCAACCGGCGTTTGGACTTTTCTCGCACCTACAGCCGTCTCTCCGAACTGAAGGATAGTATTACCGGACTGGATTCGGCCGAACGCGAGGCAGAACGACGTCTGGATCTGCTGACCTACCAATCGGAAGAGATCGAGCGGGCCGGATTGAAAGAAGGGGAAGAGGAACAGCTGGAGGAACGTCGCCAGTTGCTGGCCAACGCAGAAAAACTGGGCAGCGCCAGTGCCGAGGCCTACGACCGGCTCTACGACGGAGATGGCGCAATACTTGGGCAGTTGCGGAGAATTACAAGTTCCATCACCGAACTGGCCGTCATCGACCATTCTCTGCAGGAATTGGCCGGTTCTCTGAAAAATGCCTACCTGCAGCTTGAGGATTCCGCCATGACACTGCGCGACTACACCTCACATATCGAGTCCGATCCGGCTACGCTTCAGCAGATCGATGACCGGCTGGATCTGATAAGCAGACTGAAAAAGAAATATGCCCCGACGGTGCCCGAAATTCTGGTCTACAAGTCAGGAATTGACCTGGAACTGGAACAGCTGCATAACCGGGAACAGAGCCGACACGACCTGGAAGCGGAGTTGAATCGGCTGGAAGTGGAACTGAAACAACTTGGGGCAGAGTTGACCGCAGCCCGTGCGGAGGCGGCCGGGCGACTGGAAAAGGCTCTGGAGCAGGAAGCGCACCAACTGGCAATGAAAGGCGCCGTAATCAAGGCAGCTCTGGACCCTTTGCCGGAAGCACGCAGCTACGGCTTTGAAAGGGTGGAATTCCTGTTTTCTCCCAATCCGGGTGAGCCGCCCCGCCCTCTGGCCAGGATTGCCTCCGGCGGTGAATTGTCGCGCCTGATGCTGGCAATCAAACAGGTACTGCCGGACAGCGATGTTCCAACTCTGGTATTTGATGAGGTAGACACCGGCATCGGCGGTGCAACCTCGGAACTGGTAGGCAAGAAACTGCAGAACGTCGCCGCCCGCCAGCAGGTGCTATGTATAACCCATCTGCCGCAGGTGGCGGTCTGCGCCGATCAGCAGTTGCGGGTTGAAAAACTGATCGAGGGAGGCAGAACGGCCACACGTATTCTGGAACTGAACCATTCTGAACGAACCGCCGAAGTAGCCCGCATGCTGGCCGGCTCTACGATCACCGAATCCGCTCTGGCCCACGCCGCCGAAATGCTGGCTGCTGCATCAACAAAACATGTTTCCTGAGATCAAAAACATATTCAGCGATATCCCCACCACCCTTCCGACGGAACTGTTTCAAACCATTACTGAACAAAACAACATACGCGTAGAACGGATCGTCTCAGACGGGCAGACAACTCCAGACGGAATGTGGTATGATCAATCTTGGGACGAGTGGGTGATCCTGCTTTCCGGAAGTGCCGGTCTCTGTTTTGAAGGAGAGATTGAAGAATTACAATTATTGCCGGGCGATTACCTCTTTATTCCGAGCGGATGCCGGCACCGCGTACAGTGGACCGACCAGAAACAGAAAACTGTCTGGCTGGCGGTTCATATTATGAATTCTGATGAAAAGGAGAACATCTCAGAATGAAACAGGTCCTGATATTAATAATTATGACATTTGCCATGCTGTCCACGACCTCAATGGCGTCAGTTGCGGCAGAACCGTTCACCGTTATTAATGCCCATAAGCTGAAAGTCATGCTGGATCAAAAAGAGCCTGCAACGGTTGTAATCGACTCCAGAGGTAAGGCCGATTACGACCAAGCCCATATCGCAGGCGCCATCAGCCTGCCCCTGTCGCAGATGGCGGCCACTCCCGGCCAGCTTGGCTCTCCGGGTGAAACAAGACTGGCATTCTACTGCAGCGGCTCCACCTGAGGACAGAGCTACCAGGCAGCGCGTATCGCTGCCAAATCAGACTACGCATATCTTTTCGTGCTGGAGGGAGGCTTCCCGGCCTGGCTTAATGCCGGTTTGCCGGTCGAACACATGCACCCTGACAGTTCCGGCACGATCAAGCCGAACGCAAACAGCGGAAAAGTTCCATGACAAATCCAATTCTTAATCGCCGGCACTGGGTCTTCGACCTGGACGGCACCCTGACCGTAGCGGTGCATGATTTTGCAGCCATCCGCAGCGAACTGCGCATCCCGACCGGTTCCGATATCCTGGGCCACCTGGAATCGCTTCCCAGTGAAGAATCAGGAGCGCTGCACAAGCGTCTGCAGGAAATCGAGCTGGAGTTGGCTCATCGGACTGAAGCGGCCGTTGGAGCAACGGAGTTTATTAAAGGGTTGCACTCTCGGGATGTGCTTCTGGGGGTGTTGACAAGAAACACGAGGGACAACGCCCTGCGAACTCTTGAACTGATTGGACTGGGTGAATATTTCGAACATGCCTACGTTCTGGGACGCGATGAAGCCCTTCCCAAGCCGGACCCTGACGGAATCAAACGCCTGGCCGCCAGCTGGAACACCGATCCGGCTGAACTGGTAATGGTGGGGGATTATCTCTATGATCTGCAGGCCGGGCGTTCCGCCGGTGCACTCACGATACATGTAGATGTGAAAAGGGATTTCAGGTGGCCGGAACTGGCTGATATTACCGTTGGCTCGTTGCAGGAAATGGCTGTTCAACTGACTTCATAACACAGTACGACTTAAATCTGCCGAAACGACAGGGAAGCTATCGAACAACCACAAAACGGTTTTTGCCTTCCTTTTTGGCCCTGCGAAGAGCCTGATCGGCAAGAGTGACACACTCCTCCAGTGACCGCCCATGTTGAAATTCACACAAGCCAAGGCTGACGGTAATACTGATGCCCGGTTTTCGGACCTTGAATACGGTCATAGAAATCGAGTTATTAATCTTCTCGGCAACCGCCAGGGCTCCATCGATATTGGTTTCGGTCAGAAGAAACAAAAACTGTTCGCCCCCCCAGCGGGCACAGATATCCTCGTTGCGAATACAACTCCTCAGCACCCGCGCCACCTCTACCAGAACATCGTCACCGACATTATAACCATGTTCCTCATTGACCTTATTGAAATCATCCAGATCGGCAAAAATCAGTGAAAAGGTACGTTGGTGCCGTTCGGCACGACTGAACTCACGCTCGACCTTCTCAATAATGTCGCGACGGTTCGCCAGTCCGGTCATATGGTCAATCCTGCCGGCCAGTTCAAGTGAACGGCTCATCTCGATCAGTTGCGTTTTATGATTGTTTCTCTCTTTTTCCAGCGAAGCGACCCGACGCTTAAGCCTGCGGTAACCATCAAACAGGATCCGGTATTCAGAAAGCAACGGATGACCCTCAAAACGGGGATCACCGGCAATATGCTCAAAATGGGCGCTGTGATCTTCCCTGGTAATCTGCACACTTCCGGTCTTGGTCATCATGGAATTTTCCTTTGCACAACATTTTGACAGAGCAAGCATCAACCGATCGTAAACATCATATGTATACCACAAATCTTAATTCTGTCACTAACATCCTTCAAAAGTCCGTTAATAAGCCCCGTAAACAAAAAAACCGCATGGACCGGAGGGAGAAAAGCCCGTGGTCAATGCGGTTCATATCAGCTTAAATAAAGTGAATCTCAGTTAGGCAATGCCGGCAGAGTAATTCCTGCCATTTTCTGAACCATGCGCACGACCTGACAACTGTAGCCAAACTCATTGTCGTACCAGACATACAGTACGCAACGGTTACCCTGAGCAATTGTCGCCAGCGAATCAACCACACCGGCATGGCGCGATCCGACAAAGTCACTGGAGACGACTTCGGGAGAATTGGTGTAATCGATCTGGTTCTGCATCGGTGAATCCAGTGACATGTCGCGCAGGTATCCGTTTACCGTTTCCACATCGACCGCCTGACCAAGCTCCAGATTAAGGATGGCCAGCGACACGTTCGGAGTCGGCACCCGGATGGCGTTGCCGGTAAGCTTGCCTGCCAGATCCGGAATAACCTTGGAAACCGCTTTGGCGGCTCCGGTTTCGGTGATAACCATGTTTAAAGGGGCACTGCGCCCACGACGGGAAGCCTTATGATAATTATCGATCAGGTTCTGGTCGTTGGTGTAGGAATGGCAGGTTTCCATGTGGGCATGCACGATGCCGAAACGATCGTTGATGGCCTTCATGACCGGCACGATGGCATTGGTGGTACAGCTGGCGGCTGAGAAGATATTTTCCTGGGCTGTGATCAGCTCGTTGTTGATCCCGGCTACCACGTTGGGGATATCGCCTTTACCGGGTGCCGTCAGGATAACCTTTGAAATTCCGTTAGCCTGCAGATGCTTGCTGAGACCTTCCCTATCTCGCCATTTACCGGTGTTGTCAATCAGGATGGCGTTGCTGATGCCGTACTGGGAATAGTCGACCTTCTCGGGCGCATCGGCATAGATGATGCGGATCATGTTGCCGTTTGCAATGATTGAGTTGGCTTCCTCATCAACGGTGATAAGCCCTTTGAACTGGCCATGAATCGAATCGCGGCGCAGCAGGCTGGCGCGTTTCAGCAGGTCATCCGCCCCACCCTTGCGTACAACTGCCGCCCTGATTCTCAGCTTTTCACCACTGCCGGCCTTCTCTATCAGGATGCGGGCCAACAGGCGGCCAATCCGGCCAAAACCGTAAAGCACGATATCCTGTGGTTCGGTGCGCAGTGCGACGCGGCCGATGTTGATACTTGCCAGTTCATTACGCACAAATTCTTCAACCGGAACAGATCCGTCCAGAGCGTTATACTTGACCGTCAACTTGCCGATATCGACTCTGGCCGGCGCTAGATCAAGCTTGTCCATTGCTTCAAGCAGCGGAAATGTTTCAGGAGCGGAAAGATCAGAATCAAGGATCAGGCGGGCAAAGCGGTGAGCCTTGAGAATATCAATAACCGAGCAATGAACCAGCGAACGCCCGTATACCGTCGGAACGATATTGTGGTTGCGGTATAGTCTTCCGATGATCGGAAGCATCTGTTCGCCACAGGCCTCGTGGTTTTTCCATTCCGCCAGGTAACTCGCTTGCTTGTCTACATCCATTTAACTTCCCTCCCTGTTATTGGTTTCGTGTTTTCAGTCGAACATATCTGGCTGACAAATAGAATTCAAAAACGGAATTATAATATCATTTAATTCTTTTCACCAGCCTTAAAAGTCCATCAAGGATAGTCAAGGGGCTCGGTGGGCAGCCGGGAATATAAAGATCGACCGGCAAGAGTCCGTCTACTCCGTTATTAACTTCGCAGTGATCCTTGAACGGCCCGCCATTGACCGCACAGGCTCCGGCAACGATCACCAGCTTCGGCTCCGGAATTGCGGCATAAGTATCCAGAAGCGCCAGCCGCATATTTTCGCTGACCGGTCCGGTCACGAACAGTCCGTCGGCATGCCGCGGACTGGCTACAAACTGTATTCCGAAACGCCCCAGATCCCAACCAATGGTAGAAAGCACATTTGTATCGGCCTCGCAGGCGTTGCAACCGCCGGCACTGACTTCGCGCAATTTCAGTGATCGACCGAAAAGCCGCAGCAGCTCTCCCTCCAGAGCCTCTGCCGGTTGGTACGGTTGCCCGGTAACAACCGTCAAACCGGCCCGGCTCCGGCTTGCCAGTCGTGCATCCCCCGAAAATTTGATGGCGCCCTTCGGGCAGGCTGCGCTGCAATCTCCACAGAAAAGGCATTTACCCATATCAAGCGCCAGCGGGCCGTCAGCAGAAATGGCGCCATAAGGGCAGGCATCGGCACAGTTCAGGCAGCCATCGGCACAACTGGCGGCGTCCAAAACCGGCAGCCCGCGAAATCGTGGCGGCAGCTCCAGTGGAGCGTCAGGATAGGCCATCGTGCGATGCCCCTGGCGGAAACGTTCAATCATCGCTTTTATCATTCGAACTCCGAGTCAGACGTCATAAGTCAAAACCACAGTACGACAGATTGAAACTCTTGTTGCAGAGCGGAAAATCGGAGATCTGCTGTTCACGCAGTGCCAGGACCATTCCTGACCAATTGTGGAATGATGGATCCGTTATCTTGTAGCGCTCAAAACAGCCGTGTTGATCGGTCAGGACCAGATGGCAGATTTCACCGCGCCACCCTTCGGTCAGTGCTACGGCACAGCGATTGGCCGCGGCAGTTTTGGAAAGATTGCAATATCCTCCGCCCCGAGGCAGATGGCTCAGCTGCTCGACTATAAAATCCATGGAACGTTCAATCTCCAGCCAGCGCATCAGCGTCCGGGCATAGACATCACCGCTAGTGGCGGTTACAACCGGTATCTGACTCATGCGGTAAATTCCATATGGGTGATCCCTGCGGACATCCCGGTTTATACCGCAGGCACGGGCTGCCGGACCGACCAGACCGATTTCCCTGGCATCAGCCTCATGCAGTTGACCGGTACTTTCCAAACGGGCCATGACCGACTGGGTACTCCAGAGCAGGGAAACGGCTCCGGTCAGGTCTTTGCGTACGTTTTCAAGACGCTTCAATATTTCTTCCGCAATGCCGGCGTCACAATCATAACCAAGGCCGCCGGGACGCAGCAGTCCGCGGCCGAAACGGCTGCCGCACAGCAGCGCCGTCATATTCAGGAAATCACCCCTGATGCGCCCACAATAAGAGGCTGTCGGCAGATAGCCCACATCTCCGGCGATTGCGCCCAGGTCGCCGGTATGATTGGCCAGCCGCTCCAGCTCCAGAGCAACTCCCCGCACGGTTTCAGCCCGCGGCGTAGCATAAAAGCCACCCAGCGTTTCCATGTTCATGCAATAGGCCTGGGCATGTCCGACTGTCGTGTCACCGGCGATAGTCTCCATCAGGTGCATGGTACGGGCTGTCGGCCCGCCCGACAGCGACCGTTCAATGCCGCGATGCTGAAACCCAAGAGAGATTTCAAGATGAAAAACCTCTTCACCATGACACTGAAAACGGAAATGCCCCGGTTCGATGATGCCGGCATGCACCGGCCCGACCGCGACCTCATGAACCTCATCACCTTCAACCCGGTAGTAATCCATGACCCCTGGCAGCAACCCGCCACCTTCACTTTCGTGCCAGAACCCCCGCCCCTCGCACAATGGTCTCTGAAAACGGATCGGTTTGAGCCAGGGATGCCCATCCGGACGGACCAGACACTGTTCGGCTATTTCGCGTTCAAACAGATGCAGTTGCGGGCAAACCCGCGCCAACGAGGTGAAAGAACGGCCGACCCTGCTGGACAGGATACCCAGCAGACCATATGTTTTGGATGCCAGCAGGCAATAGATGGTCGCACCGTCAGACGTTGGAACGCCAAAATATGAACAGACCCTCCAGCCGCCGCAAACCGAATCAGTGATCGCCTGAAAAAATGTGTCGTTATCCAGAAGCGGGATTTCATCTCGTGAGAACGAACTGCCGTTATGGAAGTTTTTCATGCCATGGTTCATGGACGCACCTCCAACAGAGCCGCAGCGTCGCGCAGTAGACCCATCAGCGGAGCCGGAATCCAGACCCCCAGCATAAATACCAGCAGCAGCAATCCCAAGGGTGGCCCTACCGTCCAGAAAGTATCACGATAGGAGCTTGACTCGCTCCCCTCCGGCACTTCGCCCATCATCATCGGCAGAACCGTCAAGGCCATGCCGATAAAGATGATCGCCAAAGAAAGCAGAAACAGTACTCCAACAAGCGCCCGGCCCTGCATGAAGGCACTGCTGACAATCGTAAATTCGCTGATAAACGGTGCGAAGGGTGGCGAACCGGTAATGGCGAAAAATCCGGCCAGAAACATTGCTCCCGACCAGGGCAGACGCCTCAGAACGCCCCTGACCTGGGCAGTGTTTTTACTGTTGTAGGAGCGGTGGATATTGCCGGACGCCAAAAACATAACCCCCTTGGCCAGACAATTGGCAATAACATGAAAGAGCGCCCCGAAAATGGCCTTTCCTCCCAACCCCAATCCCAGGGCCATGATGCCGACATGCTCGACACTGGAATAGGCCAGCATGCGTTTGAAATCCGCCTGACGGGCCATGAACACCGCCGCAAAGATCATTGAAATCAAACCCATTACCACCAGCGCATTCTGAAAGAAGATGATTTCATGAGTTGCGAGGCAAAGCTGATAAACGCGCAGCAGGGCCAGAAAGGCCAGATTAACCAGACTGCCGGCCAGCATCGCACCGACCAGTCCAGGCGCTTCGCCGTAGGCATCCGGTTTCCAGCTGTGCAACGGCGCCAAACCCATCTTCGATCCGAATCCAACCAGCAGAAAAACGAAGGCGGCATGCACCCAGCCGGTAGAAAGTCGACCGGCATCCCCGATCAGGTCATCCAGCAACAGTGACGGTTCCACTCCGGCCACGATCGTGGAATAAGCCAGAAAGTAGATCCCGATCAGCGCAAGGGCAACACCGACCGAGCAGATCAGCAGATATTTCCAGGTAGCCTCAATCGAGCGTGCGTTGCGGTTGAAATAGATCAGAGGGGCCATCGAGATTGTTGTGGTTTCCAGCGCCACCCACATCAACCCCAGATGGTGGGTGATTGTAACCATTGAAGCACCCGACAGGCAGACCAGCAGACCGATGCAGAGTACCCGGTTGGAGCGTTCCCGACGGTAGAACAGGTATCCGATTGAATAGAGAGCGCAAAACAGGAACAGGACACTGGTACTGAGGAGAACAATTTTGCCGAGAGCATCCAGCACAAACCAGCCACCCTTGGAAGCCGGCGGAGTGTCAATCAGAAGCTGAATTGTGATGGCCAGATGCCCGAAGACAAAGAGAGACAGCACCTTTGGGCGAAGACGATCAAAGGGGATCAGCCAGGTTACGGCGGCGCCAAGGAGCGGCAAAATGATCAGCGCGGCGAGCATAGTACTACTCCTCTTTCAGGGAGGTAAGGCGCGAAGTGTCCAGAGAGGAAAACTCACGGCTGATATGATTCATGACGATTCCCATCACGAAAGTGCCTACCAACAGATCCAGCAGGGCGCCCGCCTCGACCATGACCGGCATGGCGCCGGCCAGCAGCAGACCGAAAATGAAGATGCCGTTATCCAGCACCAGATAACCGATAACCTGGGATATCGCCTTGCGGCGGGTCGTCAGAATCAGAAAGCCGCTCATCAGGGTAGCAATCGAGGCCGGCACGAACATGTAATTCTGGTGTTCAGGATGTAGCGGAAGTTTGCCGGCAAAACCGAAGGAAAGTGCCGTAAAGAGCGCCCCCAGCAGCAGTGTTGGTACATATCCCAGAAACGGTTCCACTTCGCGTTTGATCTCGGCCGATCGAATGGCGCGGTTGAGCAGCAGCGGAATAACAAATCCTTTGGCGGCAATAATACTGGCGGTGATCGCCACCAGGTGCCAGGAGAAGGGATGGATCAGCCCCGGAAGAATGCCCAGAATAACGCCCTGGACCGCCACCGCCCGAATCGAGAAAACCAGGCGACTGGTGCCAAGCGAAATAAAGTTTATCAACAGAACTAGAACCAGAAACTGGTCGGCTAATGAAATCATGTTATCACCGGATGATCAGCAGGGTCGAAAATGCTGCCAGAATTGTGGCAGCGACCAGAAGTTGAGGTATGCGAACCAACCGCAGACGGGCCATGACCGACTCGATGGTACCGATCACTACCGCCAGGAGCAGCATACAGATCATGAAAACACCCCAATCCAGAAACGCGTTACCGCTTGTAAAAGGAAACACCAATCTCACGAAAAATGCCCCCAGCACGAACAGCTTGAGAGCGGCGGCATACTGAATGATCGCAAAAGCCGGGCCGCTGTGGTCAAGCACCATGACCTCATGGATCATGGTCAGCTCAAGATGCGTATTGGGATCATCAAAAGGGATGCGGCAGTTTTCCACCAGAAGCACGATGAACATGCCGCCGATCAGGAGCAGTAGCGAGGCTCCGGCGTACAGCCAGGTGGCAGGGGTTACGCTGGATAACATCGCCGACAGGGAATAGGAGCCTGTCAGGCGCGAAAGGGTAATCAATGCAAAAAAGAGGGTCGGTTCAGCCAGACAGGAGTAGGTTGCTTCTCGGGCCGAGCCCATCCCCTCAAAACTGGAACCGGTGTCCAGTGCGGCCGCCATTGTAAAAAAACGCCCCAGCGCAAACAGGTAGGCATACAGGATCATATCACCCTGAAACGAGATTGGGGCCGGGTGCGCGCCGAGCGGGATCAACAGTGCGGCGACCGCTGTGGTCGACAGCGCAACGATCGGACCGGCCCGGAACAGCCAGGTTGTCGTAGTACTGAAGACGGTTCCCTTTTGCAGAAGACGCAGGATGTCGTAATATGGTTGCAGCAAGGGAGCGCCAACCCGTCCGGCAAAGGAGGCCTTGGTTTTGGCGATGACCCCCAAAAGCAGCGGCGGCATGCTCAAAGCCAGCAATATGTGGATGATACTGTTCGTCATAACCAACTTCTCCAGTATCCAGTCAGTGTGCCCAAAGCATCAGAATAACCAGCGTGGCAAAGATATAAATCATGTAGACATTCATCCGGCCATGCTGCAAACGTCTCAGAAAGGCAAAAGAAATGCCGGCTACAGTAAACAAAGGAGCGATGATCCGTTCCAGAATGGTTTCCGTCGGCTGATCAATACAGAGAGACGGGCGTGGAAATAGCCCTGACAAGGCAGGACGTTCAATCCGCTGGCGTATGATACCATTGAAAACGGAAACGGCAATCTCGGAAAACGAGCTGGAAACATATTGTATCCTTGAGGTCGCCCGCTGGTAGCCGCAGCCCCAGGTTGCAGTCCTGGAAAGCGGGGCCTGCCGCAAGCAGCGCCGCCAATACAACGTCACTGTTGTCAACACAGCTGCCAGCAGAATGCCGAACAGCGAAAGTCTTCCCAGGATAATCGTGTACTGAGGAGACAGGATCGCAACGGTCGAATTCGGGATAAAACAGTTCATAGCCGGTAAAACCAGGCGCACTGCATACTGCGGCAGCAAGCCGATCAGCAGGCAGATCAGCGCAAAAAAGGCCATCGGAAGCAGCGTGGTCACTCCGGCTTCATGCGGATTAGCTGCCCCTGAACTGCGGGGAGTGCCGAGAAAGACCGAACTGTACAGTTTGATGAAGGCGATCACGGCCAGGCCGCCCACCAGGGCCAGGACCGGGGCCAGAAGTACCAGAGCGACCAGATTGACTGCCTGAAGCTGTGAAAACAGACCCAGGTACAGCAAAAACTCGCTGACAAACCCGTTCAGAGGCGGGAGACCGCAGATGGACAGCACGCCGCCCAGAAAAAACAGCGCAGTTTTCGGCATACCCTTTCCAAGCCCCCCCATCAGGTTCATTTCGCGGGTGCTGCTGGCATGGATAACGATTCCTGAACCGAAAAAGAGTAAGGGTTTGAAAAGACTGTGATTAAGGATATGCAGCAGGGCCGCCGACAGGCAGAGATAAGCAAGGGTGGAATTGTGGCCGGCAAGCCCCAGCAGTGCGCCGCCCAAAGCGGTTGTTATAATTCCGATGTTTTCAATACTGCTGTAAGCCAGCAGCCGTTTCAAGTCACGCTGGGCAACCGCAAAGACAATCCCCAGCAGGGCCGAGGCGATGCCGGCGGAGATCAGAACAGTGCCCCAGAGCAGCGGTATGTCGTGAAAAAAAGTCAGGGTCCGGATTATGCCGTACAACCCCATCTTCAACATGACTCCCGACATGATGGCCGAAACATGGCTGGGGGCATTGGCGTGCGCCGCCGGCAGCCAGGCGTGGAGTGGCATGATGCCTGCCTTGGCTCCAAATCCGACCAGGGCCGACACTGCCAGCAGCGTCGAAACCGGCAGCAGCGCGGAAAGCGTTCCGGTCGCCGGCAGCTCGAAAGAACCGGTTTGAGCAGCCAGCAGTGAAAAGGAGATAAACAGTGCCGCTGTGCCGGTATGGGTCGCAATCAGATAAATGGTCCCGGCGCGACGAACCTGCTCCAGTTCATGTTCCGCAATTATCAGGAAGTAAGCCGAAAGTGCCATAATTTCCCAGACCATCAGGAAAAAAAGACCGTTGCGGGCCATTACCAAAAATGCCATCGACGAAACCAGCAAACCGTAGAAAAAGGTCAGGCCGCGCTCGCTTAAACGATGCGTTGCAGAGGGCCAATAACCGACCGCAAACAGTGAACCGGCCGCTCCTACCGTAAAGATCGGTAGCAGAAAGAAAGCGGAAAGAGGGTCTATCGCCAGTTCACACGGGCCAAACGGCAGACCCCAGGCCAGAGTATAGGTCGCGGTACTCTGTGCAAACAGCAGCGCCAGCGTGGCCGGAACACCGACCAGAGCGGACAGCAGCGACAGGCCGGCGGCCAGTACCTGCCCTGTTCCCGGTTTACGGATAAATATGCCGGGGACACCGGCACAACCGGTGATGATAGCTGCGACAATCGCCAGCAGCGCAGGGTCAATAAACCCCTGCATTAACGAATACATGACAGAACCTCTTGAAACAAATAGCCAGCAAAGACAGAGTTACCCAAACAACCATTATTAAGGGCTGATTGTGGACTCCGGATCACTATACGTCAATATAAATTATCACTGTTTATTTTTTATACGATATAATATACTATACGTTATTATATTTCAAAGTGTTTTGGAGACAATCATGTCAATAACCAGGCTCAATATCACCCTCCCGACCCACATCGTGGATGACATAAAAGCGCTTTATGGCGGCCGCGGTATCAGCCAGTTTCTGGAAGAAGCGGCCAGCGAAAAACTGGCAATTGTCAAGGCTACGGTTTACAAGGATTTGATCGAAGGTTATCAGGCAACGGCCGAAGAAACGGTCGAGGTATTGAAAAAATTTGAAAATACGGTAACGGAGAAGCGTGATGTTTAAACGGGGGGGGATTTATCCGGTAACACTGACTCACAACGGACGCAACGAACAGGAGAGTTGTCCCTGCCTGGTAATCAGCAACAACATCAGCAATGAATATTCGCCGGTCGTGACCATCATCCCGCTTTCAACCACCAACCTGGATAAAATATACGAGTTCGAGTGCCTGCTTCCGGCTGCAAAATGCGGCCTTTTGGAGGACGCAAAAATCAGTTCGCATATCATCATCACAATTGACAAGGGCACGGTTGTTGGAGAACGAATCGGGCTCGTAAACAAGAGATTGATGGAGCAGGTCGAAAAAGCGCTCTGCTTTCAATTGTCGCTGAATGTGACCGACAGTTAAGTCTGCAAATATTTGCTATGCAGCATTAAACTGCGCTGAGTATTAGCAGCATATGCTGAAACGCAAAACAGGCCGCCCTTGAAATCAAGGCGGCCTGTTTTGCGTCTGGAATACTGGTTTACCCGACTTTTACGGGCCTACCAGGTCTCTCTTCCGTGACATGAATTCGAACAATTGCGGGCAGTTGCATTCCAGCCAATGGTACTGACTACATTTTTAACACCATTGTTATGTGCGGCTGAGTTCACGGTTGTGGTGCTGTAACCGGTGCCGTGGCAGATGTTACAGGAGTAACCAGTCCTTTAAGAGGGGCACCGGTCGCAGCTGCACCGGTGACCATTTTGGCGGCCGATGGTCCTGTGCTTCCGCCACCGCTGCAGCCCTGGAATATTCCGATGGCAAAAACTGCAATTGTCAGAAAGTCAGCTTTCAACGTAAGTCTCATAAGTTCTCTTTTGTCGGTTTGCACTCGGCAAAAATAGAAAAAGCCAGGTGCTTGATATCGTTTGTACGATATCTCGGCGACCTGGCTGTCTCAAGGAGACTCTTAGGCTTTCCGTCCTACCCTCGCGAATAGTTTAGTATTATCGTGTATCTGCCTTTTTAGTTTATCTACTATTTTGGCAGACAACATAGAAGATAAAATTATATTGCAATAAAAAAGACAGGTGTCAAAAACTGTCCGAGTCAGGCGCAGCTTCATTTACCGCACAAAGCGGTTATAGTTCGGGAGGTATCTGCGAAGACAGATTTAATTTTCGGGGCAAACAGATAGGACTTACAAACCACTGACCGTCTAATGTTTTTTTCCTGTTAGAAATAGTCCGACAACAGCAGCACAATCAGCGTTATCAGCATATACAAGACATATTGCTGCAGGATGCCGCTCTGCATTCTGCGGATGGGGAGGAAACGATTATACAGACGCTCCAGCGCCGGAACATAGACCAGATCCAGTACCGCCTCCGGGACATGACTTTCAAAAGAGCTGCGCAGCGGGAAAAATCCGGTGACATCCGGTCGATGGGTGCGCGGCCTTAGCACAAAGGCAAAGAGTCCGTTCAACATCTGGGCAAATGAGGAAGCGCTGTATTGCATCCTGGCGGTGGGACGTTGGTAACCACAACACCAGGTGGAGCTTTCTGCTGTTGCCGAGGCTGACAGGCATTTTTTATACCAAACCGCAAGCAGGCACAGAATCAGCAGCAGAATCCCGCCCACCACTGAAATCATCGAAAAGGGAACCAGTAGCGAGAGCGGCTGCAATCCATTGCCAGTCTGAGGTGGAAGTGCTGCCAGCCCTGCACGCTGAAGAGAGCCGGACAGCAACTGCGGTACCAGACCGATCACACCACAGATAAACGCCAGCAGTGTCATCGGCATCAGCATTTGCCATCCGGCTTCATGTCCGGCAGCATGCTCTTCATGGCGGTCGTTTCCCAGGAAAACAATCCCGTAGACCTTGACAAAACAGGCCACCGCCAGTCCGCCGATCATTGCCAGCACCGGAGCGGCAAGCGCAGTCGCAGCAACAGCCGGCCCCTCACCCTGCATACCATGAAAAATCCCCAAATACACCAGAAGTTCACTGACAAAGCCGTTCAGTGGTGGCAGTCCGCAGATAGCAACGGCGCCGACTCCAAACAGCAGCGCCGTATAGGGTAAGCGACGAGCGACGCCCCCCATCAGATCCATTTCACGCGTACCGCTGGCGTGAATCACCGATCCGGCCCCCAGAAAAAGCAGTGCCTTGAACATGGCGTGATTCAGGACATGCAGCAGCGCCCCTCCCATGCCAAGCATCATCATGTTCATGGATCCGGTGGCCTGTCCGATCAGCGAAATCCCGATTCCCATGACTATAATGCCGATATTTTCGATACTGTGATAAGCCAGCAGCCGTTTGATGTCATGTTGACCCAGCGCAAAAACAACACCCAGCACTCCGGAGACCATCCCCAGCAGCAGCACCAGACCACCCCACCAGAGCGGCAGATTATGGAAGAAGGAAAGTGTCCGCAGCAGGCCGTAGATACCGACCTTGAGTATGACGCCCGACATGGCGGCTGAAACATGGCTGGGGGCGTTGGCATGGGCCGAAGGGAGCCAGATGTGCAGCGGCATGATTCCGGCTTTCATGCCGAATGCAAACAACGCTGCCAGAAAGAGAGCGCTGGCGATCGGCGATGAACCATCCAGAGAGCCGCTGACTGGCAAAAGCCAGGAACCGGTCATTAGGTGCAGCAGTGGAAACAGCCCGAAAAGCCCCAATGTTCCGATATGTGTCGTAATCATGTAGAGCGTGCCGGCCTGGTTGACCTCGCTCTTTTGATCCTCGGTAGTAATCAGAAAATAGGCGGAAATTGCCATTATTTCCCAGACGACCAGAAATGAGATACCATCGCGGGCCAGGACGACAGCACTCATGGCAGCGGTCATCAAACCGAAAAAGAACGTCAACTTACGGATGTTGCCCGGATGCCGATTGGCGTGCCAGTAGCTGCGGCCATACAATGCGGAGCAGGCGCTGATCAGAAAAATCGGTATCAGAAACCAGGCCGAAAGCGGATCTACGCCGATCCGGATTTCCCCGAAGTGGAGACTCCAGGCCAGTTCAAACGATTCGGAGCGGCCGGAAAGCAGAATCATAACAGAGCCGGCCAGTCCAAGACAGGAGGCTAACAACGTCACAATAATCGCCACCAGTTGTCCTCGTGAGAGACCGGACCGCGGAGAAACAAGCAGCGGAACACCCGAAAGGGCGGCCAGAATTGTGGCAGCCATTATCAACATACTCGGGGTAAACGTTTCCGGCATCATTGCCACCTACCTCCTGACGATGCTTTCCTCAAGCGCATGTACGGCCGAAAGGATTTCTTCCTCGGTCCCAGAACGGTGCAGCAAAACCTGGAATTCCTGGTCATGAAGCAGAAAAGCCAGTTTTGCCAGCAGATGCAGATGCGCCTTGACATTGGGTGTTACAAACGTAAACAGGATCGAGACCGGTTTACCGTCAATAGCCTCAAAATCCAACGGTTTTTTTAAAAAGCAGAGACTGATCGAGGATTCACTGATTTGGCCAATGATAGGATTGCGTACATGCGGAATAGCAATGCCATTGCCAAAGGCGGTCGAACCAAGTGCTTCCCGGGCCAGCAGGGTTTGCAGCAAGAATTCGGGATCAAGTCCAGGAGGTAGATTAAGTCGTGTCACGACCTCCCGCAGTGCTGCTTCGGGACTGTCACCCGGAAGATCATAATGGATGCCCCCCTGCCGAAGAGCTTCCGAAACCGACGGAAGCATTGCAATTTCTTCCCGGGCAGCCAAAACATCGGGAGGAACGACAATCCCCTTGCCGGTCGCCCATTCCAGCAGATCAACACGATTGATGCGGTAACGATCATCTTGTTTGTGAGCATGCAGCCCCTGATGCCTGATCCAGTCCAACACGGTTTTTTCATCAACCCCAACCACTGCAGCAACATCCGCAACCTTCAGAAACATGTCCAATTCTCCATTTGCACTATTCGTATACTGTTACAAGAGCAATATTAGCTGACTTGCAAAAAACAATATGTTATCAAGTTTAAAACGTCAATCCGATTCTCTGCCGTATTTATGGTAATCCTGCCCCAAACCCGGATAAATAAATCAAGCTCTCCTTCAGATAAAGAGATATCGCCAAATGAAACGTCATTTACATGTGGCCTGTGCCATCATCGAACAAGAAAACATGATTCTGGCAGCCCAGCGCAGTGCCAGCATGAGCCTGCCGCTCAAATGGGAGTTTCCCGGCGGCAAGATTGAAGCCGGAGAATCACCAGCCGACTGCCTGAAGCGTGAACTGTATGAGGAACTGGGGATTACGGTAACGATCGGGGAGGCGCTGGCCACCGCCACCCACAGTTACGACGACTTCACCGTCACACTCTACCCGTTTATCTGTAGCAAGCTCCAAGGCCCGATCACGCTTCACGAACACAAAGCGATCAAGTGGACAGAACCGCTACAGATGCAGGAACTGGACTGGGCCGAGGCCGACCTGCCGATTATCGCCGCTTATCTGACCGGCCACGAAGCTTTACGCGGCGGATTCAAATCATGACCAAACAGGAACGCCCAAGCATGGGACGGGTCTATTTTTTTCTGGTGTTGACAACCTTTTTCTGGGGCGGCAGCTTTCTGTTCACCAAAATCGGGGTTGCCAGCATTCCGCCGCAATTGTTCGTATTGACCAGATTTTGTCTGGCAACGGTGATCATGCTGCTGGTCTTTGCCCCGCGCCTGAAGAAAATTGACGTCGGCACAATCAAGCGCGGCCTGATTGTCGGCATCGCCCTGGGATTGACCAATCTCAGTTTCGTATTCGGAATTCAGGGTACCAGCATTTCACGGGCCGGAGTTCTCAATAACCTGTTTGTACTATTCATCCCGCTGATCACCAGAATAATCTGGCGTGACAGAATCGGTCGTGTCAACATGGCCGGCATCGCCCTGGCGGTTTTCGGGATCTGGCTGCTGGCGAGCGGCGGTGGACATGGTTTCAACCGTGGCGACTTGGTCTCAACCTTCTGTGCCTTCATGATTGCCTGCCACATCACCGCTGTTTCCAAGGTGCTGAAAGAAGATGACGTCTATCTGGTTTCGTTGGTGCAGTTTGCAACCGTGTCGGCCATAGCCGCTGTCGCCTGTCTGCTGATGCCTCTGCCATCTTTCACCGTAACACCGCCAGCCGTAATGTCAGTGGTTTACTGCGCTATTTTCCCGACGGTATTCTGTTTCACGCTGCAGAACACCTACCAGCGCTACGTCACCCCCACCCGCGCCGGACTGGTCTACACCCTGGATCCGGTCTGGAGCTTGGCCGCCGGCTTTCTGGTACTGGGCGAACGACTGAGTTCAAGGGAATGGCTGGGGTGCGGCGTTATCTTCCTTGCGGCGCTGCTGCCGCTGCTGTTCCGCCTGAGCATGGAGAGCAGGCTGATCAGCCGATATACAATTAAAAGAACTGCGTAATCAGATTACAACTTCAAATAAAGAACAAACTGGAGACACTATGCTTCTCGTAGGCAATTACAACAATTTGAAAATAGCCCGAATCAATGCAAAAGGCGCCTTCCTGGCAAGCGATGAAGGAGAGATTCTTCTTCCGGGCAGATTGATGCCCAAGGGGGCCGAACCGGGCAACATCATCAAAGTCTTCATCTACCTCGACTCGGAAGAGCGCCTGACAGCCACAACCGCCGAACCCCGTGCCACTGTGGGGGATTTTGCGATACTGACCGTCAAGGACAATGTCTCTGTCGGCACTTTTCTTGATTGGGGATTGGAAAAAGATCTGCTGCTGCCTTTCGGAGAACAGCTCTCTCCGCTCAGACGCGGCGAACGGGTACTGGTAAGGGTTTATCTACACTCCAGCGGCCGGATTGCCGCTTCGGCCAAGCTGGAAAAGTTCATCAGGCCGGTCGATATATCTTTATCCGAAGGAGATGAAGTTGGCCTGCTGGTATATGCCTTCAGTGACCTGGGGGCCAAAGTTGTGGTCAACAACTCTTTCGGCGGGCTGCTGTTCCGCAATGAATTCTATGTGAATCCAAAAAGCGGCGATCTCCTGTGTGGTTATGTCAAAAAAATCCGGGAAGACGGCAAACTGGACATTACTTTGCGCAAAGGAGGCGCCCAGGAAGCAAATGATGATCGTGAGTTGATCCTGGAAACACTGAAATTGAATGGGGGTTCCCTGCCGCTGACCGACAAAAGCGCACCGGAAGCGATTGCCGAAATGTTGCGGATCAGCAAAAAAAGTTTCAAAAAGGCGGTTGGCGGATTGTACAAAGAGGGGCTGATTGAGATGGCCGCCGATGGAATCAGGCTAAGAATCAGGTAGTATCCACTAATTCAAACCCAGGTAACGACTGATGGACAACAATAATCCAATCATCGAAAAAATAAGAAAACTGCTGGCTCTTTCAAACTCCTCCAACGAGCATGAAGCAGCCCTGGCCGCTTCGCACGCCCAACGGCTTCTGGCAGAGCACAATCTGGCAATGGCGGACATCGAGACGACCCGCAAGCCGGAAAAGGCCGACACCATCGAAACAGCCGTCCCCAAGACCATGCCGAAATGGGTGCGCCACTTGACAGCCGGCGTCAGCAGCGCATTCGACTGCCGCGCCATCCATCACCCGGCAAACGGCAAACTCACTTTTATCGGCGTGGGAGCGGATGTGCAGATCGCCGTGTATACCTTCAGCTATCTGGACAGGAGCGTCAGAAAGCTCTGCAGCAGCTACATGAAACAGCATGCAGTCGGCACAATCACCAACCGGCACAGGGAACTGATGCGGCAATCCTATTATCTGGGCGCAGTTTCTACCATCAACCGCATGCTGGCAGCACAAAAAAAAGAAACACCCGTCACAGCGGGTGCCTTGGTGCCGATCAAGGAAGGATTGATCAAGCAGGTCATGGGCGAGATCGGCAATATCAGAACTATGCACAGCCGCAGAAGTTACATCAACAGCGGAGCCTACGAGCAGGGGCAGGCTGACGGCACCCGACTATCTGTACGGCCGGGTATTGCGGGCGGAATTGATAAAAGGATAAGCCACGGTTGGGGATGAACTTCAACTCAATCATCCATTATAAGACTATAAATCGGGTGGAGTCGATTATCCGCTTTGGTCATTCTGTTTTGGCTTTTTGGTGAAATATTCGGGGTAGAGTTCATGAGCGCACTCATTGCACAAGCTGTGGCTGAATGAGATTTCGGTATGGTTACTTAGATATGTTTCGAGTTGGCTCCAATACAATCAGAATATCCTGGAGCGAATCAGTAGGTTCCATGTTTTTTTGCTCCTCGGCCTGGAAAGGAAAAGCTGCAGGTCTTGCTACCATCGGTGGAGCCTATCATAGTTCCAGCTAATGTTAAATTATTTCTATAACTTCGCAGTGGCAGTTGCCTGTTCGACCACTGACATTCACCACTAAAGGCTTTATTCTGTCCAAGTAAAAAACCTGTTGTCAACATTCATGATGGTCTTATAAAACACCAAATGTCCAATTGATATTAAGCATACCCTGGCTTGTTGCAGTCAATCAGCTATTCCCATTTCACCCATAACAACTCAATCTTCCAGACTTGATATTTATACAGGAATGAGGTATGTTTCTTTCCCGCTCACGGAGAGGTGTCCGAGTGGTCGATGGTGCCTGACTCGAAATCAGGTGTACGGCAACGTACCTAGGGTTCGAATCCCTACCTCTCCGCCAGTAAACTAAGTAACTGTTTTTGTTACTTAAAATGATAGCCCTTACTTAAGTGAGACCTTTTATGAGACCTCTTAAGCATGGGCTATTGTCTTATCTAACACATATCTACAAGCGTAAAGACACCTACTATTTCAGAGCTGATATACCCTCTGATATCAAACACCACTTTCATACTCCTGAGATAAAACAGTCACTTAAAACCAAAGACTCGAAGATAGCAAAGGTGCTGGCTATAGGCATGGAGTACAAGCTTCAGCGTACCTATGCCATGATCCGCAGCGGAATGTTACCGGAAGATATTATTGTCGGTATGGTTGCAGAGATATACCCCAACCGAAAGGCTGAAAAGCCAGTAGGGATGCTGCTTTCATCGCTGATAAGTGATTATGTTAAGGCTAATGAAGACAAGTGGACTCACAAGACCAAGATTGAGGTACTGAGCTGTCATAGGCTGATAGTGGATGTCATAGGCGATGTTGATGTTAAGGCCATCAGTAGGCAGATGGTCATTGATTTCAAGGATACTATGATCAGGCTACCGTCAAACCTCTACAAAATACACGCAGGAAAGACCATCCAGGAAGTGCTGATGCTGGCTGGTATCGTTCCAATGAGTACGACATCTGTAAACAAGCACATATTAAGGTTGAGCGCCCTGCTGGGTTACGCTGTTAAGGAAGGCATCATACAGGCAAACCTTGCTCAAGGGATGATGATCCCAGAGAAGCGTAGAAGTGACGAAGAGAGGAAGGCATATTCTATTGAAGACCTGCAATGTATTGTAGCGAATCTTCCACGTACTCAAGATAGACCTGATCGGTTTTGGGTGCCGCTTATATCAATGTACACTGGCATGAGGCTGGATGAAATTTGTCAGCTATACTTGGAGGACGTGCAGCAGGTAGATGATGTATGGTGCTTCAGCATCAATGATGAGAAGGACAAGAAAGTTAAGACTGTTACTGGTAAGAGAATTGTTCCGGTGCATCCTGTTCTGTTATCATGCGGGTTCATTGAATACATAGACAGTTTACGAAAGGCCGGTGTTCCGAGACTATGGATGGAACTAAGGTGGCGACCGTCTGACGGGTATAGTAATGCCTTGGGTAAGTGGTTTCAGGTATTCAACAGAAGGCACGTTACAGACGATCCGAAGAAGGTGTTCCATAGTTTCCGTCATACTCTGGCAGACACGCTTAAGCAAGCTGGTATTCAAGAAGTTGTAATCGCCGAGATCATGGGTCACGCAAACGATTCTATGACGACTGGCCGGTACGGTAAGCGTTATCAGCCGAAGGTGCTGCTGGATGCTCTTGTTAAGCTGGATTATGATATTCAGATACCGAAGTGGAAAATATAGGACGGGGGCTGTTGCTCCTGGTTGTCTGTAGGTATGATTGCCCTAACCCTTTATGACGCTGGTTTAAGTGTGACACCGCTATTACTTTTGTGTTGTTGGTGGTGTTGATGGTTTTAGTGTTGGAGAGTTGTTACGGAGTAATGCGGTATTGAGATGATGATTGGTGTTGATTTCCGATTTATATGTCCTTCTATCCCATGA